>JADHOF010000191.1 GCA_016779125.1 Verrucomicrobiia bacterium | reverse complement strand
CGATCTGATTCAGGCAGGCGCGGGCGGAGTCGGGATCCCTACCAAATTTCAGGTGCCAATCAGCGAGCGTGTTCAAGGCGTAAACGACCTGCTTTCTCTCCAGTTTCTTGTTGCTTGCAAGGAGGCCTTCCAAAAGGGAAGCCGCGATGGGAAGGTTTTTCATGTCCTCCGCCTGAATCGACGCGATCAGCATGAAGCAGTCGAAGTCGTTCTTGAAGCGTTTGAGCTGGAGGTGGGCTTCCTCGAGCGCTTCTTCGTGGCGGTTAGTCTTGCGGAGGCTTTCGACACGTGAGAGCAGGGCGGTTTTGTCGACCTGTTGGGAACCGCCTGTCATCCCGGATGAAATGATTCCTCCCAAGAGATCGCCGACATCGCTCCACCAAAGGAAGGCCATGCCGAAGAAGGCCGCGATTGAGAACAGCTTTCCGAACGGGCCGGCATCGCGGAGGAAAAGGTAGACGCTGATGACAGCGAGGGAAGCGACGGCCTTGGCGACGAGTTTCCAGGGCTGTTCGCTTCCCCTGACAAGTTGGGCTACGAAAACGACCGCCGCCAGCGCGCCGAAGATGCTGAGCAGCAGGTTCAAGGTCTTCATGAGGACGTCGAGTTAGCCCTGCTCGATGGAGGTGCGACAAGCGAATTAAGAAGCGATGGACTTGGGAAAATTACAAAAAAGTACAAAAAACCGGGGTCGCCAGTCTGAGGGAGACTGCAACGACCCCGGGGAGTTTTCAGAATAAGGCACAATGTAGGATCTGGGGGAATTTCGGTCGGGACTGTGCCAATCCGGACCGAAAGCTAAAAAGGCGACTCAAAGAACAAAACCAACGTGTCGCCAACAAATCTGAGATCCTGCGATGGGCGGAGAGAACAGTATCGATCGCGGGGAGTCAATGAAGAATTGGAAAAAAATCTGATCCGCTGATTTTTGGCGTGATTGGAGGATTTGGGTGGCGCGAAAGGCACCGGTTCAGCCTCCGAAAAGCTTGTTGAAATCGTCCCGCGCCTTGGCAGCCCGATCCGGGTCGCTTTCGGCACCGGCGAATTCCCTGCGAGCGAGTTCAAACCATTCACAGAAATTTGCGGTTTCCTTGTCGTGAACCGGTTCGGCGCGGCGGTCGCGACATTGATGGGCGGCTGCCCGGTCGAAGTGCGCGCAATTGCGGCACGCGTGCAGATCGGCGCGGCATTGCTCGCACGCCTCGCTGCGCCCCGGGGTGCCTTCCAGACCGTAGATTTTTCCGCATTTCCAACAGTGGCGGGTCATCGGGGGAGGATGCCCAAAGTGTCCCTCGGTTTGAAGATCGGACTTGGTTGGAGAATTGGCTTTTTGGGGAATCAACAGGCGGCCAGACTCGGGCATGGATTATCCTGAACTGCTGGAAGCCACGATCCGGCATTTGGAAGAGGAAAAGGCGAGAGGTGTTCGCCATGTGAATGTGGATCGCGAGGTGCTGTCACGCCTGGCGAGGCCGATCTCGCGAAGTATTGCCCGAAGTGATGCGTCTCCCAGCGTGCCTGAAACCGCGCCGCGACCACAGTCCCCGCGAATCGAGGTGCCCGGGCAGTCCGCGCCTGTCAGCGAGTCCCGGAGAGTGGAGAAGTTCGAGCCGACGCGTGTGACCCGATCCCGCGAGGAAAAGGAGACCGCGATGGCGGGGTTGCGTGAGCGCGCGATGGGCTGCGCTCTTTGCCCGAATCTGGCCGCCGCGCGGACCCAGGTGGTCTTTGGTGTCGGTAATATTCACACGGAGCTGATGTTCGTGGGGGAAGCTCCGGGAATGGACGAGGATCGGCAGGGAGAACCCTTTGTCGGAAAGGCGGGGGAACTCTTGAACAAAATCATCGGGGCGATGGGTTTGAAGCGGGAGGAGATCTACATCGGGAACGTGGTGAAATGCCGGCCCGACACACCCGGGCAAGCGAGCGGAAATCGTCCTCCCACACCGGTGGAGATGGCGGCCTGTCTGCCTTTCCTCGCCGCGCAGATCGATATCATTCAACCCAAGGTGATCGTTTGCCTCGGAACTTCGGCGGTGCAGGGTTTGTTGGGGAAAAAGCAGATCGGGATCACCCGTTTGCGGGGGAAATGGATGAGTTTTGAAGGAATCCCTGTAATGCCGACCTATCATCCCGCGTATCTCCTGCGCAACCAGTCCGTCAGCGAAAAGCGGAAAGTGTGGGAGGACATGCTTGCTGCGATGGAGCGGCTGGGATTGCCGATCAGTGAAAAGCAGCGCGGCTACTTTTTGCAGAAATGACGCGATCGGCGCGGATCGTGGGCGAGGCCTCGGAGCTTAGGAAATGATTCCGTTGACGACGTGCCCGGCGACATCGGTCAGGCGGAAATCACGTCCCGCGTAGCGATAGGTGAGGCGCAGGTGATCGAGTCCCATCAGGTGGAGCAGGGTGGCGTGAAGATCGTGCATGTGGACCTTGTCCTTCACCGAGTAGTAACCGAACTCATCCGTTTCCCCCCACGCGAGGCCCGGTTTCACGCCGCCGCCGGCCAGCCACATGGTGTAACCCTGCGGATTGTGATCCCGGCCGTTGGAACCCTGTACGATCGGGGTTCTTCCAAACTCGCCGCCCCAAACCACCAAGGTATCGTCAAGCAGGCCTCGCTGTTTGAGATCGGTCAACAACGCCGCGATCGGCTGATCCACGGCCATGGCGTTTTTCTCGTGGCCGGCCTTGAGGTTGCCGTGTTGGTCCCAGACGTTCGGTGTGCTCACCTGGATATAGCGAACGCCGGCTTCGGCGAAGCGACGGGCCATGAGGCACTGGCGTCCGTAGGTGTCTGTGGCTTTTTCCCCGATGCCGTAGAGTTCTCTGATCGAGTCGGGTTCGTTGCCGATGTCGATGACCGGCGGAGCCGCGGTCTGCATTCGGAAGGCAAGTTCCATCGAGCGGATCATGCCCTCGACCGGGGCGTGGCGGGTCCGGTTGAGATGGTCCTCATTCATCTGCCGGAGGAAGTCGAGTTTTTGACCCTGCACGTCCGCGCTGGTCGCGGAATCGAGGAAGCGAAAATTGGCGTTGTTCTCCAGCCTGCCGTTCGCGCCGATGGTGGTGGCCTGATGCTCGGCCGGCAGAAAGGCGGGTCCGTAGTTGCGGGGGCCGCCGTGGGAGGCGGACGGGCTGATGCTGACGAAGGCGGGCAGGTTCTCGTTTGTCTTGCCCAAGCCGTAGCTCACCCAGGCTCCAACGGACGGGCGAATGAAATTGTCGGTGCCGGTGTGCAACATGCAGACGGCCTGCCCGTGTGACTGTCCCTTGCTTTGCATCGACCGCAGCACGCAGATGTCGTCCATGCGCCGTGCCACATGCGGAAACAGCTCGCTGCACCAGAGCCCCGATTGACCGTGCTGTTGAAATTCCCAGGGCGAGCCCAGCAGGGTGGCCTGTCGGGTGGCGGTGGGATCCAGGTTTTTCGCGGGAGCGAAGGGAAGTCGTTGACCGTGGCGGCGCTGAAGCTCGGGCTTGAAGTCAAAGGTGTCGACCTGCGACGGACCGCCGTGCATGAAGAGCATGATCACCCGTTTGGCGCGGACGCGGTGATGACTTGCCCCGGCGTTCGCCATTCCGGCGATGGCCAGGGACCCGAAACCGCAGGCGGCCCGTTTCAACGCGTCCCGTCGTGTGAGTGCCGGCGGATCAAAGCTGTTGCAGGCTGTTGAGGCGGGGTTCATGACGGACCTAATCAAGGAACAGGAACTCGGTGGAGACAAGGAGCAAGTGCGTGAGATGCGCAAATGCTTCGGTCTCCGATCCGCCGGCCTTCAGCGTTTCGATGAATTCCAACGCGCGTTGCGTTTCGATGTATTGTGCCGGCCGATTCAAGACGGATTCGTAGAGCCAGTTGACGCGTTGCTCGCCGGTCAATTGCTCCGGCGACCGGCGGTTGAGCGAACGGGCCTGCTCCAGAAAGAAGTTGTTGTTGAGCAGGTAGAGCGACTGGGTGGGGACCGTGGTGGTGGCCCGGCTGCCGCTGACAAGATCAGGGTTCGCCGCGTCGAACAGATCCAGTTCCGCGACCGGATTGTTGCGGGCGATAGGCAGATAGACGGTCCGCAGGGTTTCCTTTGAGAAGCTCATGGGTTTGTCGAGGTCCTCGCCAAACTTGGCCGAGGTTGCGGTGCCGATCGACGGCGAGAGTTTGCCCGACAAGAAGAGGACAGAATCCCGGATCTCCTCGGCGGAGAGTCGCCGTCGTGAATGTCGACCAAAGAGCTTGTTCTCCGGATCGGCATCGAGGAGGGACTTGGGCGCGTCCGCCCCCAGCCGGTAGGTGTGGCTGAGGACCAGATCGCGGATGAGGGGCTTCACGGATCCGCCTGTCTCGCGGAATCGGGTCGACAAGTAATCCAACAGATCAAGATTGGACGGGCCGCTGCCGAGAGTGCCGAAATTGTCAACTGAGGCGACGATGCCGCGACCGAAAAGGTGGTGCCATACCCGGTTTACCATGACCCGATCGAGCAGCGCGTTTTCGGGGGCGGTGATCCATTGGGCGAGTTGAAGGCGTCCGCTTTGCCCGTCCTGAATGGTCGGTGAGTGTTCGTCTGTAATCACCTCCGGAAAGCCACGTGGAATCAACGCGCCCAGGCGGCCGGTCTCGCCTCGGATACGGAGGTGGATGTCGGCGGCATCGGCGGCGTCCCGCGGAGCCATGGCGACATCGGCCGTCTTCAACTCCCGGATCAGGCGTGAAAGCTCCTTTT
Organism: Verrucomicrobiia bacterium; assembly: GCA_016779125.1. GTDB lineage: Bacteria > Verrucomicrobiota > Verrucomicrobiia > Limisphaerales > JAYPXF01. Next base: position 3,599 of record JADHOF010000191.1, on the reverse strand, counting down.
TTAGTTCGCCTTCGTTCATGGAAAAGAGCGGGTCGAGTGATCCGTCCATCGCATCCGCGAGTGCCTTTGTCTCCCGATCGATATCCTTCACGGCGATGAATTGAACCGCGTCGAGAATGAGGTAGCCCCTCGTGCCGTCCGATTCGATGATGAGATTGGCTCTTCCACCTTTCTCGAAATCGAAACGACCGAGCGTCTGGAACAGGCCGGCCACGTCGGGAGTCTTGGTCTGGTCAAACTTGAGATGATGAATCTTGTCTCGCGCCTCGACGGTGACCGGAATTTCACGCGCCCGGTTGCGATCCGAGCTATGGGCGATTCTCACCTCGTAGACGCCGTTCTCTGGGAGACTCGCCCGAAAGACAGCCCGGCTTGGCTCCGTGTCCGGATCGTGCACCACGTATCCGTCGCCGAATCGTTTGCCGTTCAGTGATGACTTGCGCCAGGTGCCGGTGAGTTCGGCGTCGGCCTCGTCGTAGATGACGCCGCCCAAGGGGAGTTTGTCGGCGGACATTTTTCCGCCCGCCTTTTGTTTGAACTGCTGTTCCACCGTGAGACGCATGGCAAGTTCCAGCCTCGCGACCTTGGCTTCGGTGTCCGCGCGTTGCGGCTCCGGTCCGGGCAGGGCCTGCTCAATCCAGCTCGCGACATTGACGCAGCCGTTTCGAGTGCCCAACACGACCTGGGTGGAGCGAAAGATTCCAGCCAGAGCGTAGTAGTCCTCCTGCGAAACCGGATCGAATTTGTGATCGTGGCAACGTGCGCATCCCAGGGTTAAGCCGAGGAAGGCGCGGCCCACGGTGTCCACCTGTTCGTCGGCGGTGTCGAGACGCAGCTTCTCCTTGTCGCGCTCGGTGAGCATCTTGGGTCCGAGGGAAACGAAGGTGGAGGCGACGAGCTGGTCGTGGCGCTCCTGATCGGAATAAAATGGCATCAGATCCCCGGCCAGCTGTTGGCGGACGAATTCGTAGAACGGTCGGTCCCGATTGAAGGAGTCGATGACGTAGTTGCGGTAGCGCCAGGCCTGGTAGTAGGTGAAGTTGCGATCGCCGCCGTTCGAGTCGGAGTAGCGGGCGACATCGAGCCAGTGCCGTCCCCACCGTTCGCCGAAGCTTGCCCGGGAAAGGAGATCATCGACGATCCGCGCGTAGTTGGCCGGTGACGGATTCTCGGTGTAGTTCAGCAATTCGCCCCGTGTCGGAGGCAGGCCGGTCAGGTCGAAGAACAGCCGTCGGAGCAGGGGGGCGGGGGCGGCGTCGGCCGCCGGTTTCAGGTTCGCCCGCTCCAGGTCGTGCAGGACGAAGCGGTCGATCGGATCACGCGCCCAGTCGCCATCGCGGACCTTGGGGATGATCGGGGATTGGTGCGGACGAAATGCCCACGTCGTTTTCGCGGCGGCGATGTCGATTCCCTGCCTGCGCACCGCCCGCGCCAGAGCGGCGTCGCGGGGATCGGGCGCGCCCATCGCCACCCATTGTTCCAAGGTCTTTACCGCCTCGCTCGGGAGCCGGTTCTTGGGCGGCATCTGGAGCGTCTCGTCGAGGTAGCGAACTGACTGAACGACGAGGCTCGCGTCTGGATCACCCGGGAGGACTGCCGGCCCCGATTCGCCGCCGATCTGCCAGCCTTTCCGACGATCCAGCCAGAGACCGCCCTTGCGTTCCCCCGCCTGCTCGGAATGACATTTGTAGCAATGCTCCACGAGGATCGGACGCACCCGGTTCTCGAAAAAAGCGGAACCATCCTCCCCGAAGGCGGGACACGACAAGTTCAGCGCGGCGAGGAGGATTGGCGCTCGAATGGTCATTGCTGGAAGCGGGGTGATCCGACTGGAATATCAGATTGGCCGATTCTTGCCAGCCGCCGTTTTCACTCGAAGCCCTTGGCGCTTGCCGCCGCCTTTTTGATTTCGGGCTTTTGGCTGGCGGCCCGGAAAATCTGCATTTCATGAATTGACCAATAGAGGCCCTTGACGGCGCCGGTCTGGGTGATCCGGAGATGCTTGGTCTTCAACGGCTTGAAGTCGATTTCCGTGACGGACTGTTCCCCTTTGCCTTCGGCAATCGGCTTCGACCACGTCGTGCCATCGTCGGAGACCTCCAACTTGTAGCCGCGCGGGTAGTCGCGCGACGAGGTGGCCGAGTCCAGTCTCACGGAGCTGATGGTGATCGCTTCGGGGAACTCGACGGTGAGCCACATGCCCGGAGTCTGGTGCGCGCGCGTCTCCCAGCGTGTCTTGGGATTCCCGTCGATGGCGTTCTTGGTGCCGTCGCTGTTGTGGCTCGCGGCGAGCTTCCAATCGCGTCGATCCAACTCGGACACGAAACTGGACCGGAGTTCCTCAATGGTGAAGGGCACATCGCGTCCCTTGAGCTGATTGCGAACCCGTTTGACGTCGCGGGCTTTGACGGTTGAGGCCCGGTTGCCAAAGCTGTTGCGGATGTATGAGAGGACGGCGGCGATCCATTTGTCGTCGTTGTTCTCCATGGGGACCATCAAGGCGTCGTAGGTCTTGCCATTGACCGGACCTGTCAGGCCTTTGAGAACCACGGCGATCGGGGCGTCGGCGTGACCGGTCAGAGTCGCGCTGCCCAGGAAGGGCGGGGCCATGGTGACGCCTTTGGGTGCGCCTTCCATCTGCATGCCTTTCCCGTCGGGACCGTGGCAGGCGAAGCAAAGCTGCTTGTAGATTTCCTCTCCCTGCCTGACCAGACGGAGATCCTCCTTGCTGAGACCGGCTGCGCGCTCCGGGGCCTTGGGCGGGTTCGCGATCAGATCGGCGAGTTCGCGGACCCCCTTCGATTCGTGTGTTTTCGCGAGGGACGCGACGAGTTCCTTGGAGTCCTTCCATTTGAGCAGCTTGCCCGTCAGGAAGGTTTGGATGACCACGGATGGGCTCTTGTCTGAAAGCATCTTGCGGTAGTCCGTCTCCAGCGTTTCATCACCGCCCTTGATCAGCGTTTCGCCGGCGCGAAGTGCGGCGACCCGAACGTGGGGATCCTTGTCGGCGAGCTTCGAACGGACCAGGGCCGGTGTCAGCGCTCCGAGACCTTCCAGAGTCCACAGCGCGTGGGCGCGGGCCAAGGGGCTGGCGTGAGTATTGGCCATCGATTCCAGAAGGCCGATGACCGATGAATCGGCGCGGACGATCAGGAGCTTCTGGGCCGTGTCGCGCCACCAACCGTTCGGGTGCGCGAGATGACCGACCAGCGTGGCTGAACTTTCGTCATACATTCGCGGCTGTGGTCCGGGTTTGAAATCCCGGTGGCGAAGGCGGTAGATACGGCCCCGGCCGAAGTTTTTGTCGAGGCCGTATTCCGCGACGACACCGCGGAGATAGCTGCCTTCCCGAACCCAGTTGCCCTCCTGAATGATGCCTCGGTACATGTCGACGAGGTAGAGGGTGCCGTCCGGAGCCGTGTTCATGTTCACGACACGAAAGTTCGGGTCGATGGATCGGATGAATTCGTTTTGCGGATGGGCGTTGCGCAGATAGGTGAGGCCTTCCTTCGTGTCGATCTTGGTTTGGCGGATGAGGCGTCCGACCGGTTCCGAGAAGAAGAGGTCCCCGCGAAGCTCGGCGGGAAGGCGGTCTCCGC
>JADHOF010000190.1 GCA_016779125.1 Verrucomicrobiia bacterium | reverse complement strand
ATTCACACGCGCACCCGAAAGCGCCATCATGGGAAAGCGGTGATAGGGGAACGTCCGATGGACTCAAACGTGTCCCAGACACCCATGCGATCGCGATTGCTTCGACAAGGCCACGAGGGCGGCGCTCAAGGGACTGAGCGCCCTACCTGCCAGAGCCCCATCCGTGGTTGAAACCATTTCTCGAACGCAAAGCTCAACCGGTAGGGCGGCCAGTCCCTTGGCCGCCGTCCTCGCAATTCACACGCGCAGCCGAAAGAGCCATCATGGGAAAGCGGTGATACCGGAACGTCCGAAGGATTCAAACGTGTCCAGACACCCAAGCGATCGCGATTGCTTTGACAAGGCCTCAAGGGCGGCGCTCAAGGGACTGAGCGCCCTACCCGCCGAAACCCCTTCGGTGATTGATTCATCAGGCGCATGAACCCGACCTCGCGCGTGCCGCCTGATTCTTTGGCGCTCCTGCACCGCAACATCGGCGGCATTTTGATTGCCGGCCTTTGGGGCCGCTCCTAGCCTGCGACCGCCATGTCGCTGGAATTGCTTGATGAAATCCGCCTGATGATCACCTCGGTCTCACCCGCCGGGTTGGGACCGAAATCGCGGGCGGACGCGTGGGCGGAAGGCGAGGTCAACGCGCGCCTGGACGGGGCTTTTGCGAAATTCGGTACACCGCGCAATGGAGAGCTCGTCCGAAGCCTGATCCTGCTCTGGCACGATCATCTCGACGCGTCGCACAACATTTCTCAAAGTGAAGATAATCGGGACGGAAGCCTGATCCACGCGATCATGCATCGCCGGGAACCGGACTATTCGAACGCCAAATATTGGTGGCGGGCAACAGGGACTCACCCGTGTTTCGCCGAGCTGGCGTCCCGGCTGGCCGGGCTAAAGGAACTCGAAGAGCCCCTGCGCGAGCGAATCCTTCCCAAAGGCCAATGGGACGCCTTCGCGTTCACCGACGCGGTGGCCGCCGGAATCCGTGAACCCGCCGATTCGCAGATCCATTCCGCGCTTCGGGCGATCCAACAGATTGAATCTCTGGTCGCGGTGGAGCATTTGCTTTCCTGAGCGGAACGGCGCTGACCCAATGAAGGAATTCGCGATCGTCATCACGGCGGTGCTCCCGGTCCTGTTCACCGCCCTGGCGGGAATGCTTATGCGGAGGGTGAACTACCTGAGCGAGGAAGCGGACAAGAGCCTCCTGCAGGTCACCATCAATCTCCTCATCCCGTGCTTCATTTTCGACAAGCTGCTGGGGAATTCCGCGTTGGCCGTCCCCAGCAATCTCATTCTCGCGCCGCTGGTTGGGATCGTGACGGTCGTGGCCGGAATCCTCGTTGGTCTGGCATTGGCCGGATTATCCGGACTGCGTGATCCGCTTGAGCGCAAGTCATTCGGCTTCAGCGCGGGCATCTACAATTACGGATACGTCCCCCTGCCCTTGGCCCTCGCGCTGTTCGACCGCGAAACGGTCGCGGCGCTGGTCGTCCACAATATCGGCGTGGACTTCGCCTTCTGGACCATGGGCGCGCTGGTCTTCGCCCAACGGGATCAGCCCATCTGGCGCAAGCTCATCCGCCCGCCAATTTTCGCGATCGCGTTGACCGTGATCCTGAATTTCGCCGGCGCGGCGGACAAGGTGCCGGAAATCGTCCTTGGCACGGCGCGCATGATCGGAGCCTGCGCGATTCCGATGGGACTGATCCTGACCGGTGCGATGACGGCCGACCTGCTCAAGCACTTCCGTAGTTCGGGCGGTGGACGCGTGATGTTCGCCGCATGTGTCATCCGCATGCTCCTGTTGCCGATCGGATTCCTGATGCTTGCCCGATTCCTGCCCGCCACGATCGAATTGAAACGCGTGATCGTGATTCAGGCCGCCATGCCCGCCGCCGTCTTCGCGATCCTGGCCGCCCGCTACTTCCACGGTCATCCGCCGACCGCGCTACGGGTCGTCATCTCCACCTCGATACTCGGCTTCATCACCCTTCCGATCTGGATCCGTTTCGGCATGCAATTCGTTGGGCTGGAAATGCCGTAATCCGTTCTCGCCGCCGCTTTTTCATGGCACCGGCGACCCGCTTCGGGCATTGCTAACCGATGCGATTCGCTACCCGTTTTCGATTCCTCGCGGTTCTGGCCACGGCGTTGCTCTCAGTCCCGGCAAACGCCGCTCAATTTCGCCCGAACACATCCCCCACAGCCGGCGACCTGCTCTTCGAGAACTATTTCGAAAAGGAAACGGGAAGAATTGAGTCTGAAAGCCTGGCGGACATCCGTTCCGTCGAAGACTGGAAAAAACAACGGCCGACCTATCACCGGCAGCTTCTCGAAATGCTGGGACTAGATCCGTTGCCGGAAAAAACAGATCTCAAGGCGAGCATCACCGGCAAAGCCGATCACGCCGACTTCACGGTGGAGAACCTCCACTTTCAATCCCGCCCCGGACTCTACGTCACCGGCAATCTGTATCTCCCAAAGAACAGCACAAACCCCGCCCCCGCCGTGCTTTACGTGTGCGGTCACGGCAAGGTGAAAAAGGACGGCGTCAGCTACGGCAACAAGACCCATTACCAACACCACGGTGCCTGGTTCGCGCGAAACGGTTACGTCTGCCTGATCATCGACACGATCCAGCTCGGCGAAATTGAAGGCATCCATCACGGCACCTACCGGGAAGGCATGTGGTGGTGGAACTCACGCGGATACACGCCGGCCGGCGTCGAGGCATGGAACTGCGTGCGCGCGCTCGACTATCTGCAATCCCGTCCCGAGGTGGACGGTGATCGATTGGGCGTCACCGGCCGCTCCGGCGGGGGTGCCTACAGTTGGTGGATCGCCGCCATCGACGAGCGGATCAAGGTCGCCGCGCCCGTCGCGGGCATCACGGATCTGCGCAACCACGTCGTGGACGGCGTCGTCGAAGGCCATTGCGACTGCATGTTTCACGTGAACACCCACCGTTGGGACTTCGCGCAAATCGCCGCCCTCGTTGCTCCGCGTCCCCTGCTCCTTTGCAACACGGACGACGACCGCATCTTCCCGCTCGACGGGGTGAACCGTGTCTACGAAAAAGTCCGGCGCATCTACGATCTCCACGGCGCTCGAAAGAACCTCGGCCTCGTGATCATCCCGGGGCCGCACAGCGACACCCAGCCACTCCGCGTCCCGGTCTTCAGCTGGTTCAACCACCATCTCAAAGCGGACGAGAAGCCGATCACCATCGCCGCGGAAAAGGTCTTTGATCCCGCCCAGCTGAAGGTGTTTGCCGAACTCCCCAAGGACGAGATCACCAGCCGCGTTCACGACACCTTTACGAAAACGGCAGACGAACAAACAGACACCGATCCCGCCGCCCTGGCCGACGCCCTTCATGAAAAGGTTTTCAGAGGATGGCCCGAGACGCCGGAACCGCTGGATGTTCGCGTGATCGCCCGGGCGGAATCCGAAGGCCTCGAATGCGTCGCCGTCGAATTCACCACCCAGTCCCCGCTGCGGCTTCGCGCGTATGTCGCCCGCCCGCTGAACGCGCGCCCCAAGGCCCTGCATCTCGAAGTCATCCGCGAGGATCAATGGCCCGGCCAACTCGCGATCGCCCGCGCCGGATTTGCATCCGCCTTTGAGGAGGAATTTCAAGCCGCCGGAATCGATCCGGGCGACCCCGTGCCGGCAAAGCTTCAGCAGACCTTCCGACGATGGGCCGGATACATTCGCGACCGCCAATCCGCCTACGTCACCCTGGCCGTGCGCGGCGTCGGCAACACCGCGTTGAAAGACGACGATCGGCACCGCATCCAGACTCGCCGACGATTTCAGCTGCTTGGTCAGACGCTTGCCGGCATGCGGGTGTATGACGTGGTGCGCTCCGTGTCTGCGCTGCGAACCCGAAACGAATTGAAAAACCTGCCCCTGCACCTCTGGGCCGGCGGCGAAATGGCGAACATCGCGCTCCTTGCCGCCTTGAATCTGGACGGGGTCGAAGAACTGCATCTTTCCGATCTCGCCCTGGACGACCGGCTGACGCCCGACTTCTTGAATCTGTCCCGCGTCACGACCTGGCCAAACGTGTTGCACGCCGTGCGATCGCGATCGGTCGTGTCGGTCGCAGACGCGAAGAAAACGACCCGCCCCTAATCCACTTGACCCGCCAGACACCATTCACAACGCTCTGCGCCCACTCTATGAGATTCACCCTTTGGCTTCTTTTGCTCGTCGCGCTCTCTGCGGCGCCCGCGTCGGCCTTCGATCCTGAAAAGGCCGTCGTTCAGATTTTCACGGCCAGCCAGGAGCCGGACTGGGTTCAACCCTGGCAGTTTGGCAGCGTCCAGCGCAGCAGCGGCTCCGGCTTCATCATCAAGGGCCGCCGCATCATGACCAACGCACACGTGGTGAGCTGGGCACGTCAGGTTCTGGTGAAGCGTTTCGACGATCCCCGCATCTATGTCGCCCGCGTGAAATTCGTCGGTCACGACTGCGATCTCGCGTTGCTCGAAGTCGATGATTCCCTTTTCTTCAAGGACATTGAGCCGCTCGAATTCGGCGAACTTCCCAAGGTCCGCTCAACCGTGGTCACCTACGGCTACCCCGCCGGCGGCGAACAAATCTCCTTCACCCGGGGCGTCGTCTCCCGCATCGAACTGCAAACCTACGCCCACGCCGGAAATCGCTCGCTGCTCGGTGTTCAAACCGACGCAGCCATCAACCCCGGCAACAGCGGTGGCCCGGTGATTCAGGACGGCAAGGTCATCGGCGTCGCGTTTCAAGGAATCCCGGGCCTGGAAAACGCGGGCTTTTTCATCCCACCACCGGTGATCGAGCACTTCATCGAGGACATCTCCGACGGCGTCTATCACGGATTCCCGCTCACCGGCATCCGCACGCGACCGCTGCAGAACCCGGCTTATCGCCGCAAGCTGAAACTTCCCGACAACGGCCTCGGTGCCCGCGTGGATTCACTGATCGCGGACATGCCCGCGCGCGAAAAACTGCGCGTCGATGATGTGCTGCTGAAGATCGGCGACCACGAGGTCGGCAGCGACGGCAACATCGTTTACGCCGGGAACCGCCTGCAACTCGCCGCCGCGATCCAGGAGGCACAGCATGGGGCCGAAGTGCCCTTCACGGTCTGGCGGGACGGACGCGAACAGGAAGTCCTGGTGCCGGCCGTCGTTGATGAAAACGACCAGCATCGAGGCCGCCAATACGATCTCCCACCACGCTATTTCTTCTTCGGAGGACTGGTCTTCACCACGGCCAGCTACGACCTCCTTCGCACCGTCGGGGCCTCCTCACCCGCCCGACAGGCGTTGATGTATGAGATTTTTTACCGTCGCAATGAGAAGCCCGAAACGCTCCGCCCCGAGCCGGTCGCGGTCAGCACGGTGTTGCAGGCCGAATCCACGGCCAATCTGCGGATCCTCCCCGGCTCCCTCATCGACAAGATAAACGGCGTCAAGATCGACCGTCTTGAAGATGTCGTGAAGGCCTTCGCAAAGGTGACGGACGGCCAGCACGTCATCGAATTTCAAAAGGAGGGCCAGTTCGAATGCCTCGATCACAAGGCCGCCTCCGCCAGCAACCAACAGATCATGAAACTCTACGGGATTCCCTCGGATCGACGCCTATGAACTCCACGCACCGAATGCTGCTGACCGCCCTGCTCGCGGGCCTTTCCAGCCTCAACGCGCCGGCCGCCGAATGGGAAAACGCGATCATCTCCCTTCAAACGACCCGCAAGGCCTTTTCGTACAGCCGTCCGTGGCAACGACAATCCGGCTCCGCGAACAAGACCGCCGTGATGATCGGCGCAAACGAGTTTCTCACCACCGCCGAAGGCTTGCAGGATCTCACCCTGCTCCGTCTGCAAAAATACGGACGCGGACAATGGTGGGCCGGTGAACTGAGCTGGATCGATCACCACGCAAATATCGCCGTGGTCCGGGCGCGCGATCTTGCCTTCAACGACGGGCTTAAACCGGTGGAGATTGGAACCCCCGATCCTTCAAGAACCGGCTGGGAAATCATTCGCTGGAAGAGCGGCAACCTCGAACGGCGGGCGGCCGAGTATAATCAGTATCTGGTGCAGGAAGGCCGCCTCACCTTCATGCAGCACCTCCAGCTCGAAGCCAGTTCCGAGATTGACGCCGTCGGCTGGGGTGAACCCATGATCGCAGACGGGCGCGTGGTGGCGCTGTCCGCCGGACAGACCGGCAACAACGTCCGCCTGCTCCCTGTATCATTCTTCGCGCCTCTGTTGCAAAACCGCCGCGAGGGCGGTCAACGCGGACTGGGCTACTTCCCCTTCGTGTGGACCCCGGTCCACAATCCAGACACCTTTGCCCATCTCGGACTTCCCGGCGAACCTCGCGGAGCCCTCATACTCGACGTGCCGGCGGTTCCGGCAGTGAAGCCGAATCTGAAGGCGCGCGACCTGATCCTGGAGGTCGATGGCAACCCGATCGACAACGAAGGATACTACCGCGACCCGGACCACGGGCTCATGATCCTCGAAAACCTCTCCACCCGGGGCAGGCTCGCCGGCGACACCGTGAAAGTCAAAGTGTGGCGCAACCGGGCCGAAGCAACGATCGAATACCCGCTGCCGGCGGCCAACTTCACGGACAGGCTGTTGCCTTTCGCCGCCTATGACAGCGAGCCGGAATATCTCATTGTCGGCGGCCTTGTCTTCCAGCCGCTGAACCTGCCCCTGCTCCAGGCCTTCGGTCAAAACTGGCAGCAGCGGGCGCCGCTCAACCTCACCAAATACTCCGATGAGGTCCCCACCCCGAAACGCCCCGGCTTGGTCGTGTTGTCCATGGTGCTGCCGGACCCGTTCAACCTCGGCTATCAGGATCAACGCTGGCTTGTGGTCGACAAGGTGAACGGCCGCCAGATCGGTGGGCTGCCGGATCTTAACGCGGCGCTCGCGGCACCACCCAACGGCTTTCACGAGTTCGCGTTCATGCCCGGCTCCGGTGTCGAGCGAATGGTTCTGGATGTTGCGGAAACGCCGGCCGCAACGGACCGTATCCTGCACCAATACCGGATTCCCGCCGCCGCGCACCCTCCGGCGGAATGAATCGTCCCCAGTCAGCCCGGGACCGATTCATCGTATTCGCCGCGAAAGGCTTCGGAGCGGGCTATGCACCCAAGGCCCCCGGGACGTTCGGTTCGATCGCCGGCATCGCCTGGTTTGCCCTGTTGCTGCTCACGCCCAATCTCACGACCTACGTGATCGGGTGCGTCGGAGCGGTGTTTGCGTCCGTCTATCTTTGCGGAGAGGCCGAACGAATTCTAGGACTCAAGGATCCCGGATCGGTGGTGATCGATGAAATCATCGCCCTGCCGATCTGTTATCTCCCCTACGTAATCAACGGTCGCGCCGCCGATGGAAGCCTTCCCTCGATCGGAACGACCTTCACGGAGCACGCGTGGCTGGTGGTGGCCGGTTTCATCCTCTTTCGATTGTTCGACATCCTGAAGCCGCCCCCCATCTATCAGATCCAAGATCTGCCGGGCGGCTGGGGAGTCACCGCCGACGACGTGCTGGCCGGTGCCTTTGCGGCGGGCTGCCTCGCACTCCTCTTCGTTTGGCCCGGTATTTTGTGACCCGGCTGGCTTCGCGCCGGGATAATGTTTTCAACCACCGAATGGACCGAAGACACGGAAGCCGCGCCAGCAGGTAGGGCGCTCAGTCCCTTGAGCGCCGCCCTTGAGGCCTTGTCAAAGCGACCGCGATCACATGGGCCTCTGGTGACGTTTGAATCCATTGGGCGTTCCGTATCAACGCTTTCCCATGCGGTCGGTTTCCGATGGAGATGAACATTGCAAGGACGGCGGCCACGGGACTGGCCGCTCTACCAGATAAGCTTCGCGCCGGGATAATGTTTTCAACCACCGAATGGGCGGAAGGCACGGAAGCCGCGCCGGCAGGTAGGGCGCTCAGTCCCTTGAGCGCCGCCCTTGAGGCCTTTTCAAAGCGATCGCGATCACATGGGCCTCTGGTGACGTTTGAATCCACTCAGCGTTCCCGTATCAACGCTTTCCCATGCGGTCAGTTTCCGATGGAGATGAACATTGCAAGGACGGCGGCCACGGGACTGGCCGCCCTACCAGATAAGCTCCGCGCCGGGGAAATGTTTTCAACCACCGAATGGACGGAAGGCACGGAAGCCGCGCCACATTTCCAACACCCGTCACAGGCGCATTCAAACTTCGACTTTGAGCGTGTCGATGTAGGCCGCGATCAGATTTGCGTTGGCGGGTTTCGCGCCGAAGAACCATCGGTGATCGCGCCTGCGGTAGCTGAAACGCTCGACCTTCTCG
>JADHOF010000189.1 GCA_016779125.1 Verrucomicrobiia bacterium | reverse complement strand
GTTCAGGAAGGCAGGTCGTCGCCTTCATATAGTGGTTCCTCGTCCAAGTCCAATTCGGCGTCGGATGAAGGATCGGTTTCGGTCGGTGCCGCGTTGCCGGGGCGGAGAAACAGGCCTGCTGTGGGTGCGAATTGATATTCGTAGCCGCTGAGGTCGTTGCTGGTCGGGCCGGGTGTGTCGACAACCAGGGTGCGGGCTGTGATGGGCGCGTAGGCGCGGCGATGCGCGACGGAGGCCTTCACGACGATGAACTTGAGTTTTGCCGGATCGATGCCCTGACTGCGCCATTGGGCGAGGTCGAAGGGCGGTGTGCGGTGGGAGGTGAGCAGTATGAGGATGCCGCCGGTCTTCACAACCGCAGAGGGGCCCATGTCGAAGGTGTCGCCAAACATGGAGGCGAGGTGGCTTTTATCGTCCTCGAGCTCGAAGCGGCCGTCCGATTTGGAAACCAGTTCGACTTTGAGGGAGAGGGGGCCGGAGACCGAGTCGCAGTTCCTTCCGCCGATTTCGAGGGTGACGGATTCGCCGGGTTTGATCTTCTCCAGACCTGCGACGGCGATCGGGTCGTTGATGGCGACGGCGGCCTCCTCGGCCTGAGCCTGGATGAGGAGGCTGAGGCAGTCGGTTGCGTCTCCGGGGGCACCGGCACCGATGTTGTCGGAGGGCTCAAGTAGAACGGTGAGGCCGTCGCATGGATCAGCGATGGCATCGAGCGCGTCCTCCGGAGAGAGTTCGTCGAGGTCGCATTCGGTGTGGAGTTCGCGAGCGATTTTTTCGAGGACACGGAGGAGTTTGGTGGCGCGCAGGTGGTCGCCGCCTGTGATGGCCTGAAAACTGAGCCCGGTGTGCGGGGTGTCCGCGAAGGCGAATCCGGGGGCGATGTTGATGGCCTGGAGGGCGGGAGTGGAGGCCTCCATCTGGCGGGCGTTTGCTCCTAGCTTGAGCATGGGATCCTCGCTGGTGCCGGTGAGTCCCGGCGGCCAGATCAGCCCTGTGTGAAAGTGAACGGTCCGGGGGAGCCTGCCGGAATTGAGGGCCTTGTCGAGGGAGCGGGTCGCGCGGATGGCTGTTTCGCGGGCGTCGGTGGTGGGATTCTTCCGGTAGGCGAAAAGGGCTGTGGAGTGGCTGACCATGGCGTCCGTGAAATTGCCGTGGAGGTCGTAGACGCCGAAGAGTGGAAGCCCGAGTGCGCCGCGGAGGTTTCGCGTTCGGCGAAGAATTTCGCCTTCAACGTCGCGATGGGAGTCGGACACCATGGCGCCGTGGAGGACGAAAAAGATCGCGTCGATGTCCGATTGCCAGCGGGAGCGGAGGTCGTCCCAAAAGGCCTCGACGACCTCGTCGGCAACGGTGCCGCCGGGGAGTGCCCGATAGTCGATGGACGGGACAATCTCCCATCTGCGTTTGGCCGCGAACTCGAGCGCGCCACCCAAGGGGGAGCTTTCGCCCTTGTGGGCGAGGAATTCGGCGTCACGGGTGACGGAGAAATCGGCCAGAGTCGTGGGGCGATCCAGAAAGGTGTTCGTCTCGTGAAAGAGACCGGCGAAGAGGACTTTTGGGTTCATTGCAGTAGGGCGTGTCAAAGGATGCCGCGACTCCGGGAGACTTGCGCAAGCGGCATGCCGCTGGCGAGTTCATCCCGAACGTGTTTTTCGGGGGAGACCGCTCTTCCTGCTCGGGAGGAAGGCCGGGGGGCGGGAAAAGGCCCGTCGGACCGGGGCGTTGGCCGGTTCGACGGGCGTGAAGTTCAGGGTTGTGCGGCCCGGCGGGTCTTGGCCTTTTTTCCCTGGCGGGCGTCCCCGCCGTAGAGGTGGCGGTTGACGGCGTTGAGGTAAGCCTTGGCGCTGGCCTCGATGACGTCCGTGCTGGCTCCCTTGCCGGTGACAAGAGCGCCGTCGCCGAAATCGACCTTGATGGTCACCTCGCCCAGAGCGTCCTTGCCTTCGGAGACGGAGCGGATGTTGTAATCCTTGACCCGGCCGCGGGTCTTGGTGAGCCGATCAATCGCCTTGAGGGCGGCATCGACGGGGCCGTCGCCGAGACTGGCGTCCTGGAGTTCCTCGTCGTTCTTCGATTTTTTTGAGTCCGGTCGTTTGAGTCGGACCGTCGCCGTGGGAATGGTGTGGTTGCCGCTGCTGACGCTGAGATAATCGAGCGACCAGGTTTCCGGCACCTCGGTGATCTGGCCCTCGATCAGGGCCGAGAGATCCTCGTCATAGACGAACTTCTTTTTGTCCCCGATCTCCTTGAACTTTGAGAAGATTGCGGTGACCTCGTCGTCGTTCATTTTGAATCCGAGATGCTTGAGCCGCACGGCCACGGCGGCCCTGCCGCTGTGCTTTGTCAGCGGCAGTTCCGTCTTGCCCCAGCCGACGTCCTGCGGATCCATGATCTCGTAGGTCTCGCGTTTCTTCAGAATCCCGTCCTGATGGATGCCGCTGGAATGAGCGAATGCGTTCTCGCCGACGATGGCCTTGCTGCGTTGCACCACCAAGCCGCTCATGCGGGAGACCAGCCGGGACGACTTGACGATCTCCTTGGTGTTCACACCGCAGGTGAAGCCGGAATAGAAGTCGGCGCGCGTCTTCATGGTCATGACCAGTTCCTCGAGGGAAGCGTTGCCGGCGCGCTCACCGATGCCGTTGACGGTGCATTCGACCTGGCGCGCGCCGTTGCGCACTGCGGCCAGGGAATTTGCGACGGCCAATCCGAGGTCATTGTGGCAATGGACGCTAATCACAGCCTTGCCGGACTGGAACTCGGGGATGGACCCGTAGAGCTGGCCGATCAGGGCACCAAACTCATCGGGTACCGCCCAGCCGACGGTGTCAGGGATGTTGACCGTGGTGGCACCCGCCGCGATGACAGCCTGGCAGACGCGGATCAGGAAGTCGGGTTCCGTGCGCGAGCCGTCCTCGGGGGAGAACTCGACGTCGTCCAGGTGGCCCTTGGCGCGCTTCACGCCCTGAACGGCGAGGCGGATGATTTCATCCTCGGCCTTTCCCAACTTGTGCTCGCGGTGGATCTTCGACGTTGCGAGAAACACATGGATACGGCCCTTTTTTCCGGCCGGCTTCACGGCCTCGGCGGCCGCGTCGATGTCCCGGCTCACGCAACGGGCGAGCCCCGCGATGGTGATCCCCTTGATTTCCGAGGCGATCGTGCGAACCGCCTCGAAGTCGCCGTCGCTGATGACGGGGAATCCGGCCTCGATGACATCCACCTTCAGGCGGGAAAGCTGGCGGGCCACCTCGAGCTTCTCGCGCAGATTCATCGAGGCACCGGGGCATTGCTCCCCGTCGCGCAAGGTCGTGTCGAAGATGCGGATACGGTGGTTTTGTGTTTTCTTGCTCATGGATTCTTCGGGTCAGGGCGGTCGGGTCAGGGTAAAACAAAGAACCCCACCGCCGGGTTTCGGACAGTGGGGTTCGTGAAAGCAGATCTCAACTTCAGAACCCCGCCGTCGCGCGGCCGAGGAGCAGCGCGTCGCAAAGAAGGAGTTCCAAGTTTCTCTCAGACATCGTGCGGGTGAGTTAAACCTAATTCGAAATACGGTCAACCGCCTTTTTGGGTGGCTGCGGGTTTGATTCGAAGTGATCCGACGTCGAGGGAGTGCGCGTGGCGAATCGGGGCCGAAAGCGGCACGCGTCCCAACTGACCGCTTTCAATCGTTGACGAAATCCGATTCTATGCGGCCCCCGATGAAACCCCGTTTCCCGCGGGGCGGGCAATTTGCATGAAGAGAATTCTGGTAATTGATGATGAGGAAAACCTCCGGGACACGATCAGCCTGCTGTTGCGGGCGCGGGGATTCGATGTGGTGACCGCGGCGGATGGGCTGGCGGGAGTGAAGGCCGCCCGTGCCCACAAGCCGGACCTTGTAATCAGTGACATCAACATGGAGCCGGTGGACGGTTTTATGACGCTGTCGATCATCAAGCAGCTCCCCGCCACCGGACGCATCCCGTTTGTCATGGTGACGGGCGATCGCGAGCTGGACACGATGCGCAAGGGCCTGGTGTTGGGGGCCGACGATTACCTCACGAAACCCTTCACGCCCGAGGCGTTGTTGGAAACGGTGAACACGCAGCTCAAGCGCCGGGAGTCGGACATCGAGGACGCGATCACGCTGGTGACGGAGCTGAAGGAGCAGCTGGCCGGAGTCGGCCAAGATGACGTCGGGGAAACGCTTGAGGAGATACGGAAATCCGGTGAACGAATCGCCGCGTCCGAAGACGGTACGGACGGAATCCGCGCGTTGGGTGCGGGTATCGCCGAGCGGGCGGTGGGGCTGCGTCGTTCCATTCTTCACGCCGGCATCCTGGCGCGGATCGAAATCGTGGCGGGTAATCCGGACGCGCTGAGCGCGCTGCGACGAACGGCCACCAGCGATCTGCTGGATGTGGTGGATGGGGAATGTCGGCAACTGGCCTTGGGGTATGAACGGGTCTCGGACCTGCGCTTGCAACTGGCGCATTGCCGCGTCGCGGTCGGTTCGGCGGCGCTTTCCCGAATCACCCACGAACTGGCGGGCAACGCCCTACGTCACAGTCCGGCGGGCACCCCCGTCGTGGTGAAATGTCGTGTGGCAGACCAGAGTGTGCAGTTGTCGTTTGAGAACAAGATTCAACGCCGCGCACCCCGCACGGTGCCGGGTGAGCCGGAGTGCGCGCCGAAGGATCCGTGGCCGGATTTTGACGGAGGCCAAGGTCTGCGGTTTGTTCGACGCCTTACGCAGATTCACGGAGGCAATTTCAGCGTCGTGCCCAAGGATCAGGGCATGGTGGCCATGCAGGTCGAGCTTCCGCTGGCCAAGACTTCGACGATGGATGGCGGGGAAGAGGCGGACGAGCGGGGGTGAGAGGTGGTGAGAGGTGGTGAGAGGTGGTGCGCGAGGCGGGGGTCGAACCCACAACCTTCGGCTTCGGAGGCCGACGCTCTATCCAATTGAGCTACTCGCGCATTCAGGGCCGCCCTCGCGGCGGGGCGGGATACTACCGAGCGGTCTCTTCAATGCCAGTCCGAATTCCGCGTTGCCGCGTTGCGGCCGCGCGGAGTGATCGCGGTGCGGGGCTTGAAATCGCACCCGATGGCGTCACTATTCGCGGCCGTCCGACACACAGCCATGACCATCCCACCTGTATCGAGCCGAAGAGCGTTTCTCACCTCAGCGATGGCCGCCTCCGTGGCGGCTGCTTCCGTTCCGTGTTTTGCCGCGGAGAAGCGGCACCGCTTTCCGATTGTGGCCTTCTCCAAGCCGTTTCAGTCCCTGAATCATGAAGCCTGCGCGGATTTTGTGACGGAAATCGGTTGGGATGGAATCGAGTGTCCCGTGCGGCCGAAGGGCCAAATCGAGCCCGAGACGGCTGCCGACGAGCTGCCAGCCCTGGTCGAGGCCTTGAAGCGGCGGGGCAAGACGGTCGAGATCGGCACGACAAACATCACCTCCATCGACACGCCTCACGCGGAAAAGGTGTTGCGCGCGCTGGCCGCGTCCGGAGTGAAGCGATATCGGATGGGGTATTGGAAGTATTCGGAAAAGCTTTCGATCGAGAAACAACACGCAGAGATTCGGGCGCAGATCAAAGACCTGACCGCGATGAACGCGGAGCTGGGGCTGCGCGGCGGTTACCAGAATCATTCCGGCAGCCAATATGTCGGGGCTCCCATCTGGGATATGCACGGCATCCTCGCCGGGATGGATTCCGCACGCGTCGGGATGATCTTCGACATCGGGCACGCGACCGTCGAAGGCGGGTATTCCTGGGAGATTGACGCGCGGCTCGCGGGCTCGCGGTTGACGGCGGTCTACGTGAAAGATTTTCAATGGGAGCGGACGGCGAAGGGATGGAAAGCCCAATGGAAGCCGCTTGGGGAGGGGATGGTGAACGCGAAGTACTTCAAGATGTTGAAGGCGACGGACTACGCAGGCCCCATTTCCCAACATCACGAATACGAGCTGGGTTCGCGCGAGGAGATGATCGGAGCCATGCGGGCGGACTTGAAGGTGTTGAAAGGATGGCTGGCGTGAAAAGAATGCTGCCGTGGCTGTGCGGCTGGGTGGTGTGGATGCATGCCCATTCGGCGGCCGGGTTGCCGGACCGGCCGGTGGCGACCTACTCGATCGTGGGATTTGATCCCGGCACTGGAGATCTGGGCGTGGCGGTGCAGAGCAAGTTCTTCGGCGTGGGCAGTGTGGTGCCGTTTGCCAAGGCGGGTGTCGGCGCGATCGCGACGCAGGCCTACGGGAACACGACCTACGGCCCGCGCGGTCTGGATCTATTACGCAGGGGGTTCTCGGCGGAAGGGGCCGTGAGCGAACTGACGCGGGGAGACGAGCACAAGGATTTTCGTCAGCTCGGGATCGTTGACGCGCGCGGTCGATCGGCTGCCCATACCGGAGCCAAATGCGGCCCGTGGGCTGGGAACGTGGTCGGCCAACACTTCACGGTGCAGGGAAACATTCTGGCCGGTGAAGAAGTTGCGCGAGCAATGGCTGCGGCGTTTGAGGCCGCGCGCGAGGTGCCGGACAGCGAGTTGGCCGACTGGCTGATGACCGCGCTTGAGGCGGGTGAACTGGCGGGCGGGGACAAGCGTGGACGACAGAGCGCCGCTCTGTTGGTCGTGCGGGCCAAAGGCGGCTACGCGGGATTAAACGACCGCTACGTCGATCTGCGTGTCGAAGACCACCCGGAGCCGATTCGGGAGTTGCAACGGCTGCTTGAGTTGCACAAGAAGTTCTTTGTGCAGGAACACGCCAGAAAACCCGAGCCGCCCAAACTTGAAGATTTTCGCAAAGCGGAGGACGGCGGGGATCAACGCCGTTGGGGCTGGCCCGTCTACCTGCTGATGCTGATCGGGGTGGGCGCGGTCTTCATGATCTCGACGAAATCTCCCGACGCCCCGACGCTCGGTGTTCAAGGGGGGCGCTTGACCCCCTGCTCGGGAAGGCCGAACGCGGTGAGCAGCCAGGCGGTCGAGAGTGAACTGCACGTCGCGCCGCTGCGCCTGGAAGGGGGCGTCGTCGAAGCGAAGGCGATTCTACTTGAGGCCGCGCTCAAATTGCCGAGGACGACGCTTTACACAGAAGGCGAAACCTATCTTCGCTTCGAAAGCCGCTCGCCCATCCTGCGCTTCGTCGATGATCTTGAGTTCTATTTCGACACGGAAGAAAAGCTGATTCATGTGAGGTCCGGAGCCCGTTGCGGATACTGGGATATGGGCGTCAATCGGCGTCGGGTCCAGTCGCTCTACGCGCTGCTGCCCATGACCATGACCGCAGACCCGCGGCCTCTGAAGTGAAGACCGATCCGGCCAGCGAGGAGGAACTGGAGGACGCCCTTTCCCGTCCACCGGATTGGCTGGTGAAGCGCCAGCGCGGGCTGGAAGGCGACATCTTGGTCCTCGGTGCCGGCGGGAAGATGGGGCCGACGATGGCGCGGATGGCCAGAAGGGCGGCGGATCTTGCGGGCTTGTCGAGGCGTGTGATCGCGGTGTCGCGGTTTTCCGACGCGGCCGCGAGGACACGGCTGGAAGCTTACGGAGTGGAAACGATCGCCTGCGATCTGCTGGAAGAGGAGGCCCTGGCGTCGCTGCCCGACGCGCCCAACGTCATCTATCTGGCCGGAATGAAGTTCGGCACTTCGGGGAACGAAGCTCTGACCTGGGCGATGAACACCTGGCTGCCGGGGTTGGCCTGCCGGCGTTGGCGTCACTCGCGCGTCGTGGCGCTGTCTACGGGAAACGTCTACGGGCTTGTGTCTGCGGATTCGGGTGGTTCGTTGGAAACGGACACGCCGGAGCCCGTCGGCGAATACGCGATGAGCTGCCTTGGGCGGGAGCGGATGTTTCAACACTTCAGCGAGCGACTCGGGATTCCGACGGCTTTGGTGCGGCTGAACTATGCTGCGGAGCCTCGCTACGGAGTGCTGGCTGACATTGCCCGGAAAGTCTGGGGGAAACATCCCGTGGACGTGACGATGGGCCGCTTCAACACGATCTGGCAGGGGGATGCGAACGCGATGATCCTGGGGCTGCTCGGCGAGGCTCGCGTGCCTGCGGAAATCTACAACCTGACCGGCGCGAACAGTCTGAGCACGCGCGAGATCGCGGAGGTTTTCGGTCGCGAATTCGGGAAGCCTGTGACCTTCACGGGGCGTAAGTCCACCACCGCCTTGCTGAGTGACAGCCGGAAAATCCACGAGATCTTCGGCGAGCCGCAAGTCGGTGTCCGGCAAATGCTCGAGCGAATTTGCGACTGGATCGCCAATGGAGGCGGTGACCATGGCAAGCCGACACATTTCGAGGTTCGCGACGGGAAATTTTGACGGGGGCACCCCTGCTTGGCCGTTT
>JADHOF010000188.1 GCA_016779125.1 Verrucomicrobiia bacterium | reverse complement strand
ACCCCGCTCCAGGCCCTGAACCTGCTGAACAGCGGCTTCGTGATGCAGCAGGCCGACCTGCTTGCGAAACGGCTTACCGGTGAGGCCGCCGCCGGGATTGGACCGTCGATCACACGAGCTTACCACCTGTGTTTCGGCCGGGCGCCGACTGACGAGGAACTTCAGGACGCCGCACAGTTCATCAACGATGCCGGGCTCCTGCAGTTCTGCCGCGCCATGCTCAACGCCAACGAATCCGTATTCATCCCATGAACCGACTGCTGGATCGCCGAAACTTTCTGGGACGCTCCGGCCACGGCCTTGCCGGCATCGCCCTGACGAGCCTGCTCCAGCAGGCCGGAATGCTGGCCGCACCGGCGCCGATCCGACCGCCCATTGATCCAGCCCGGCCCTTCGCACCAAGGCGCGGTCATTTTGCCGCGAAGGCAAAAAACGTGCTCGTGATCTTCTGCTCCGGTGCCGTCAGCCACCTGGATACCTTTGACTACAAACCTGAACTCCTGAAACGCCACGGTGAGCCGATGCCGGGCGCGGACGGACTGGTGACCTTCCAAGGAGAACAGGGAAACCTCACCCGAAGCCCATGGGATTTCCGCCCCTACGGACAATCCGGCAAGAGGGTCTCAGACCTCGTCCCTCAGCTCGCGGAACTGGTCGATGAGCTCTGTTTCGTGCACTCGCTCACCGGCAAGACGAACACGCACGGTCCAGGCGAGAACTACATGTCCACCGGCTTCATCCTCGACGGTTTCCCCAGCATGGGCGCGTGGACAACCTGGGCCCTGGGTTCAGAAAATCAAAACCTGCCGGCCTACGTCGCCATTCCGGATCCACGCGGCACTCCGCAATCCAGCGTGAACAACTGGGGACCGGGTTTTCTGCCGGCGGCCTTCCAAGGCACAGACTTCAACGCGGCGAAACCGCTGAGAAATCTCGACCGACCGGCCGGCGTGTCCGCACGGACCGACGAAAAGACGCGCGCGTTTTTGCACCGGATGAACCGCCGGCATCTGGAGCAATACCCGGGCGACAGCGAACTTGCGGCGCGCATCTCCAGCTATGAACTCGCGGCCAAGATGCAATTGAGTGTCCCCGAAGTCAGTGACCTTACCACCGAGCCGCCAAGCATCCTGAAACTCTACGGGGCGGACGACGCGACGAATCCGCTTAAGGCCGCCTTCGCCAGGAATTGCATCCTGGCCCGGCGACTGGTCGAGAAAGGGGTCCGCTTCGTGCAGCTTTTCAACGGGGCCTATCAGACGGGCGGCGAAGGTGTGAGCAACTGGGACGGCCACAAGAAGCTCGCCGAGCAATACGCCAAACACGGGCCGGTGCTGGATCAACCCTGCGCGGCATTGATCCGTGATCTGAAACAGCGGGGTCTGCTGGAGGACACCCTCGTGGTCTGGTGCACCGAGTTTGGCCGGATGCCGACCTTTCAGAAGGGAGCGAGCGGGCGGGACCACAATCCCGACGGTTTCACCGGCTGGCTCGCGGGAGCCGGCGTGAAGAAGGGGTTCACCTACGGGGCCACTGATGCGTTCGGCTGGAAGGCGGCTGAAAATGTTGCCACCGTGCACGATTTTCACGCCACGATCCTGCACCTGCTCGGACTCGATCACGAGCGGCTGACCTACTACCACAACGGACTCGAACGCCGGCTGACCGACGTGCACGGACACGTGATCAGCGATGTGCTGGCCTGAATCGCCCGCTCAAACGAAGCGGCGGGCGGCGATGGTCGCGTTATGTCCGCCGAATCCGAACGAGTTGTTCAGGATCGCGTCGATCTTCATCGCCCGCGCCCCTTCACGCACGTAGTCGAGGTCGCAGGCCGGATCCTGATTCTCAATGTTGATGGTCGGCGGCGCGATCTGCTTTTCGATCGCCTTGGCGCACAAAGCCATTTCCGTCGCGCCTGCGGCTCCCAGCAGATGCCCGGTGGCACCCTTCGTCGAGTTGACGACCAGTTTGCTTACATTCTCGCCAAACACGGCTTTCACCGCCTGCGTCTCGCAGATGTCCCCCTGCGGCGTGGATGTGCCATGTGCATTGATATACTGAATCTCGTCGGTGTTCAGCCCGGCCGAACGGAGCGCCATCCGCATGCATCGCGCCGCCCCCTCGCCTTCCGGGGATGGGGACGTGAGGTGATGCGCGTCCGCAGTGTTTCCGTAACCGACGATCTCACAATAGATCTTCGCACCCCGAGCCTTGGCGTGGCCGAGTTCTTCCAGGAGCAGAACGGCGGCCCCCTCGCCCATCACAAAACCATCCCGGTCCTTGTCAAACGGTCTGGAAGCGCGCTGCGGATCATCATTGCGGGTGCTGAGTGCCTTCATGGCGGCAAAACCACCAATACCCATGGGAACAATCGCCGCCTCGGTGCCGCCCGCGAAGATCGCCTCCGCGTCACCCATCTTGATCGTGCGCCATGCCTCGCCCAACGCGTGCGTCGCCGTCGCGCAGGCCGAACAGGTCGCGACGTTGGGGCCGCGCAAATTGTAATACATCGAGAAAATTCCGGACGCCATGTTGAGGATGAGCATCGGAATCGTGAACGGCGACATCCGCCCCGGTCCACGGCTCAGCAGGATTTCCTTCTGCGCCTCGGTCGTGGCCAACCCCCCGATCCCCGAGCCGATAAAGGCCCCGATCAGATCGGGATCATGCTTGTCGATCTCCAGCCCCGAGTCCATCAACGCCCGCCATCCGGCATAGATGCCGAACTGGGTGAAGCGGTCCGTGCGACGAATTTCTTTGGGCGACGGAAAGGCGGCTGAGGGATCAAAATCCCGCACTTCCGCCGCAATCTGGCAGGCGTAGTCGCTGATATCGAAGGACGTGATACGGTCAATGCCACATTTCCCGGCGATAATATTGTCCCAAAACGTGTCCACGTTGTCGCCCAACGCGTTGATGACGCCCACACCGGTGACAACGACTCTGCGATCTGCTGGATTGATGCCCATAAAAAGAAAAAGGCAGCGCGGGCTCGGGGGCGCCGGCTGCCTGAAAGGATTGATCGAGGCTTACTTGGCGTTCTCTTCGATGTATTTGTTCACATCTCCGACGCTCATCAGCTTCTCAGCCTCCTCGTCGGGAACCTCAATGCCAAACTCCTCTTCGAGAGCCATGATCAGCTCGACGGTATCGAGCGAATCAGCCCCGAGATCTTCGATAAACTTTGCGTCGGGTATCACTTGATCGGCGTTCACTCCGAGCTGTTCAACGATGATGTCTCTAACCTTGGATTCGATTGCGTTTTCGTCGGCCATAAATAGTTACGTTTTGTTTGGGTGTGTCTACGCACCCGCATTGTGAGCGTCAACCCCTTTTCCAAAAATATTGATCGGCCCGCCAATCGCGATCGAGAGCGCGCGCGACCCTGAAACGGCGTGAATAAATCATCCCGCCGGAACCCGGGATCGGACCGACACCCGTCCCGGGCCTCGACCGGAAATCAATCGGCGCGCAGCGAAAACTTGCCATTGACCGACCTCCCCGCCCATGGCTACCTATGCGCCCCAATTTACGGGGAATTCGGAATATGATCGGCACATTACGCAAACATTCACAGGCGCTGTGGTACTTCATCATCGTCATCATCGTCATCTCCTTCGTGTACTTCTTCACGCCGGAGGTCGATCAGCTCGGTGCTTCCGCGTCCGCCGACTTCGGATCGTTTCAGGGCGAGAAGCTGAAACGGCAGGATTGGCTGGACGCGTCCTCTCAGGCCCGCGTGTCGTTTTTCCTCCAAACCGGCCGCTGGCCCACCGGTGCCGGCATGGAGCAGCGGATGGACATGATCACCCGTCAGCGATTGATGATCAACAAGCTCGCGGCGAAAGCCGGCATCCTCGTGTCCGATGACGCGGTGAGCACCTACATCGTCCGCAATTTCAGCGATCCGCAAACAGGGGCTTTCAGCAAGACGCAATACGACGGGTTCCTTCAAAACATCGCCTCCACGGGCGGGGTTCAGGAGGAGCAGTTCATCGAGTTCGTCCGTTCCGACCTTGCTTTGCAGACGCTAAGCCGCCTGCACGGCCAATCCGGCCAGTTCGTCTCAACCCGCGCCGCCGACGGACTCTTTCGACGGGAGAATGAACAGCTCGAAGCCGAGGCCGTTTTCATCAGCACGTCAAACTACGTGTCGCGGGTGTCCATCACCACGAACGCGATCTCGACCTATTTCACAAACCGCCTGGCCTCCTACCGCATTCCGGAGCGTGTCGTCGTCAATTACGTCTACTTCGCCTTCACGAATTTCAACGACAAGGCCGAGGCCGCCCTGGCGACCGAAACGAATCTCACCGCGCGGATCGAAACCGAATACACCAACCGCGGCACAAACGCATTCCGCGACGCCGAGGGCAAGATGCTCAGCGCCGAGGACGCGAAGAAGAAAATCCGCGCCGAGTTCATCGAAACCAAGGCTTCGGAGCTCGGTCAAAAGGTCGCGTTCGATTTCGCGAACGAAGTCTTCGCCATCGCCGAGGTCAAATCGGAGAACCTCCTGACCGTTGCCAAGAAGCATGGTTACGGGGTCAAGGAGACCAAACCCTTCACCGAACTCGACGGCCCCGAAGACATGGACGTCCCCGGCAATTTCGCCTCCACCGCGTTCAACCTGTCGACCGAGGAGCCCCTGGCAAGCCCGCTCAACTGGATCAACGGCATCTATCTGATCGCCTACAACCGCCGCGTCGCCAGCGAGAGCCCCGCCCTTTCCAACGTCTGGGACAAGGTCGTCGCCGACTACAAGAGTTCCCAGGCCCTCGAACTGGCCGTCCAGGCCGGCACGAAACTGGCGGCCTCGGTCAACCAGGGACTCGCCGCCGGACTATCATTCTCGTCCATCCTTGAAACAAACGGCTTCAAGTCGGTGGAAATCCCCGCCTTCTCCCGCAACACCCGCAGCATTCCCCAGGTTGAGGACTTCGGCGTGTCTCCTTCCGAAGTGATCGGAGCTGCATTCAATCTGGAAGTCGGTCACGCAAGCACCTTTCGTCGATCCGGCCGCGGGGGTTACATCGTGATGACCAAGAAGTTGATTCCGGTGGATGAGGCCAAGCTGAAGGAAGATCTGCCGGAGTTTCTCAACGACGTCCGGTCGGAACGCATGAATCTCGCCTTCCAGGAATGGTTCAGCGCCGAATTTGCCCAATCCGGTCTCGCCCCCGCGCAACCGGCCCCGGCGGAGCAATAGCACGGGTTCGTTGGTTGATCGGTCGAATTTCGACGCCCGCCTCACACGCCGCGGCCGCCCGATCCACTTTTTAACAATTCAACCGCCCCCTTTTCCGTTCCCATTTTCGCGGCTCGCCGTACATTGCGCGGCATGAGTGACACGCTTCTGCTGCGACTGGGCCATGTTCGGAAGGAGTTCGCCGCCACGGAGGATGGCGACAGGTTGAGCGTCCTTCGGGGCGTCGATCTGGAGGTGAAGCCCGGTGAAACCCTTTCCATCGTCGGCCCGTCCGGGTCCGGCAAGAGCACGCTGCTGAATCTCGTCGGCGCGCTGGATCTTCCGACCGAGGGCGAACTCGTCTTCGATGGGGAAAACCTCAGAACGCTTTCCGAGACCGCCTTGGCGGAACTGCGAAACCGCAAGATCGGCTTCATCTTTCAATCCCATCACCTTCTGCCGCAATGCACCGTTTTGGAGAACGTTCTCGTGCCGGCCGCCGCCCACGGCAGGGCCGGTTCTGAAACGATCGACCGGGCCCGCAAGCTGCTCGATCGCGTCGGACTTGCCGGCCGGCTCAATCACCGCCCCGGACAACTTTCCGGCGGCGAACGGCAACGTGTCGCGGTCGTCCGGGCGTTGATCAACAGCCCGCGACTCTTGCTGGCGGACGAACCCACCGGTGCCCTGGATCGCCATTCCGCGGAAAACCTCGCCAACCTCCTGCTCGAACTGAATCGCGAGGAAAAGGTCGCCCTCATCATCGTCACCCACTCCCAGGAACTCGCCCGCCGGACCGGCCGCGCCTTCGAGCTTCGCGACGGACAATTGGAGGAATTAAAATGAACGGCCTTCGCCTCGTGCTTCGCAGCCTGCAGTTTCACGCCCGCGCACATCTGGGAGTTTTTCTCGGCGCGGCGGTCGGTGCTGCGGTTCTCATCGGTGCCCTCATTGTCGGCGATTCCGTGCGCCACTCCCTGCGTGAACTGGCGATGGCCCGCCTCGGCAAGATCGAGCAGGCCATGGTCACAAACGACCGCCTTTTTCAGGAACGCCTGGCGGAGGATCTGGGCGCCATTCCGGTGTTCATGCTCCCGGGCGTGGCCATCAACAGCGGGAGCGAGCTCCGCGCCGACCGCGTCCAGGTCGTGGGAGTCGATCAGCGCTTCTGGGAGTTGGCCGACTCGGCACCCGACCACCCCGCGCTCGGCGAGGATCAGATCATCCTGAACGAAACCTTGGCCGAACGCCTCAAGGCCAAGGTCGGGGACACAATCGTCGTTCGTGTCCCGCGCGTCTCATCACTTTCCCGCGACGCGCCGATGGCAACGCAGGACGACGACAGCACGGGCCTGCGTCTCAAGGTCGTCGAGGTTGTCAATTCGACCCGACTCGGGCGCTTCAGTCTGCAGGCAAATCAAATTCCGCCCTACAACGCCTTCGTGCCGCTCGCCCGTCTGCAGGAACGCGCCGACGCAAAATCCCGCGCCAATCTTCTCCTCACCAAACACAAGATCGAACACACCGCCCTGCGTCGGCACTGGCGTCTCGGGGACGCGGATCTTCAAGTCCGAATCGTCACCAACCAGAATCTCGTCGAACTCCGCTCGCCACGCGTCTTCCTGGATCCTCCCGTCATCGCGGCCGCCACCAACGCACTCCCGGACGCCCGACTGATTCAGACCTACTTCGTCGACAGCCTGCGCGTCGGCGGCGACGTCGCGTTCTATTCCATGGTCACCGCCGCCGGCCCGCCCTACGTGCCCGACGACATGCGCGACGACGAAATCGTCGTCAACAAGCTGCTCGCCTCGGACATCGGCGCAAACACCGGCCGCGAAATCGTCCTTACCTACAGCGTCGTCGGACACGGGCGCACACTTGAAACGCGCACAAACTCATTCCGCGTTCGTGACATCGCCGGCATGGAAGGCCCCTTCGTCGATCCCCAGCTGATGCCCGATTTCCCCGGAATGACGGACGCCGAATCCTGCCGCGACTGGGATACCGGCTACGCCATCGACCGCGACAAGCTCGGCCGCAATGACCAGGATTATTGGGACCGTTATCGCGGCACTCCGAAGGCCTTCGTCTCCCTCAACGCCGGCGCGGCGATGTGGACAAATCGATTCGGCTCCTACACGGCGGTCCGCTTCGCCCCTCGGAACAACGAAAGTCTCGCCGACCTCAGGTCCCGGATCGAAACAGCCGTTCAGGAACACCTCGATCCCGCCGCGCTCGGATTCGTCCTGCAACCCGTCCGCGAGCAGGCCCTCTTGGCCAGCTCGTCCGGTCAAGATTTCGGAGGCCTCTTCATAGGATTCAGTTTCTTCCTCATCGCGGCCGCCATGATTCTCGTCGCAATGCTCTTCCAATTCAGCGTCGAGCAGCGCTCCACGGAGGTCGGCACCCTGCTTGCGATCGGATTTACCGCAAAACGGGTGCGCAATCTCCTGCTCGGCGAAGGCTTGGGTCTGGCCACGGTCGGCAGCCTCGCCGGATTGGCCGGCGGCATCTGGTATGCCCGCGCAATGCTCCACGGCCTCACCACCGTCTGGCGCGACGCGGTCGGAACTTCCGAACTCGCCTACCACGCCGCCCCCGGCACGCTGATCGGTGGCTGGCTCGGCTCGGTCGCAGTCGCCGCGTTCAGCCTCTGGCTCGCGCTCCGCAGACAGGCCGCAAGACCAGCCCGCGAACTCCTCGCGGGCAACGACGCCTCCATCGCCGTCCATGACCACGCAAGCCGAGGCCGTGGGAGCTCCGGGCGCTGGATCGGGATCGGTGCGACGATCGGCGGACTTGCTTTGACCGCATGGGGATTCACCGCCTCGGCCGCCGCCGCTCCGGGCGCCTTCTTCGGCGCGGGGGCGCTACTCCTGATCGCTGGCCTTTGCTTCGTGGGCGTTCTCTTGACTGCACTGGAACGCGCGGATCACGAAGCCGTCCCCACTCTCGCCGGCCTCGGCGTTCGCAACCTCACCCGCCGCCGAAAACGCAGCATGGCGACCGCGATCATGCTCGCGAGCGGAAGCTTTCTTGTGCTTTCAATCGGCGTCTTTCGCCTGGACGAAACGCTGAACGCAAAACGTCGCGATTCGGGCACGGGCGGATTCGCTTTCCTGGGCGACGCGGCCGTTCCCATTCGTCCGGATCTGAACACCACCGACGGACGTCAGGCGCTTGGTCTGGATTCCGACGAGTTGAAGGA
>JADHOF010000187.1 GCA_016779125.1 Verrucomicrobiia bacterium | reverse complement strand
GTGTTCGGTTGGTGCGGGACATTCAATACATCCCCGGAGGCGACGAGGCGCAGCGGCTCGACCTGTATCTGCCCGAGAAACCGGCTGACCGGCCGTTGCCGGTGGTGGTGCACATTCACGGTGGAGGTTGGCGCGCGGGCAGCAGGTTTCCGTGTCCCGTGGCGTCTCTGGCAGGGCAGGGTTATGTGGTGGCGAGTGTCGGGTATCGCTTCAGCCAGAAGGCGCTTTTCCCCGCGCAGATTCAGGATTGCCAGGCGGCCATCCGCTGGCTCCGGGCGCATGCCAAGGAATACCAACTCGACCCCGGGCACTTCGGCGTCGTGGGAGGCTCGGCAGGCGGGCACCTGTCCGCGTTGGTGGGCACGGCAGGGGGCAAAGGACGCTTCGCTCCGATCGGCGGGAATGAAGATCAATCCGATCGCGTGCAGGCTGTTTGCGACATCTTCGGACCGGCGGATTTTGGCACGGTGATGCAACAGGCGGAGGCGGACCAAAACGTCCGCAACATTTTCAAGTTCAACACGCCCTCCGATCCCTATTCGTGCCTGATCGGTGTGAGCCTGGACGCCGACAAGGCGAAGACCGACGCGGTCAGTCCCGCGCATTATGTCAGCCGCGACAACCCGCCCTTCCTGATCCTTCACGGCACCCACGACGCGCTGGTGCCCTACGCGCAAAGCCTGCAGCTGCTAGCCGCCCTGAAGGCGAAGGGCGTGGCGGCATGGCTCCAGACATTGCCCGGCGCTGGGCATGGCGGACCGGCCTTCGGCAAGCCGGCGGTCAACCAGCTGATGCAGACCTTTTTCGACAAACACCTCAAAGGCGCGGACATCGAGATCGAACTGGTGCCGGAAGGGGAACTCGCCGTGGCCCCGTCGAAGTAGTTTTCGCTCCGTCCGTAATCCTGCGCGCCCGGGTTGCGGGTGATCTTTACAGAACCAAACGAACCCTCCCAAATGCGACTGAACCCCCTTTGTTGCCTCCTGTGTGCCGTCCTTGTTTCCGCGACGATTCGCGCCCAGGAGATTCGCCATCAGCCGCTGATTCTCACCCGGGGCGGCACGCCGGAGCAACCCGCTGTGTTCGACGGCAAAGGCCTGATCATCGACCTTGGCATCGACATCACCGCGCGGGACTGGCTCCGGGATGGCGACGTGTGGACCTCGCGCGGTCCCCTGCCCGGTCATCCCCCGATCGAGGACACCCAGCGTGCAGGTTTGTTCATAGACGAGGTGCCGATCATCATCCTGCGCGATCGGGTGGCGGAAAAACGGTCCGGCGAGGCGAAGACGATTCTCTACGTCGCGCGGAAGGAGCTGCAGCCCGGTCAGATGGGCTGGGCTGCGGATGGCTCGCTTTACTTTCGCTGGCCGGCCGGGAAGACGCCGGGCGCGGCGCGAATTTTTCAGCCGCCCCCGCGAATGGTGAGCGGGGTCGTCATCGCCTGTTCTTACCTCACCGTGCGCAACGTGACCGCGATACACGCGGCCAATGACGGATTCAACATCCACGGCCACCGGGTCGGCATCCGGTTGGAGAACGTGAAGGCGTTCACGAACGGTGACGAAGGCATCAGCGCCCACGAAACGGTGCAGATGGAGGTGGTCGATTCCGAGATTGCCTGGAACGGCTCGTCCGCAGGCGGCGTCGCCGACGTGAACGATTCGGTCACCACCTACACCAACTGCGAGCTGCATCACAACCGGAACGCCGCGTTCTACTTCGACGGCCGATCCCATCGCGTGACGAACTGCCGCATCCATCATCAGGCGAAGGACATCGTGGTGCGGGCCAAGGACGTCGTCGTCGAACAATCCGGCAACGTCTGGCGCAAGGACGAGTGAGCCAATACACGCTGGAACCGGGCGGCGGCGTGTGGTCGCTTTGACTCGCCTCCCGGTGTGTTCCGTTGAATTATCCAACCTGTTTTTGGTCTGAATCCGCTCCGTGTTGTCATGTAAACTTATCCGCTCTCGAATCCTGATCGCCGCCTTGGCGGTCTGGTGTGGCGTGTCCGCCTTCGCGGCGGAGAGCCTTGATTTTGATCAGGTGCTCGCGCCTTACCTGGATCGTTATTGCACGGGCTGCCATGACGCGAAGGAGGCGAAGGGTGACTTCCGCATCGACACGCTTTCCCGGAACGTCGGTGTCGAGAATCTGCCGCAGTGGCGGGAGATCATGGAGCGCATCGCGTCCGGTGAGATGCCGCCGAAGAAGGCGAAGGAAAAGCCCACGGCTGCGGAGAGCGCGACGATCCTGGAATGGCTGAACGCGCAGATGAAGGAGGGCGAGGCGGCGCGCATGGCGGCGCGGCCTTTGGTTTCCTACAACCGCCTCACCCGCGAGGAATACGTCAACACGGTTCGTGATCTGCTCGGCGTGCAGTTCGATGCCGAGGATCCGGGCGCGTTTCTGGAGGATCCGGAGTGGCACGGTTTCGAGCGCATCGGCTCGGTGCTGACCTTGTCGCCGTCCAATATTGAAAAGTATCTCGCCGCCGCCGAGGTGGTGCTGGCGGAGGCGTATCCCGACAGTGCGCCTAAACCGTTTGTGGGCTCGAAGCGTGCGGTGGAGGAGAATCAGGTGCACGAGCGGCATCGTGAACGCCTGCGCGAACAGGGCCTGCTGGACAAGGTGCGCTTCGAGATGTGGCCGGGGGACATCTTCCGTTACTCCGCGTTGAAGGAGCCGCTGCCGGCGGCCGGCGTTTATGAGATCAGTTACTCGCTCAGCGGGTTGAAGCCGGAGAACGGGCGCGCGCCGCGCCTGAAGGTCTACGAGTCCAAGCTGGATCGGGTGTTGTTCGAGCAGGACATCGTCGCGCCGGAGGACAAGCCCGTTACGGTCACGTTCCGCGCGCATCTGCCGAAAGGGCGGCCAAGCCTCCTTGTTTACAATGACGTGCCCGGTCCCTCGATTCTGCCGCGTTCGGGACGCCACGGCACGCGGCCGTTTCTCAGTCTCAAGGACGGGCGGCTGCCGTGGCAGTTGAAGCTCACGGACGAGCAGGGTCGGGCGCGGTATCCGTTCCTGATCGTGGACTCGATTTCGTGGCGCGGTCCGATCGTGACGGATGAGGAAGTCCACCGGCGCGGGGAGTATTGGGCGCGGGAGGAAGGCAAACCGGATGCGATCCGCGCGGGCTTCGAGCGGCTGGCCCGGCGTGCGTTTCGGCGTCCGGTCACGACGGCGGAACTGGATGCCTTCGTCGGGATTGTGGAGGCGGAGTTGAAGGTGGGGGAAACGTTCGCCACGGCCGTGAAGGCCGGCATGTCCGCGATCCTGTGCTCGAAGAGTTTCCTCTTCATCTCCGAGGGCGATTCCCGGGCGATGCGCCACACGCTGAACGATTGGGAGATCGCCTCCCGGCTTTCGTATCTGCTGTGGAGCACGATGCCGGATGACGCGTTGTTCAAGCTGGCCGACGCGGGTCGGCTGCACGATCGCGCGGAACTCGCCCGGCAGGCCCGACGCCTGTTGGAGGACCCGCGCGCGCGGCGCTTTGCGGATTCGTTCACCACGCAATGGTTGCGCTTGCGCAAGGTCGGCATGTTCCCGCCGGACAAGAAGTTGTATCCGGATTACGACGCGCATCTGGAGGCGAGCATGATCGACGAAACCCGGACGTTTTTTGCCGAAGTGCTGCGCTGCGATCTCACCCTGCGGGAGTTCCTGGATTCCGAATGGACGATGATGAACGCCCGTCTGGCGCGGTTCTATGATCTGCCCGACGCGAAGGTGAGCGGTGACGAGTTCGTCCGGGTGTCGCTGCCCGCTTCGGCCCATCGGGGTGGTTTGCTGACGCAGGCGGCGATCCTGTCGCTTACCTCGGACGGCACACGGCACCGCCCGGTGCATCGCGGCGTCTGGTTGTCTGAATCCATTCTGGGACGGTCCCCGCCGCCACCGCCCGCGAATGTCGATCCGATTCCGCCCAGTCCGTTGACCGAGCCGAAGGCCACGCTGCGCATGAAGCTGGAGGCGCATGTCACGGACCCGAACTGCGCCGCCTGTCACAGCAAGATCGATCCGCTCGGCCTTGCCTTCGAGAACTACGACGCCATCGGACGCTGGCGCACGGTGGAGAAAACCGAGGGCACCGGGGCCGATCCCAAAGTCGACGCGTCGGGTCAGCTGCCGGACGGTCGCACGTATCAGGATGCGGAGGATTTCAAGCGCCTGTTGTTGTCCGACCTCGACGCCTTCAGCGCGACCTTCATCGAGAAGCTCGCCACCTACGGACTGCGGCGCACGATGTCCGTGGACGACCGCGAGGATCTCCGCGCCATCGCCGCGGCGTCAAAGGCCGCCGATTATCGGCTGCGGGAGCTGTTGATCGCCTTTGTCTGCTCCGACCTTTTTCAGAAACGCTGACCCCCGCCCGCTGAACCCATGAGTAACCTCAATCTGAACAAATGGCGCATGAACCGCCGCCGGATGCTGCGCGGTCTCGGTGCCACCGTCGCCCTGCCGCTGCTCCACTGCATGGCCGACATTCCGCCCGCGACGAAGCCCAAGCGGAGCGTGTTCATCTACATCCCCAACGGGGTGAACACGCTCACGTGGCAGATCGAGAAAGCGGGTCCGGACTACGAATTCACCGAGCCGATGAAGCCGCTGGAGCGGCATCGCGCGGACATCACGCCGATCAGCGGCCTGCATCATCCGATGGTGCTTGGCAAACATCACAACTGCGAAAAGGTCTGGCTCACCGGCGCCAACGTGCCCGGCGACGGCGGGGCGTTTCGCAACACGGTCTCCGCCGACCAGCTCATGGCGGAGGTGCAGGGTGCGGCCACGCGTTTCTCCTCGCTGGAGACGGCGATCGAGGGCGTTTCCCTCGCGTGGTCGCGGGACGGCATCCAGCTTCCCGCCGACCGCAACACGCAGGTGATCTTCAACCAGCTCTTCGGGGTGGAGAAGGACAGCACGGAAACCATCCGCCGCCGCCTCGGCCGGCGCCGGAGCATTCTCGATCTGGTCGCCGACGACGCGAAGCGGGTGAACCGCAAGCTGGGTTCGGAGGACCGCTCCAAGCTCGATGAATACCTCACCGCCGTGCGGCAGGTGGAGGAACGCACGAGGCGCGCCGACGAATGGCTGAACATTCCCAAGCCCAAGCTGCCCGCCGACGAGGCGGCGAAGTTGCAGCGGAAGTTGAGCATGGCCGAGGCCGGGGAGTATTACCGGCTGTTCTACGACCTGATGGTCATGGCGTTGCGGACGGATTCCACCCGCGTCATCACCTGCGCCATCGGCAGCGAGGGGGGCACCAGCGGTATTCCGGAGATCGGCATCCTGCAAACCCGGCACGGCCTTTCGCACCACAACGGCGATCCCGAGCAACTGCGACGCCTCACCGCGACGGACGCCTTTCTGGTCGAGCAGTTCAGCTACTTCCTTGATCAGCTCAAGGCGCATGAGGAAGCGGGCAGGCCCTTGCTCGACACCACCCAGGTGTTGTGGGGCAGCGGCATGGCCTACGGTCACAGCCACGGCAACGCCAACCTGCCGACGATCCTTGCCGGCGGGCGCGCACTCGGCTACCGGCACGGCTCCCACGTTGATTTCAACCTGCCGCAGATCGGCCGATACAATGTCGCCGACGCCGGTGCCCATTATCGGATCTGCTCCCGGCCGGTGGATGGCGACGCGCGACTGAGCAACCTGCTGCTCACCATGTTGCAACGCGTGGATGTGAAGGTGGATTCCTTCCAGGACAGCATCGGCCCGATCAAACAGATCGTCGCCTGACCCTTCGTTCACGAAATCACGATGACATCCTCCTCCGTTCACCTGTTTCGTGGCGCGGAACCGTTTGCCCTTCGGCTGCTGCTTGGGCTCGGCCTGCTCGCCTTCGCTCCAGACGGCCACGCCGAAAAAAAGAGATTCCGCACCGATGCCGACGGTCCGGTGGTGATCAAGCGCGGCAAGGCGCGCCAGCAGGACGGCGCAGCGGAGCCGCCGGAATGGTATCAACTGGTGCCGGGCGAGTTTCCGCCGGAAGGCTCCGCGCACGCGATTCCGGGCGAGCTGATTCAGATGGATCATCTGGAGCGCCGCTTCCAGCTGCGTGTGGACCGCAACGACAGCCAGCCGCGCGGCAACTGGGATCTGCCGGTCTACGCGCGGATGTTGCCTTACGGTGCGATCTATCGGCATGGCGCGCCGGCCGCGATCCGGGACGTGCCGCTGGGCACGCATCTACACGGCCTCTTCTATCTGCAAGACCCGGAAGACAAGACCCCGCTGCCGATCGGCCCCAGCAACAACCGGCTGACGCCCGAGAAGGATTTTCGTCGCTGCTTTCAGTTGGAGGACGACTTCAGTCATCACGCACGGCGCGGCGAACTTTGGCGTGTCGAGGCGGTGGACCTTTCGGGGCGGAAGCTCAAAGCCACGTTGCTCGCGAACGACGAGCCGCAGGGCGACGCGCTGGAATTCGACCTGATGGATTGGACGCGGGTGTTGCGGGGCGACGGTTTCGCAGATCTGAAGGACATCGCGAAAGGACAGACCGTGTTGTTCAACCGCACCTGGGTGACGCTCTACGGCCCCGGTCGCATCACGGACATCTGGCTGGACGAAACGTCGCGCCGGCGTGCCACGGCGCTGCAGCAGGCGCGGCATCGTCAGCACATTCGTGAACGGGGGTTGCCGGGATGGGTGACCGCCGTCGACGACGAAGCCCGGATCGTGACCATCAACTTTTTCGGCAATGTCGATCCCGTGTTGTTTGACGAGCTGGCAGTGATGGACGGAAAGAAAGCGGACTGGCCGATGAAGGCGCAGGTCGATGATCCCAACGCGCCGAAGGGAGCCGTCGCTGTCGCGCGCGAATCGTTGATGACCTACGATCCTGTGAACGACAAGAAACGCGGCGAAATTCTGGAGATCAAAAGGGTTCCTGTGGAACCCGGCGGCGGAGGTGTGCAACTCCGGATCCGTTGTGACCTGCTGCTGGAAGGCTTTCGTCCGCATCACATCGTCCGTTTCTTTCCCGCCACCTGGCCGATCATCTCGCTGCCCCGGGAAGAGGAGTTTTTTAACCGGGAATAGGCAGCCGTCCGAAGTCGGCATCACATGATGCGGAGGGGATCCTCCATGTTCCGACTTGTGGAGGCGTGGCAAATTGTCAGTCTTCGGGCATGTACCAATCCGTTATCCGCAATCGTTTCATTCGCATTTTCGCCCTTGGCATCTGCCTGATCGGCTTCGCAGGCGTCTCGCTGAAGGCCGCCGGCACGGGGCATCCCGACAGTTCGAAGTGGGCGGAACTGTTCAAGTCCGATCTTTCCAATGCCATCGGGGGCGGGCATTGGGAGGTGGAGGACGGGGTTCTGGTCGCCCGGCATCACGACACGATCTGGACGAAGGAAACCTATGGTGACTTCGAGCTGGATCTGGAATTCAAGGTGGCGAAGGAATCCAACAGCGGTGTGTTTCTGCGGGCGGGCGACATCAAGAAGGTGCTGACGGCATTGGAAATCCAGGTGCATGAAAACACCGACGGCGGCCGAATCGGCATGGTGGCGGCCTTGTATGACTGCAGCGCGCCGTCCAAGAACGCGTCCAAGCCGGTCGGTGAATGGAACCGCTACACGATCACCTGCAAGGGCAGCCGGCTGAAGGTCGTGTTCAACGGCGAAACCGTTCAGGACCTCGACCTCACCGACTGGAAGGAGAAGGGCAGGAATCCCGACGGCACGCCGAACAAGTTTCCCAAGGCCTTGAAGGACTATGCGCGCAAGGGACCGATCGGGTTCCAAGGCCTGCACGGCAAGGCTCAGGCACCGGTCTGGTACCGGAACGTCAAGATCAAGAAGCTGAACTGATGGATGAATTCGACGCCGGCGCACACGGTGTGGGCAATCTCATACCCCAGCGGGTGCGGCACGATTTTCTCGGCATTTTGCGCCTCCCCTCCGGCAGCTGCGGAGACGGCTCTGTCGTTGATCGGAACAGGTTGAATTCTGTGGCTGGCCGAACCGAAACTCAGGCAACCCAATGATCATGAAGCAACTCTTCCTTCTGGCCTTCTCGCTATCCACCCTCGTCCCACGCGCGGTCGGTTCGCACACCGAGGCGGTTCTTGATCGTGTCATTCAGGTCGCCGACAAGAACAAGGACGGGAAGATTCAGTTCGAGGAGTTCAAGCTGCTTGACGTTCAGGCGCGAAACCACGGCGCGGAGCATTTTGCCCGGGGCGACGCGAACCGAGACGGCGTGCTGGATCGCGGGGAGCTGGCTGCCGAACTCGCGGCGAAGCAGACCTGGTTTGTGATTCTGTGTGAGGGCGTCGAGGTCTGCTTCAAACGACTGGACACGAACGGTGACCACAGGCTCGATCCGGCGGAATACCGGAAAGTGTCCCGCATGGGCGGCCACTCCGAGCCGCACCATCGCGGTGCGGATGCGAACAAGGACGGTTATCTCGATCTGACCGAATTCACCGCCCACGCAGAATCCAAGCTCAAGTCCGCC
>JADHOF010000186.1 GCA_016779125.1 Verrucomicrobiia bacterium | reverse complement strand
CCGACGTGCTGATCCGTGAGGCGCACGCTGTCGAGATAGGTGGACCAGTCGCGCAGCATCACGGGATCGCGCGGGTAGTAGGGCGGAAGACGGACACTCTCCGGCGGGGTGATCCCGCCCAACTCCCGGGAGGCCCGCGCGTCAATGGCGTCGTAGCTTTTTTCCGACGCGCCGCGAATCTTTCCGCCGTGCAGCTGGACCTGCATAAAGAAGGGTTGTCCCTCGTTGCGGCCCGCCCAGTCATGGCTGTCGTAGATCGTCTCGTCCCAATCGAAATTGTAGTCCGTCTTGCCGCGCCGATCCCGGGTGGTGGCCTTGCCTGTGTTGTCGATTCCCGGCAGGCCGCTGCCGATGCAGGTCCAGTAGCCCGCCTGTTTGAAGTAGTCCGGCACCGGGCGCACACCCTGGGGCAGGATGATCCGGTGGATTTCCCGCCCGCTTTGATGGTGATGTGCGCCGATCGTCGTCTGATACATGCCCGTGATCATCGCCGAACGAAAGGTGGAGCAGACCGGAGCCGTGGCGTAGGCCCGGCTGAAGCGCAGGCCCTCCGCCGCGAGTTGATCCACGGCGGGCGTGGTGATCGTCGTCTCGCCGTAGCAGGAGAAATTCGGCGACATGTCATCGACGACGATCCAGAGGATGTTCGGCCGCGGGGCTTCTTTCGAATATCCGATCGACAGAAAAGCGAGTGCCAGCGTGATGATCAAAGGTCTCATGGATGGGCCCGAGCATTCCGCTTCGAATCGGGGATGGTCGAGACTATAGATTTTGAATCACCCGGCGGGCGACGCGTTCGCTGTAGGAATTGATTTTCCAGTGCTCGGGGCACCAGCCCTTGAGAAAACGATGAAAGTCCGTCCACGCCAGCGGGAACAACCCGCGCCACTCGGTGACAACCGCCGCCGCGTCGATGTCGGCCCTCCGACGGAGCAGGGCCGAGCGCAGGCTTGCGAAATAGCTATTCAACAAGGCCTCCTCGTGTGCCTCGCATTCCGACTCGTCGAGGCAGCTGCCGATGAAATAGGCGACATCCTTCATCCCGCATCCGCCGCCGACATATTGGAAATCAAGGGCGGCGACGCGGTCCTCGGATTTCGAAAAGCAGAAGTTGGCCAGTTTGGCGTCACCGTGGACGAATGTCTGAAAACGGGCCGCGTTCAGCTTTCGATCAATCTCGGCTGCGGCTGCTTTCAGGGGCGCGTCGTCGAGCGATGCCAGTTCCTCGGGCCGGGTGGCCAGGTGCCAGTAGGTTCCGTTGGGCCACAGGCCGCTCGGGCTTTCGCCCATGAAGAGGGTGTGAAATTCGGCGAGCCATCGGAGACAGGCCTCGATCTTCCGCAGCTTGAGACGGGAAAGTCGGATTGGGAATCCGGAGTCGTCCAAGTCTTCGAGAACAAGGAGGACGCTGTCGCCCTCGCGGGCGGACGCGAGAAAGCCCGGCACGCGGCATCGATCGTCGCAGCGCAAACTCCAAGAGCGATACCAGTTGGTTTCCACCTGGTAGGAGAACACCTTCCGGTCGTGGGAGAGATTGGAATTCCATCCGCGCGGATGGTTCTGGGCGGACGGCATCGCGACGTGTTTCACGACGACCGTCGCTCGCGGCCCGCCGGTCAGGTGGATACGGAGAATTTGACCGTAGCCGCTCCACAGTTCCTGGATGCTCGACCCGACGCGCAGGGAGCCGGCCCCGGTCGCCTTGAGAATGACAGAGGTGAACGTTTCACCAAGTGCGTTGGACATGAGCGACGTCGGGATGCCCGCGTGATCAGTGGCGACCGGCCCGGCTGCGGGAATGCAGTGCACCGACCTCGTCGTCGGAGAGGGCGGCGTTCAGAATGGCGAGTTCGTCGATGCGGCCGTTCAGGTTGCGGATGGCGAACCAGGGGCTTTCGCGAAACGGTTGCCCCCAGTTCCCGATCTCGCCGTTGCCGATGCGGAGGGATTTGATGAGATACTCGTCGACGATCTCCATGCGGCTGACCCGTCGTCCGTTGACGAAGTGGGACACCTGCCTGTTCGCGGGATCGAAGACGGAGGTGAGGTGCATCCACTGTCCCGCCATCGAGCGATCCCAGATCGGGGGCGAGAAGTAGACGCGGTGAAAGCCGGCGTCATCCGCCTTGAAAGGGTTCGGTCGTGTGTCGTCGACCATGACGGACAACATCAGGCTGCCGTCGTCGCGGATCTGCCAGTGCGGCTCGCCGGTCTCGTAACCATCGCCCATGAAAAGTGCGTTGTAGCGTCGGTCGAGGCTGTCGATCCGAGCCCAGCACATGAAGGTGAAGGCCGAGAATTCGCC
This sequence comes from Verrucomicrobiia bacterium, assembly GCA_016779125.1. Lineage (GTDB taxonomy): Bacteria > Verrucomicrobiota > Verrucomicrobiia > Limisphaerales > JAYPXF01. The sequence continues at coordinate 6,216 of JADHOF010000186.1, read as the reverse complement.
TGGTATCCGCACGCGAACGCGGGAGCCCGGGCGACGGAACTCCAGGGCCTGTTTGCGACCGGGCCATCGTCCGTCGGTCGTCTCTGCCAGCACCACCGCGCCGTCGAACTCCGGATTGCGGGGCTGGGCGACGTTGGCGATCAGGTCGTTGGCGTCGTCCCGCTCGAATGTGTAGTAGGCGATCAGACGAGGATCGCGGGCCAGCGCGTCCCGATGCGATTGCCACAATTCGAAATCGGTGTGTCGTTGAGCCCGCGCCTGCAGGGTGAAGTTGCGGACGTCCGGGAAAATCACCTCTCCCAAATCCGAGGGGGTCGCGTGGCCGTTGGCGGGAAGCCCCCAGGCGGAGCCCCGTTTCGCGAGCCGTGCGGCTTCGGAAAGATGCCGAAACTCGATCTCACCGTCGAAGACCTCGACGTGTGCCTTTCCGTCGCGGACCGAGAGTCCGAATTCCGTGCCGAGATCCACGATTTCGGTGGAAGGTCCGTGCAGTTTGAATCCGCGCGCGGCGGGCGGGACCTGCACACGGACGGCACCCTCGCGGCAGGTCGCTTCCCAGGCGGATCGGAGCGCGATCTCGGCGGGGCCCTGCACGGTCATGCTTGCGCCGCAGAAGAATTGAATTTCAGCGAGGCCCCGCTTGAGCCGGAAGACCTCGGCTCCCAGCGTGTCGCCTTGTTGACGGGGATCCGATTGTTCCGGCCATTCCGCGTCGATAAGGTTTTTCACGACCGCGAAGCCCTCGGCGATGTGTTCTTCGGTCTCCGTCGGAACCGGTGTTAAACGTGCCTCTTCGATTGGATGGGTCCGAAGGCCCGTAAAGGTGAGGCCGAGAAGAAAAGCCAGCCCGGCTGCCGCCGCGATCGGAAGCCAGCGTGTGAAAGTCGTTCCGGTTACTGAGATTACATTGTCCTGCTCCGAAGCCGCGTGCAGCCATGAGTCGGCCGACGTGTCTCCCGTTGCGCCGAGATTCTGCAGTTCGTGTCTCAGCGAAAGGCTGCGGCGCATGACGCTGCGCAGCCCGGGGCTGCGCAACAGGCGTTCCTGCAATTTTGAAAAAGCCTCCTCCGTGATCGTGCCGTCGACATAGGCGTCGATCCAATCCTGTTCCTCCAACGGCAGATCCTCGAATCGGGTGGATTTCATGGCACTGGTTCGGGCTCCAAGGTCTTGCCTTCCATGCAGGTCATCAGGCGGCGGCGCAGGCGTTTGAGTCGCATGTAGAACGCGGCGGCGGTCGATCCGGCTTCCTCGGCCAATTCCGTAATCTTTACGCCCGGGGTGTAGGCCAGGGTCAGCAGGCGGCGTTCCTTCTCGGACATCGCGGCAAGGCAGGTCTCGAGGGCGTCGTGTTCCAGTCGGCGATGATCGATCTCATCCGCGCCCTCTTCGGCCATGAGCTCCATCACGTCTTCGCGAAAGACGAGACGATCACGCGCCATCTTGCGACGATAGGCCAGAACTTCAAAACGCGTGATGACGCAGGCCCATTTCATGAAATCGGTGTCCGGATCGAACTGATCGAACTTGCGCCAGATCGCGATCGCGGTCCGCTGTACGACCTCGTCCACATCCGACCAGGAGGGAAGCATGGAGCCGGCGAAGCGACGCAGCGCCGCCTCGTTCCTCGCGAAGCGCTCCACGAAGAGCTCGTATCGGGCGTCCTCCGACGCGGTTGGATTCCTGTTGTCGTCCATTCGTTCCAAGGGATTACTGCCGTCCTGGTGGAATCCTAACGCTCGGGATCCCGATGCTACGCGGGTCAGTGAATCACCTTTGCCTGCCAGATTTTGACGTCGTCGAAGTGGGTCGCGTTGCCGTTCACGGTGAAGTGAACACTTTCTTTCGTGGGATGCGCGATTCCCGGAGATTTGAGATAGCCGACGGGTTTGCCGTCCAAGGTGACCCGCATCTCGTCGCCCTTGATCTCGATGGTCGCCTCGTACCAGCGGTCCGATTTCAGGTCCGCCTTGGTCCGGAAGCCGCGAGCTTCAATCAGTCGATCGGCTTCGGCTTTTTTCGTCGGGTCGCGCCGCATTTCGAAGATGTCGTTGCGCATGATGCCTTCCTTGTCGTCGCCGAGGCGGATCTGCTTCATGGCGAATGCGACGCGGCAGATATGCCCGGCGTGGGAGCCTTTGTGATTCTTGTCATCGAAGACGACGTTGAAGGTCGGCGAACCGGCAAGTTTGAAGCGGAAGGACATGACCACGTCCTTCATCGGCAGCGAGACCCGGCCGACCGAGCCGTGGTCGGCGCGGTCCTGCGTCGCCACCAGAACGCCGTCCGCCACCTTGAATCCGGGAATGATCACCTTCCATTTGCCGAGATCGTTCCGTTCGAAGTCGTCCGAGAACAACAGCGCTCCCTTGCCGGCGATGGCTGGCGGGATTGTTTCGGCGGCGAAGGTTGTTGTTGCGAGCGCGGCTGAAAACAGGGCGGATAGAATTCGTGTGTCCATGCTGGTGATGAGAGTTCCCGTTTGGAAGCGGGCGGCAAGCATTTCCACTGGGGGTTGCGGATCGGGTTTTGAAGCGCGCGGGAGTGGGAGGAGGGATCAGGAGGGCTCGCAATTGCCCTTGGATTAGGCGTCAATCCGGTCATCTGATGACCAATCGATTTGAATTCAAGGGGCTCTTGGCGGGAGCGGTGCTGCTCGCCTGTTTTTCGCTTGGCGGATGTTCTTGGAAGGCAACTGAAGCGGCCAAGAAGGCGGAGAAGGACAAGAACGATGAAAAGAAGAAGGAGCGCGGCGTGCCGGTCGAGGTGGCGAAGATCGCGAGAGGTCCGATCGAGGAGGTGATCACGGCCTCCAATCATCTGGAAGCCGAGGCGGAGGTGAAGGTGTATTCGCGTACGGCGAACCTGGTGGCCGAGCTGTTGGTCGAGGAGGGGGATCGGGTGGTCAAGGACCAGGTGCTCGTGCGGCTGGAGGACACGGATCAGCGACTCGCCTACAAGAAGACGCAAAGTCAGCTGGCCCAGTCGGCGGCGGAGTTTGCGCGCACGGAGAGGATGTTTCAGGAAGCGCTGGTGCCGCAGAAGGAATACGACGACCAAAAGGGGCGGCTGGAGCAATTGAAGATCAGCCTTGAGGAGGCGGCGCGACAGTTGGACTTCACGGAGATCAAGGCGCCGATCGCCGGCACGATCACGACGCGGCTGGTCAAGCTGGGGGATCAGGTGAACGGCAACCAACACCTCTTCGACATTGTGGATTTTGATTCGATCGTGGCCCGCGTTTACGTGGCGGAGAGCCATCTGGCCCACCTGAAGCTGGACCAGACCGTGCGGATCATCGCCAAGTCCCTGAACGACAAATCCTTCACCGGCTATGTGAAACGGATCGCCCCGGTCGTCGACAAAAACAGCGGCACGGTGAAGGTCACCCTCGGGTTGCGGGACAGGGGCGAGTTGCGTCCGGGCATGTATGTGGACGCGGAGCTGGTGATCGCGACCCATCCGAACGCCCTGCTCATTCCGAAACGCGCGATCGCCTACGGCGGCGACCAGATGTTCGTCTACCGGCTGCAGCCGGGGCGAAAGGTCAAACGGGTGCTGGTGACGCCGCTGCTGAGCGATCGGGACCATGTCGAGCCGGTGGACGGATTTGAGGAAGGCGACGAGATCGTGATCGCGGGCCAGACCGGACTGCGGAACGACGCATTGGTCGAGCTTCCCGGAGATCCCGATCCGAACGCGGTCCTTGAAGGAGATAAGGGCGAAAAGGCCGGGGCGAACGCCGCGACCACCAACGCGCCGCCGCCAGACTCGAGCGACAAGGCCAACTGATGGGGGAAAAAAGCGCCATCTCCTCCTTCACCACGGCCCGTCCCGTGGCGGTGCTGATGATCTTCAGCGCCGCGGTCGTGTTCGGCTATTTCTCGTTCAACCGGCTTCCGGTGACGCTGATGCCGGCGTTGACCTATCCAACCCTGACCATTCGCACGGAGTATCCGGGCTCCGCGCCCGAGGAGGTGGAGAACGATGTGAGCCGACCGATCGAGGAGGCCCTCGGCGTGGTGGGCGGGCTGAACCGCATCAGCAGCATCAGCCGGGCGGGCATCAGCGACGTGGTGCTGGAATTTACCTGGGGCACGGACATGTCGGAGGCGACGCAAAACACGTTGGAGAAGCTGGATCTGGTGTTCATGCCCCGCGAGGCGAAGCGGCCGATGATTCTTCATTTCGATCCGTCGCTTGATCCGATCATGGAACTGAGCCTGTCCGGGGAAGGAGACGACTTTCGCGGAGAGGCGGGTCTGCGACGCTTGCGGCGCATCGCGGAGCTTCAGGTCAAGCGCACGCTGGAACCGGTGAAGGGCATCGCCGCCGTGCGTGTTCGAGGCGGATTGGAGGAGGAGATTCACATTCTGCTGCACGAGGCGGACCTGTTGCGGACGGGGGTGAGTTTTCAGGATGTGGTCGGCCGGCTGGGACAGGAGAACATCAACGTCGCAGGCGGGCAGATCACGGAGGGGCGCGGCGAATACATGGTGCGCACGCTCAACGAGTTTGAAGACCTGCAGCAGATCGAGAACACGGTGATCCGGCGGAACGAGGGTCGCGAGGTGCGCTTGAAGGACATCGGCCGCGTCGTGCGTGCACATCGGGAGCGCGAAATCGTCACGCGCACGGACGGTGCCGAGAGCGTTCAGATCGATGTTTACAAGGAGGCAGACGCGAACATGGTCTCTGTGGCGAAGGCGATTTCGACCTTGTTGAAAGGGAAGCCAAACCCCTTCGCCAGGAAGAAGCCGGCTTCGGGTCAAGCGGTGCCGAGGCGTGACAAGGACTCCGGGCTGACGGGGCTGCTGAAGCACGAGGAAGGTGCGGACCTGAAGATCGTGGCGGACCGTTCGACCTTCATCGAGAACAGCATCAATGAGGTGCGCGACACGGCCATCATCGGTGGCGGGCTGGCGATCGTGATTCTCTTCCTGTTTCTCCGGGCCGTGAAGCCGACGGTGATCATCGGCATCAGCATTCCGATGTCCCTGCTGATGACCTTCGCGCCGCTGAACGTCTTCGGGGTGTCGCTGAACATCATGTCGCTTGGCGGTCTCGCGCTGGGCATCGGCATGCTGGTGGATTCGTCCATCGTGGTGCTGGAATCAATCTTTCGTTGTCAGGAGGAGGGCGATGACGTCGTGCCGGCGGCCATTCGCGGAACGGCCGAGGTGCGCGGCGCGGTCTTCGCCTCGACGCTGACCTCCGTGGCGGTGTTTTTCCCGATGGTGTTTGTCGAAGGGATCGCCGGGCAGGCGTTCGGGGATCTAGGGATCGCGGTTGTCATCTCGTTGCTCGCGTCCTTGCTTGTTGCCCTGTTCTTCATTCCGATGCTGGCGAGTCGTCGGAAGGTTCGTTTGCAAGGCGTCGACAAGGCGGGTTCGCTTTTTGTGGCGTTTCCATCCTGGCTGGCCTTGCGTGCTCATTTCACGTCCGGACCGCGTTGGAGGCGGATTCTTCTCGCGCCTTACGCGTTGCCAAGATTCGTGGTCAACGTGGTGCTGGAGCTGGCGGGGCGGCTGGTTCTGGGATTGTTCGGGCTGACGGTGCTGGTGATCGTGCGGGGCTTGACGCCGGTTCTTGCCAGGGTCGGGGGGCTGCTGGTGTGGCTTCCCGTTCGGTTGATGGACGGAGTTCTGGCGGTGTCCCGGGCATCCTATCCCGTCATGATTCGATGGGCGTTGGCGCATCCACTCCCGATTCTGATCGTCGCCGGCGGGACCTTCTACGGCACCTGGGTGATCGCGGCCCGACTGGACACCGAATTGCTGCCCGAAGTGCATCAGGGCGAGTTCACCTTTGAGGTGGATCTTCCGGTCGGAACGCCGCTTGAGGAGACGACGGCGCTGTTGGGGAAGGTGGAGGCGTCCATTCTCGCGAGCCGGGACGAGGTCAAATCGGTGCTCGTGACCTTCGGTTATGACGTGACGAACATGCAGCGTTCCGACGAGGGCGAGCACTCGGCGCGCTTCAAGATCCTTCTCGCCGACAACGAAGATTCGGCGGGGACGGAATTGCGGGTGTTGAAGCGGTTGCGGAAGGTTTTCGATCCGATTCCAGACATCGACGTGCGCGTCGTGCGCCCGGTGTTGTTCAGTTCGCGGAGGCCGATCGTGGTGGAGGTGCACGGCGATGATCTTGCCGAGCTGAAGGCGATGGCGGACCGCGTTCGCGACGTGATGACGGAACTGCCCGAGTTGGCGGATG
>JADHOF010000006.1 GCA_016779125.1 Verrucomicrobiia bacterium | reverse complement strand
GGAGCCACGCCGGGATTCGGGAAGTCCCGCTTCGTATGATCAACCAACACGCCCGCATCGCCGGCAAAGGCGGCCTCATCCGAGACCTCCACACGAAATCGCGCCGGAAACCCGAAGCCCGCCCCAATACCGGCAAAATCATCGTAAGCCCCGATCAGCCGCACACTGGCGAACTCGGTGATCTGCGACAATTCCAGCTGCACCCACTTCTCCTCGCCTTGCCGTTTGACGATCTGGCTGTGATAGCCGTGCTTCGGCACCTTGATCAGCCCGGTCTGTCCGGCTTTTTCCAATTCCGCCAGGCGCGCCCTCGCCGATTTGAGCTCCTTCCCACCCGCATCCGAGATTTCCTTTTCCACGTCACGAAGTTTCCCGTCAAGCCCGGCAATCTCGCTTTCCAGATCGACGCGTTGTCTCACGATTCCGGGATCCAGATCATACACGCGATCGTTCCGGTCAACGGCCGCGAAAACCGTATGGAGCCGGTAATAGTCCTCCATGGTGACGGGATCGAACTTGTGGTTGTGACACTGCGCGCATTGGACGGTCAGGCTCAGAAAGGCGTTGAAGACCGCGCCCACCATGTCGTCCCGGTCGAGGTGTTTCGCGATCCGGCCATCGAGTTTTGCCTCACCCACCTCGGAATGCGCGATGTAGTCCCACGGACCGGCCGCAACAAAGCCCAGCGCCACCACGCCATCCGGATCATTCGGCCAAAGGACATCTCCCGCCACCTGCTCCCGCACAAATCGGGTCCAAGGCTTGTCGTTGTTGAAACTGCGGATCACATAATCACGATAGGGCCAGGCGTTGAAACGGGCCTTGTCCTTGTCGTATCCGTGGCTCTCGCCATACCGCGCAACGTCCAGCCATTGACGTGCCCATTGCTCCCCGTGGCGCGGCGAATCAAGCAGGCGCTCCACCAGCGCCGCGTAGGCCTGGTCCGGCCTTGATTTCGATGCCGCCAAGAACTCGCGCACCTCCCCGGGGGTCGGAGGCAGTCCGGTCAGATCGAAGGTCAGTCGGCGAATCAAGGTGCGGGCGTCCGCCTCCGCCGAGGGCGTCAGGCCCCGTTCCGACAAGGAGGCGAAGATGAAACGATCCACCTCGTTGCGAACCCACGGTTCTCCGACCTGCGGAACAGCCGGTTCTTTCAATGGCTTCAGCGACCACCAGTTCAGGTCGGCCGCCCGCTTGTTCCTCAAGATCCGTCCGGCGGGAATCGCAGCACCTCGCGTGATCCATTCACGGAGCGTGGCGATGTCGGCCGCTTCGAGCGGCGGTCGCTCGTGCGGCATCGCCGGCTCACCACCCGACACGACCGCGACGATTCGCCGGACGTTCTTGACGTCGAGCGGAGCGCGGTCCAGCACCACGTCTCCCTTGCGGTCGTTGGCGTTGTGGCACTCGATGCAGTTCCGCTCCAGAATGTCCAAGACCCGGGAATTTTGTTCCGCTCCGAGTGCCGGCAAGACCGCGCCAAGTGCGGTGGTGAGACAAATCAGGGCGATGGCGGAGTCTGTTTTCATTTCAACGATTTCCCCATTCCTTGCTCAATCAACAAAGATCAGTTCGTTGGAGTTGAGTACGGCGCGGCACACGGATCGGAGTCCGTCGGACGCAATTGCCTCGACCACGCGACGCAACTCCCCAGCCGTTGGAGGTCGCTGATAGGCCAGCGCGAAAAGACGCCGCGTCTGCGCCCCTGCATCCCCCGGAGCGCTCGATTCAATCCGCTTCGAAAGAGCCGTCGCCATCTCCAGCGTGAACTGATGATTCAACATCGTGAGCGCCTGCAACGGTGTGGTGGTCTCGGCCCGACGCGGCGTCGGAAAGGCGCAGTCGGGCTGGTCGAATTCGGTCATCAGATCCACCACGGCGGCGCGCGCATTTTGATGGTAGACGGCCCTGCGATAGGTCTCGGGACCATGAACAGCCAGCGGCACATAGGTGGAAACGTTGTCCTGCTGGTATTCGTAAAGCCGGAAACCCGGGCCACCCATTGCAACATCCAACTTGCCGGCCACCTGCAACAGCGTATCGCGAATCTCCTCGGCGGCGAGGCGACGGGGCGGGAAGCGCCACAGCAGTCGTGAATCGACGTCCACGGCGGCGGCATCGCTCCGCCACGCGGAGGATTGACGGTAGGCGGCGGAGGTCATGATCAGCTTGTGAAGCGCCTTGATCCGCCAATCGTTCTGATGGAGCTGACGCGCGAGAAAGTCGAGCAGCGCGGGATGCGTGGGCCTTCCTCCCATGAATCCAAAATCGTTCGGTGTGTCCACGATGCCGGTCCCGAAATGGTAGTGCCACAGACGGTTCGCCAGCACCCGGGCCGTGAGCGGATTCCTGATGTCGGTGATCCAGCCCGCGAGTCGATCCCGGCGGGCGGACTCATCGGCGTCGTCCGCAAGTTGATAGGACGGTGTGACCCGAGCGAGCGTGGAAAGACTGGCCGGGACGACGGCGGTTCCCTTTCGCATCGCGTCCCCACCGGTAAACACGTGGAACGGGCCTTTGGCGTCTGCGGCGCTGCGACTGCCAAGCCACGCGCTCGGGAGATCGGGAACGGCCTTGATCGCTTGGGCGACACGTCCGATTTCGCGGCGGAGTTCGCCCAGCTTCACGTGCTCATCGGAGTGTGTTTCGAGACGCGTCCAGCGAACGTTCCGATGCAGCGGGCTCACGGGTTGACGGTCGTTGCCGTTGGCAACCTCGGTCCAATTCAATCCGTCCAGGGACACCTCAATCCGGTAGTCGGCGACAAACAGGAACTTGGAGTGCGATGGCACCTCCTCGCCGCGCGCGCTCGAGAAAAGAACGCGGTCGATCCGGGTCGATCGCGGAAGCTCGATGGTCAGGCTGCCTCCGGTGGCGATGAAGCGTCGCCCGACCGCGCCGTCAATCGCAAGCTGCGGACCGTAGGCGTCCGGGAAATCCGCAATCGTCCGCGCCCGTCCGCTCGCCCGGGCTCCGTTGGAGGAGAGCGCGACATTCCGGGGATTGCGGTCACTGGACCAGACTTCGAATTCATCCAGGTTAAAATTGTTGGTCGTGTTGGGGTTCGCGTCGTTCCCATCGCAGATCAGCCGGATCCAACGCGCATTCACCGGAGGAAACCTTTCCTCGGTGCCCGCCCGATTCACGGGCGGCCGCGTCCAACGCGCCGCGTAGTCGGACTCCTTCGTCCGGGCCCGAGCCAGGACAACGGCTTCGATCTTCCTGCGTTCCGCCTCCGCGGCGCTTTTTCGATCGTTCAAGGGTTTGAGTCTGGCGGCGCGCGCGGCGCTCTGCTCCTTGGTTGCCCACGCACGGCTGCCGTGACGCACCCCGGCAAAGGTGGCGTAGAGGCCGTAGTAATCGGCCTGCCGGATCGGATCGAACTTGTGATCATGGCAGCGGGCACATCCCAGGGTCATGCCGAGAAAAGCCTCGCCGGTCGCGCTGATGATCTCGTCCAGCGTGTTGGCCCGGATCTGCGCCGCCTGCGCCGCGTCCTGGTTGCGAACATCGTCATACGGCCCCGCCACCAGAAAGGCGCTTCCGATCTCCACCTCCGGATTGCCCCGCCCAAACACGTCGCCGGCAATGTGTTCACGAATGAGTCGGTCAAAGGGCTTGTCCTCGTTCAGCGAGCGGATCACGTAGTCTCGAAAAGGCCAGGCGTCGTCGATGATCTGATTGCGTTCGTAACCCCGGCTCTCACCGAAACGCACGACATCCAGCCAATGCCGCCCCCAACGTTCCCCGTATCGCGGCGAATCCAGCAGACGGTCGATGAGCCGCTCGTAGGCGAGCGGGTCGGTGCTCCCAACAAACGCCTCGACCTCCTCCGATGCCGGGGGCAGGCCGGTGAGATCATAGGTCGCCCGGCGAATCAGGGCGCGGCGGTCCGCAGCCGGATTCATCGTCAACCCGCCCTCGCGCAATCGCAGATCGATGAAACCGTCGATCGGATTTCCGGACGGGGTCTGCGCGGCAACGGCTTCGAGTTCGGCCAAGGGTCGGAGCGCGCGATAGGCCCACCAGGACTGGTCCGCCTTGGAGGCTTCATGGAGAACAAGCCCTTCGGGCCACCGTGCGCCCTCGAGAACCCATTCGCGAAGATGCGAGCGTTCAGCCTCGGTCAGAGGCTCGCCCTTCTCCGGCATCTCGGGACGGGCTCCGTCGGGACCGGGACGCGTGACTTCAAGAAGCCGGCTTTTCTCAGGATGCGCCGAATCGATCAGATCGCCGAGGCGGTCGGACGGCGCATGCAGGGAAAGTTCGCCCTTCGTGTTGTTGGGATTGTGGCAACCCAGGCATTTCGCCTCCAAAACCGGCTTCAGATCGCGCGCGAAATCAATCCCCCCCGCTCGTGGAAGCACGATCGCCAAAACGCCGACGGCCAAAACCAGGCCGCGAATGCGCACCAGCGCTGCTGTTCGATAAATCATACGAGGACGTCTCTCGGGAATGGTCCCGGTATTACCAATCACCCGCATCGCGGACAATCTTGGAATCCGAAAACCCGGCCGGCCGCGATAGGTCGAAAGACTTCTATTAGGACTCGTCCAGGAATTCGACGCCTTGCATAGTTCCGGCGAAACCATGTCCAAGAACCTGAGTGAACTGTCGGGACGCAAGGCGCTGGCGAACAACCTTTTCGAGCGTCTTGGAGATCTGGCGGCGGAAACCGGCACACCTGATCCGCGTGATTTGGAGACGCTCGCCGAGGAGTTTCTGATCGGCAAGGCGAACACCTACGGCGCGGCCACCTTCTACGATTTCCTGAAGCCGGAGAACCAGGGCAAGAAGGCCTACGTCTGCAACGGAACCGCCTGCATGACGGCGGGCACGCAGGACGCCGTGAAATCGGAACTTCGCAAGCACTTCGAGGATTCCGAGATCGGCCACATCTGTTGCCTGGGCCGTTGCCACGAGAACGGGGCCTTCCAATTGAGGAACCGCAATTGCTCCGCGCTTTCACCTGCGGAGATCGCCGAGGCGGCCCGATCCACGGAATCCCTCCGATCGGATGAATACCACGTCGGCCAGCATGGAACCCCCGTACTGACACTGCCGACGGGCGACCTGGAAGAATTCTACGGCACGCTGCTCCACGCCTTGAGCGAGAGCCCCGACGAGTTGCTGGACGAAATCAAAACCTCCGGACTGCGCGGACGCGGCGGGGCGGGCTTCCCGCTCGGCCTGAAACTCGAATCCTGCAAGGTCGTCAAGAACGACACCAAGTTCATCGTCCTCAACGCGGACGAGGGCGATCCCGGCGCCTACTCGGATCGTTATCTTCTGGAAAACCGTCCCCATGCCGTGCTCTTGGGAATGATGGCCGCCGGCTACATCGTCGGAGCCAAATGGGGCGTCGTCTACATTCGCGCGGAATACCCCGAGGCAATCGGGATCGCAGAAGCGGCCATCGCCGAACTTCGCGAGCGCGGCCTGCTCGGTTCGGACATTCGGGGAACCGGTTTCAGCTTCGACTTCAAGGTGATCACCGCGCGCGGTGCCTACATCTGCGGCGAGGAAACAGCCCTTCTGAGCTCCATCGAAGGCCAGCGCCCCGAGGTGCGTGTCCGCCCGCCTTATCCCACACAGGAAGGCCTCTTCAACAAGCCCACCGTCGTCAACAATGTCGAAACGCTCGCCGCCGTTCCGTGGATCCTCAAAAACGGCGGCGCGGCCTACAAGGCCATCGGCACGGAGAAATCCTCCGGCACAAAACTCGTCTGCCTGGACGGGCATTTCATGAGGCCCGGCATGTATGAGGTCGATATGGGAACGCCGCTCTCGTTTGTGCTGAACGAACTCGGCGGCGGCTTCAAATCCCGCGTCAAGGCCGTGCAGATCGGAGGACCGCTGGGAGGCATGGTTCCCATTCATCGCATTCCGGACCTCTCCATCGATTTTGAATCCTTCGCGCAAAACCGCTTTCTGCTGGGACACGCCTCCGTGGTTTCGATCCCGGAAGATTTCCCGATGATCCGCTACATCGAACACCTGCTCGAATTCACCGCCGCCGAAAGCTGCGGCAAGTGCTTCCCCTGCCGACTCGGCTCCGTTCGGGGACACGAACTCTGCGCCAAAAGCCAGAGCGAGGACTACAAGATCAACGAGCAACTCTTCGACGACCTCCTGCACACGCTGGAAACCGGCTCGCTCTGCGCCCTCGGCGGCGGGGTGCCGCTGCCAATCCGAAACGCGCTTGAATACTTCAAGGACGAGCTGGCTCCCTACTTCACGAAGAATTGAGCCAACCCGATGCAACCGATTCTGACTCCTTCTCGCAATCGTGCTCCCAATCGAATTCCGAACGTCTCGATTACGAGTAGGAATACGGGAGATCAACCCGACCCAGTCACGCCATCACTCCCCTCATGAAACTCGCCTACATCAACGATCGTCCGCGGGAAATCAAAGACGGAGAAACCATCATCTCCTTCCTGCGCCGCCACCTCGGACCCGACTCCGTTCCGACCCTCTGCGACGCGCCCAATCTCAAACCCTTCGGCTCGTGCCGCGTCTGCAGCGTCGATGTCGCGCTCGCGAAGGGCGGCCGCTCCAAGGTCATGGCCTCCTGCCACACGCCGATCCAGGAGGGCTACCACATCTATCCGGACTCGGAGAATGTCCAGCGGCTCCGCCGCAATATCATCGAACTGGTTCTGACGGATCACCCGCTCGACTGCCTGACCTGCGAAGTCAACGGCAACTGCGAACTCCAGACCGTCGCCGCCCGCGTCGGCATTCACGAGGTCCGCTATCCGGCGGGAAAAAATCACCTCGATCGGAAGAAGGACCTCAGTCATCCCTACATGACCTCGGACCTCTCGAAGTGCATCAACTGCTACCGATGCGTCCGGGCTTGCGACGAGATTCAGGGCGAGTTCGTGCTGAGCATGGCCGGCCGAGGCTTCGACAACCGCATCATCAAAAGCACGGACAGCCCCTTCGGCGAATCGGACTGTGTCAGCTGCGGAGCCTGCGCCCAGACCTGCCCCACCGCCGCCATTTCCGACATCTATTTTTCCAAGGGCCTCGCCAGCCAGAAGAAGACGCGCACCGTCTGCACCTATTGCGGCGTCGGCTGCAATCTCGAGGTCGCCTCAACCAACGACAACATCCACAGCATCCGCGCCCCATACGACGCCGAAGTCAACCAGGGACACACCTGCCTGAAGGGGCGCTACGCCTTCAAGTTCTACAACCACCCTGAACGTCTCCGCTCCCCGTTGATCAAGAGGGACGGCAAATTTGTCGAAGCCACCTGGGACGAGGCCTACGATTTCATCGAGGCGAAACTGCGCGACATCAAGACGACGAACGGACCCGATTTCATCGCCGGCATTTCAAGCGCCCGCTGCACCAATGAGGAAAACTACCTCATGCAGAAATTCATCCGCGCCGTCATCGGAACGAACAACATCGACTGTTGCGCCCGCGTCTGCCACTCGCCCACCGCGCTCGGCATGCAGCGATCCTATGGCACCGGAGCGGCCACCAATTCGATCGCCGATCTGGAACACACCGACTGCATGCTCGTCATTGGGGCCAACCCCACCGACGCCCATCCCGTCACCGGCGCGAAGCTCAAGCAGCAGGCCATGGGCGGCAAGACGCTGATCGTCATTGATCCGCGAAAAACCGAGCTCGCGCGCTACGCCGACCATTTCCTTCAATTGCGCCCCGGCACCAACGTCGCAGTGCTGAACATGATGTTGCATTACATTGTGCAAGAAGGACTGGTTCATCAGGACTTCATCACCACCCGTACGGAAGGCTTCGACGACTTCAAGACCGAGATCGAGAACATCGACCTCGACGCGCTTGAAAAGGTCAGCGGCGTCAAACGCGAGGACGTCCGCGCCGCCGCCATCGCCTACGCCACCGCCGGCAACGCCATGTCCTTCCACGGCCTCGGCGTCACCGAGCATTTCCAGGGCACCTTCACCGTTCAGCAGATCGCGAACCTCGCCATGCTCACCGGCAACATCGGCCGCCCGGGCGTCGGTGTGAATCCGCTCCGGGGTCAAAACAACGTCCAGGGGGCCGCCGACATGGGAGCCCAACCCCACCAGGGCGCGGGCTACATGAACGTCACCAAGCCGGAGAATCAAAAACTCTACGAGGATTTCTACCGCGCAAAGCTTCCCTCCCACATCGGATACAAGATCCCCGAAATGTTCGACGCCGCCCTGGATGACAAACTCAAGGCCATGTGGATCATCGGCGAGGACATCGTCCAGACGGACCCGAACACCCAGAAGGTCATGGCCGCGTTGAACAAACTCGACCTCCTGGTGGTTCAGGAATTGTTCATGACCGAAACCGCCAAGATGGCCGACGTCGTCCTGCCGGGAGCCTCCTTCCTGGAAAAGAACGGCACCTTCACCAACGGCGAACGCCGCATCCAACGCGTCAACGCGGTTGTCGAACCGCTTCCCGGCACCAAATCCGACGGGCAGATCATCGTCGATATCATGAATCGACTCGGCTACGAGCAGGCGGATTACGAAGCCGCCACCATGCTGGAGGAGATCAGCCAAATCGTCCCCTTCTTCGCCGGCGTGGTCTGGGATGAACTCGGCGACAACGGGAAACAATGGCCGGTCAAACCCGGTGGCGAGGACACAAAGATCCTTCACACCGAAACCTTCAAACGAGGCAAAGGCTTCGTCCAATACTCCCCTTTCGTGGAAACGCGGGAGGTCAGCGAAAACGAGAAGGACTTCCCCTACATCCTCACCACCAACCGCGTCCTGCAACACTACAACTGCGGCGCGATGACCCGGCGAACCCCCAACGGCGACATCATCACGGAGGACCTCCTCATGATCAACCCGAGCGACGCCGAGAAACATTTCATCACCGATGGCGACTCCGTCTGCCTGGAATCAAGAAGAGGCAAGGCGGACGTGAAAGCCGTGATCACCGAGGAGGTCAAACCCGGCGTCCTCAGCACAACCTTTCACTTCCCCGAAATCATGATCAACAACATCACCAGCGACGTTCATGATTCCGAGGCTCTCTGCCCAGAATACAAGGTCGTCTCCGTCCGCATCCGCAAATCCAAAGGCCGCCACAAGCCCGCCTGAAACTCGACCACGAATTTCACGGAGGAAATCGGATGAATGCGCGAATGGCGGCCCGTTCCCCTCGCCAGATCCACCTGACACTTCATGCCGCTCCAGATTGATTCACTCCCGGCCCGCATCACCAAGGGCGCGTTGCTCCGCTGGATACTGGACACGGAGGAGGTGAGAAAACAGCAGGTGGGGACCATCGAAATCTTCGGCCGACACGCAAGCGTCGACATCCCGGAGTCCGCCGGCCCACGGCTGGCGAAGAGGCTGGACGGGCAGCCGCTGAACGGGCGAACCACGCTGGTCTGGTTCGAGGCTCCGAACGAGGACAACGACAGCTCGGGCCATTTCACGAAACTCACACGCTGGCTGGACATGGAGCGAAGCGCCGAGGCCCGACAAGCCGCGGAGTGGCAGCAGACATCCGGCGATCAGGATTCCAGCACCGCGTTGATGAATCTCGTGATTCGATCCGAGGACACGGGTCTGGGCGGCCATGTCCTGCTGATACTCGGGCGGCGCAGCCCGATGCAGCCCCTGCCGGCGACCCAGTTGTCCGTCGGCTCCCCCATCCGCATCGCGGAACAAGGTCAGCAAGGCGGCTCCGCCCAGCGCGGAATCGTCACGAAGCTGGACAAGAACGAGATCGAGATCGCGCTCAGCAAGGCCCCCTCCACCGAGACGGACAAGCCGCTGTATCGAATCGACGCGGCCGATGACGAAACCGCCATGCGAAGATCGCGGGCCGCGTTGTCGCGGGCACGTCATGCCCAGGGCGATCGCCTGAGCGAACTTCGCGATGTCTGCCTCGGCCTGAAGGAACCGGCCTTCAATACCCCCGCGAGGCTGCGGTTCGAGGACGCGAACCTGAACGAATCCCAGCGGGCGGCGGTGACCTTCGCGGACTCGGCGAAGGACATCGCGGTCATCCACGGTCCGCCCGGAACCGGCAAGACGAGGACGCTGGTGGAACTCATCCGGCAGGCCATTCTTCAAGGCCAGAAGGTGCTCGTCTGCGCTCCCAGCAATCTGGGGGTGGACAATCTCTTTGAACGCCTGCTGGACCGGGGCACCAACGCCGTGCGCGTCGGCCACCTGGCCCGCGTGCTTCCCCACCTGCGCGACCAATGCCTCAGCTCGCTCGTTCCGAAACATCGCGATGTACGCCTGATCAAAAAGTTTCGAGCCGAGGCCGCGGACCTGTTTCGCAAGGCCGACAAGGATTCCCGAAACATGGACCGCAACACCCGCCAGTCCCTGCGCGAGGAGGCGCGCGACCTGTTGGCGGACGCGCGGGAAGTGGAGGCCAACATCGCCGAGGAGATTCTGGATCGGGCGGAGGTTGTCTGCGCCACGAACACCGGCATCAGCTCCGACCTCCTCGGGGCGCGTCGCTTTGATCTGGTGGTCATTGATGAGGCCTGCCAGTGCAGCGAGCCGTCCTGCTGGATTCCCCTGCTGCGCGCCGGTCGTTTGATCCTCGCGGGGGATCACTGCCAACTGCCGCCCACCGTCATCTCCCAGGCGGCGGCCGATGAAGGATTCGCCATCAGCATGCAGGAACGATTGGTCCGGCTCTACGGCGACCGCGTCTGCAAGCCGCTCCTCGTTCAATACCGCATGCACGAGGACATCATGCGCTACTCATCCACCCAATTCTATGACGACAGCCTGCGGGCCGACGACTCGGTGGCCGGTCACCTGCTCCATGATCTACCGGGAGTCACCTCGGATGAACTCACGGACCGCGCGGTCCGGTTCATTGACACCTCGGGTTCCTCCTACGAAGAGGAGCGCGAAACCGCCGGCAACAGTCTTGGCAATCCGATGGAAGCCGTGCTGGCGATCAGGAAGGCCATGGACCTGATCGGGCTCGGCGTCCGTCCGCAAGACATCGCCATCATCACTCCCTACACCGCCCAGGTCCGCCTGCTGCGGGAACAGATGAAAAACGAAGCCGTCGAGATCGGCAGCATCGACGGGTTTCAGGGAAGGGAAAAGGAAGCCGTGATCCTCTCGCTCGTCCGCTCCAATCCGGACAACGAGATCGGATTCCTGCGGGACACCCGAAGAATGAACGTCGCCCTGACCCGGGCCCGCAGAAAACTGATCGTGATCGGCGACAGCGCCACCATCGCCAACCATCCGTTTTACAGCGGACTCCTCAGCCACTTCGACACCCTCGGCGCCTACCACGGGGTCTGGGACGAGTAGGCGCATCGGGAGTCAGTCACAATGCCACGAGACAAGCCCATCTTCCTCGACGTAGACGCCTCCTCCCTCAAAACTGCCTCCTTGCCATGAAAATGTTCCTCCGTCTTTCTTGCATCGTGCTGTTCGCCTCGGCGCTGACAGCCGCCGAGCGTCCCAACCTGATCGTCATCATGGTGGATGACATGGGCTACGAAGGCTTCAGCTGTTTTGGGAATCCCTACTTCAAGACACCGGAGCTGGATCAACTCGCCGCCGAAGGCATGCGCTTCACGGACTTTCATTCCAGCGGCACCGTCTGCTCCCCCACCCGCGCGGGACTGTTGACGGGACGCTACCAGCAACGCGCCGGCATCGAGGCGGTGATTCATCCGGTCGCCGATCACCCCGAGCACCGCAAGGGACTCCAGCTATCCGAGACCACCTTCGCGGAGCAGCTCAAGCTGGCCGGCTACACCACCGGGCTGATCGGCAAATGGCATCAGGGCTATCCGGTGAATTCGCCGGATTATCACCCGCAAAATCACGGTTTCGACGAATTCATCGGCTATCACAGCGGCAACATCGATTTCGTCAGCCACGTCGGCGACCACAACGTCCACGACTGGTGGCACGGGAAGAACGAAACGCCGGAAGAAGGTTACTCATCCCATCTCATCAACCGTCACACCCTCGACTTTGTAAAACGCCACGCAAAGTCAGAGAAACCCTTCTGCCTCTACGTCGCGCACGAGGCGATCCACAACCCTGTACAGGTGCCCGGCGATCCGGTCCGACGCACCCCCGAAAAATGGGACCGCTGGAATTGGCGCGAGGTCAGCAAGGAGGAGCGCATCGCAAAGTACCGCGGCATGACGCTCCCGATCGACGAGGGCATCGGCCAGTTGAAACGCGTCCTGTCGGAAACGGGCATCGAGAAAAACACCTTTGTGCTCGTCTTCTCCGACAACGGCCCGTCGGCCGACTTCCCCAGCGGCAGTCCGAATCTGCGCGGCGGCAAGGGCAGCGTCTACGAGGGCGGCCACAAGGTTCCCGCCATCGCCTGGTGGCCGGGCCGAATCCAACCCGGCGGCGTGTCCGATCAACTGCTCACCAGCCTCGACGTCATGCCCACGCTGTTGAACCTCGCCGGTGCCCGGTTTCCCGATCGTCCCCTGGACGGCGTCGATTTCACACCCGTGCTCTTCGGCACTGCGTCACCCATTCCCCGCACACTCTACTGGGCGTCGCTGAGCAATGCCGGCAACCGCTCCGAAGCCATGCGGGACGGACATTGGAAACTGAACGTCCTTCATCCCCGCGCCAAGCCCGGCACTTTCGAAAACGAGAAGGTCGAGCTTTACAACCTCGCGAGGGATCCATCTGAAAAGACGGATCTCGCAAAAGAATACCCCGCCCGCGCGAAAACCATGCTCAGCAATCTCAAAGCCTGGTTCGCGGAAACACAGAAGACCGCCACAAAGCAGGCCGGCGGTTGGCTGGAAAAGACCGAGTAGGCACGAAGGCAATCAAGTGGAATCGCTTCTACTCCTCCTCGCAATCCTCCCCCCAATCGGAGACATGAGGATTACGATTACGAGGAGGAGGAATCAGATCCTTGGGGCGATGGTTTCGAACATTTTTGCCAACCGACGGTGAACTCGCGGCAAGCGGCGCTCGACAAAGTATTACGCACAGGTAATAACCCGCCGTCCCTTAAAATTTGATCTCATGAGCACTGAAAACGAAGCCTCTTCGAACGAGTCCCGCCAATGGTGGACGTACATGAACGGATATCACTGGTTCGTCCTGCTGGTGGCCGCGCTTGGTTGGCTCTTTGACTGCCTTGATCAACAGCTTTTCATTCTGGCTCGGGCACCGGCGATGGCGGAATTGCTGGGACCTGACGCCGCCGCCGGCGAGATCAAGAAATACGGGGGCTACGCGACGACTATTTTCATGCTAGGCTGGGCGACCGGCGGACTGATCTTCGGCGTGCTGGGCGACCGCATCGGCCGCGCGAAGACGATGATCATCACGATCCTCCTCTATTCGGCCTTCACGGGACTCAGCTCGATTTCGAAAGGCTTCGCCGATTTCGCGGCCTATCGCTTTCTGACCGGCCTCGGAGTGGGCGGCGAATTCGCGGTCGGTGTGGCGCTCGTCGCCGAAAGTCTTCCGTCCAAGGCGCGGGCTCACGCGCTCGGACTTCTCCAGGCGCTCAGTGCGGTCGGCAACATCACGGCGGCGCAGATCAGCATCTGGATCGGCCAGGCGCAAAGCGCCGGCACGATCGGCGGCGAGGGACAATGGGCCGCGTGGCGCTGGATGTTCCTGATTGGTGCCGTGCCCGCACTTCTCGCCATCGCCATCCGCTGGAAACTCAAGGAGCCGGAAGCCTGGGTGAAGGCAAGACAGGAGGGCGGCGACAAACAGAAGGACTTCGGATCCTACAGCAAACTTTTCGGAACACCGCAATGGCGACGCAACGCAATCATCGGCGTGACCCTCGCCTGCTCGGGCGTGTTCGCGCTCTGGGGCATCGTCTTCTACTGCTTCGAGCTGATCCGGGACGTGTTCCGTCCGATGCTGGAGGCAAAAGGCCTGGCTGCGGCGGATGTCGAGGGGCAACTCAAGGGACTCGTCGGAATCGGCGGGCGCTGGCTGAATCTCGGCGCCTTCGTCGGCATGATCGCCTTCAGCTATCTGACCGCCGCGATCGGGCGCAAGAAGGCCTTCGCGATCTCCTACGTCGCCGCGATGATTTCCACCGTCAGCGTGTTCTGGTTTCTGAAGGATCCCTCACAGATCTGGTGGATGACCTTCACGATGGGTGCCTGCATGCTCGCGCTCTTCGCCGGCTACGCCATCTACCTGCCGGAACTCTTCCCCACCTACCTGAGAAGCACCGGCACGTCGTTCTGCTACAACGTGGGCCGCTACGTCGGGGCGTTCGCCCCCACCCTGCTCGGCCTGCTCGCCAGCGAGGTATTCTCGGAAGCCAATGGTTTCAAGGAAGGCATCCGCTACGCGGGTATCGCGATGTGCTCCGTCTTCGTCGTGGGCTTGGCCGTCCTGCCTTTCGCGCCGGAGACCAAGGGCAAACCGCTGCCGGAAGACGAGACCGCTTTCGCCCACTGATCCGGCCTACGCGATCGCCCGCGTGATCACGCGACCGAAGACGTCGGTAAGGCGGTCTTCGCGTCCGTGATGCCGGTAGGTCAGGCGGGTGTGATCAAAGCCGAGCAGGTGCAGGATGGTCGCGTGGATGTCATGGACGTGGGTCTTGTCCTCCACCGCGCGCAGACCCACCGCGTCTGTCGCGCCGATCACCTGACCGCCCTTGACCCCGCCACCGGCCATCCACATGCAAAAGCCGTGCGGATTGTGATCACGCCCGTCGGCCCCCTCGCTCATTGGCATCCGCCCGAATTCTCCGCCCCAGATGACCAGGGTGGAGTCCAGCAGACCGCGCGACTTGAGATCCTTCAGAAGTCCGGCAACCGGCAGATCGCTCCGGGCGCAAAGCTCGGAGTGATTGGAATCCATCTTCGAATGCCCATCCCAGCCAAGGGTGTCGCCGCAGTAGAGCTGCACAAAACGCACGCCTCGCTCGACCATGCGCCGCGCCATGAGGCAACGCCGGCCGAAGTCCTCCGTGACCGCTTCGTCCATCCCGTAAAGCCGCCGGGTGGCGGGGCTTTCACGCGAGACATCCACGACTTCACGCGCATGGGACTGCATGCGGTAAGCCAGCTCGTAGGCCGCGATGCGGGCGGCCAAAGGTGAATCCTGCTCGCCCTGTCGAAGACCGTTCCGATTGAGCTGATTGATGAGGTTCACCGTCTCCAGCTGCTGCGCGGCGGAAACCCCGCGCGGGTTGTTCAGATTCAGAATCGGAGTCGCGCCTCCGCGCAGAATCGTGCCCTGGTAGGTCGCGGGCAGATATCCGTTTCCCCAAGCGGGCGCGCCGCCCTTCACCCATCCGTCCGGATCGGGCATCACGACAAAGGCCGGCATGTTTTCACTCTCGCTGCCCAGACCGTACGCGGACCAGGAGCCAAGGCTCGCTCGCCCCATCAGGATCGAGCCGGTGTTCATGAGATAGACCGATTCGGGATGCGTCACGCTGTCTCCGTGGCACCCGCGCAACAAGCAGATGTCATCCACACATCCGGCGATGTTCGGCAACCATTCCGAAACCTCGATCCCGCTCTGCCCGTGCCGATGAAAGGGGCGAAGTGGCGGCAACAGATTGTTCTTCGCCACCTTGCGACGCGTTTTGAATTCGCCGAAGGAATCCGGAATCGGCCGGCCGCCAAGGCGGATGAGATCCGCTTTGTAGTCGAACAGATCCACATGACTCGGCCCGCCCGACATGAAGAGGAAGATGACGTTCTTGGCGGTGCCGGTGAAATGCGATCCGTGCGCCGCGAGCGGATTGGCCACCCCCGCCTCCGGCGCGTCCGCCAAGCCCTCCCGCTCCAGCATCGCCGAGAGCGCGACCGCACCGAATCCCGCCCCTGCGGAGCGCAGAAACTCCCGCCTCGTTGTCCGTGTGGGTTCCATGATTTCAGTACGCATAGACGAACTCGTTGAGATTGAACAAGGCCCGGCAAAGCTCCTTCGCGGGCGAACGCTGAAGAAACCTCTCAGCAAGATCCGCCTCCTCGGCGCTCGGATCACGTCCGAGAATTCGCCGATAGGCCGAAGCCACGATCGTGTTCTTCGGGAGAGATTCGGCAACCTGCCGCGCGGCTTCCACCACATCTGCGGCGTTGAGCAGGGTCAGCGACTGGGGCGCGGTGGTGCTCTCCTGTCGCGCCGAGCAGCTCAGGTTGCTGTCCGGCGCGTCGAAGACTTCCAGAAAGGGAAAGCGCAGGTTCCGCCGCGCGAAGATGTAAATGCTGCGCCGCCCGTGGTCCGCCGAATCCTTGCTGGGCGACCAGCCCGAGGCACCTTTGAACACCTCCGCCGGAATCGGCGGCATCACGCCGGGACCGTACATCGCGGGATTCAAACGCCCGCTGATCTCGAGCAGGGAATCCCGGATGACCTCGCCCTCCAAACGCTTCGGCAACCATCCGCGATAAAGAAGACGATCGGGCGAATCCACCACCGCCTGACGCCATGTCTTCGACGAAAGAATCAAACGATGCAGCGCCTTCAGACTCCAGCCATCGCGCACAAACTCCGAGGCGAGCCAGTCAAGCAGTTCCGGATGCGTCGGAGCTTTGCTGGTCACACCAAAATCGCTCGGTGTCGCGACAAGTCCTCGGCCGAAATGCTGCCGCCAGACCCGGTTCACCATCACGCGCGCTGTCAACGGATTGCCGGGATCGGTCAACCATGCGGCCAGATCGCGTCGATCCTTGGGTCGCGTTTCATCGCCCGGGACAATCTTTGGAAAGCCCGGCGGCACCACTTCCCGGGGCTGCGAGTATTCACCGCGGTTCAACAGGCGAGTCTTACGCCACGGGCCGGACGGATAGGACACCGTCAAGGCGGCGGGAAGTTCCGGCCGCTTGTACCGACGGGCCGACTCTTCAAGCTTGTCCCGCGCGGCCTTCTCATCCTTGGAGAGCGTTTTCAAATAGGCCTTGTGGCTGAGTTTCCTGCCCGCAGGCCGGTGTTCCATGTCAAACGCCGCGAGGGCCACCACCTCGGCCCGGCTTTCGTAACGCGCCAGATCCATCTTGTGGGAACTCAACTCGGCGGGGGTGTAAACCGGCGCGGCATCGTTGAAATCCAAGGGCGTGTAAAAGGCCTGTAGTCCGTAGTACTCCCGCTGGGTGATCGGTTCGAAGGGATGATCGTGACACTTGGCGCAACCCATCGTCAGGCCGACAAACGCGAGGGCCGTCGTATCCGTCATGTCGGTCAAGCGGTTCAGACGGCGCTGCTCCTGATCGGCCGAGTCCACCATGTCCGGGCCAAGCAGATTGAATCCGGTGGCGATCCGGGCCTGCGGCTCATCCGGCCAAAGCACGTCTCCCGCAACCTGTTCACAAATGAATCGGTCGTAGGGTTTGTCGTCATTGTACGAGCGGATCACGTAGTCGCGGTATCGCCAGGCGTGCGGTCGCACCGCGTCGTGTTCGAATCCGTCCGTCTCCGCGAAGCGCGCCACGTCCAGCCAATGACGTCCCCAGCGTTCGCCATAGTGAGGCGACTCCAACAGCCGGTCGATCAGCGCGGAACAGGCTCTTTCCGGGTCGGATGAAAAGGCTTTTACGAAAACTTCCACCTCGTCGGGCTTGGGCGGCAGGCCGATCAGATCCAAGGCCATTCTCCGTATGAGGCGTTCCGCCGTCGCCTCGGGAGCGAATCCCATTCCCGCCTCCCCAAGCTGGCGAAGGATGAACGCGTCGATCGGATTGGCTTCGGAAACCAATCCGGCGACCACCGGCACCTCGGGACGTCGGACGGGTTGAAAGGCCCAATGATCCGAGGCGACAGTGTCGTGAACCAACAGGGCGGCGAAAATGATCAGAAGGGTTTTCATGATCGCCCGCCCGCAGGCTTACTCGATGACGGAAACGTCCTCATCGCGCAGGCGGGCGATGATGGGCGGCAGTTTTTCCAGCAGGTAGTCGACGTCCGCGTCCGTATTGTAAAGGCCGAGACTCAGCCGCAAAGAAGCCTTGGCCAGGGTGGCCGGCAGCCCCATCGCGGTCAGGACATGCGAGGGTTCGATCGAGCCCGTCTTGCAAGCCGATCCGGTCGCGGCGCAGATTCCGGCCTGATCCAGCATCAGCAGAAGCGCCTCCGCCTCGACACCGTGAAACGCGAGGTTGCAGGTGTTCGGCAAACGCAGCGCCTTCGCCCCATTGCGACTCGTTCGCGGAATCTTCTGAAGAATCGTGTTCTCCAGCCGATCCCGCAGTGCACGCACGCGGGTGTTCTCATCGTTCAGATGTTTCGCGGCCAGATCCGCCGCAGTTCCAAAACCGACGATGTAGGGAACATTCTCCGTACCGCCCCGTTGGCCGCGTTCCTGTCCGCCGCCGACGACATAAGGCGTGTAGGGAGCCCCCCGGCGGACGAAGAGGCATCCGATCCCTTTGGGCGCGTGCAGCTTGTGGGCCGAAAGGGAAAGGTAATCGACATGAGTCAGGCGGACATCGATCGGCAGCTTGCCCGCGACCTGCACGGCGTCGGTGTGAAACAACGCGCCACGGGAATGACAAATGGCCGTGATCTCCTCGATGGGAAACACGACACCCGTCTCGTTGTTGGCCCACATCGTCGACACCAGAGCGGTCTCCGGCCGAATCGTCTTCTCCAGCAGATGCAGGTCCAGCGAGCCATCGGGCTCCACCGGAAGAAACGTGACCTCATACCCGCGGCGTTGCAGGTGTTCGCCAAACTTCATGTTCGCCGAGTGCTCGACGGCGGTCGTGATGATGTGGCGGCGGTTCGGTTGCGTCAGGAGAGCGGCCTGCCAGGCGGCGTTGTTGCTCTCCGTGCCGCAGCTTGTGAAGACGATCTCCTCCGGCTCCGCGTTGACGAGTTCCGCCACCCGCTCACGCCCGCGCCGGATCGCCCGGGCGACGTCCGCACCGAAGCGATAGGCCGAGGAGGCGTTTCCCCAGAGGTCGGTCAGGAACGGCATCATGGACTCCGTCACCTCCGGCGCGATGCGGGTGGTGGCGTTGTTGTCGAAATAATAGAAAGGTTCGCTCTGATTCATCGCAGTCGGTCGGCGACTGGACAGTAAACGCAAGGGGACACGGGGACTCCATTCTTTTCTCTGTGCAATAGGGCTTGCGAGCGGACCGTCCGATGGAACAATCACAATTCATGAATCCCCCGAAATCTTCCGTTTCAAGACGTCGTTTCGCCCAGGCGACAACGCTGGCCGCAGCCGCTGCCGGGAGACTGGATCTCAACGCGGCAAAACCTCAGCCCCACCTGATACGGGATGAAAACCGCCGAACAGGCGCTCGGGACTGGCAGTTGACCCGCGTGCGACTGGATCGGCGCGACGGCTTCCGATCTTCGGACATCGAGGGCTACTGCTCCCGCCAAAGCGTCGCCGCCGGCGAACGTCTGGACATCCTGGTAAGCACCCGGCTGCCGGTCGATTACACGATCGAGATCTTCCGCACCGGATACTACGGGGGCCGCGGGGCGCGCCTGATGAAAACGCTGGGTCCGCTGAAAGGCAGCCCGCAGCCGACGCCGGAACCCACCCGAGGCGACCGACATCTCCACGAATGCCAATGGAAGCCCGGCGCATCCATCACCATCCCGGAAGACTGGCCCAGCGGCGTTTATCTCGGACGGCTGACGACACTCAAGGACAAGACCGGCTTCGGCTACTGGCAGAACTACGTCGTCTTCATCGTACGGGACGACCGCCCGGCGGACATCTGCTTTCAATGCTCCGACAACACCTGGCAGGCCTACAACAAGTGGCCGTCCAATTACTCCGTCTACACCCACCCAAAAGGAAACCAGGGACCGTGGGCCGATGTCAGTTTTGATCGGCCCTATGCGAAGTACGCCCAGATCTACGACAACCCGCAATCGATCGGATCGGGTGAATGGCTGTGTTTCGAATTCCCCTTCGCCTACTGGCTCGAGAAGCACGGCTACGATGTCACCTATTGTTCGAACTCGGACATGGTCGATCCCGCCTACGCGAGACCGGAGCGCTTCAAGGCATTTCTCAGCGTCGGGCATGACGAATATTGGGATATCCGCCAATACAAGAACGTCGTGAAACTGCGCGACTCGGGCACGAACATTCTGTTTTTTTCCGGCAACTCCGTGTGCTGGGTGACTCCGCTCTCCGACAGCACCTCCGGCGTTGCAAAGCGAATCATGTTTCGCGGCGGTCCCTACGGCGGGGATTACCAATACGCGGCCAATCGTGACAAGAAACACGGCCCCTTCCCCCATCGCGGTCCGGACGAAGGCTACCTGATGGGTGCGCGAAACGTGGAGCCTGTGAATGGCGGCGGCGATTGGACCTGTGCCAACGCCGGTCACTGGATCTTCGAAGGCACCGGCATGCGCAAAGGCGAGAGCATTCCCGGCATGATCGGATGGGAATACCACGGCGACCCGCCGCAAGACATCGCCGGCCTTGAAACCGTGGCCGCCGGCACCGCGCTACAGGGGGGCGTAAATCCCCAGCAATGGAGCGCCACGATCTATCCCGGTCCAAAAAGAAACTTCGTCTTCAACGCCTCCACCATCTGGTGGGCCCAAGGCCTTTCCTCCCCGCCGGGGCACATGCTGCCGTGGTCCCACTGGAGCCGGCCGCACGGACCCGATGAGCGCATCCAACGCATCACCCACAACCTCCTGGGCAGGGCCTTGCGTTGAACGAATCTATCGGTCGATTCCTTCAGGCCCGGGAGCGAGAGAGCAAATCATCGTCCACCGCGTTTGAACGGACGCGGTGCCCTCGCCGGGGAAAAGGAACCGGATGCCTTGTCCCGCCACATGCGTCGCTCGTAATTTTTATCCAGCTTCGCCAGATCGGCCTGTAGACGGAGAAAGTTGCGGTGCCGCTCCTCGGCCAGTCTCCCCTCGGCCACCGCCGCCAGCACGGCGCAGTCCGGCTCGCTCGAATGCGAACAATCACCAAATCGGCAAGTCCGCGCAAACGCTTCAATATCGGCAAACGCGGCGTCCAGTCCGTCGGCGGCAAACCAAAGATGAAATTCCCTCATGCCCGGCGTGTCGATCACCAGCCCCTGGTCTCCGAGAAAAAAGAGTTCTCGGCGGACCGTCGTGTGCCGTCCCTTTGAATCCCGCTCCCGCACCTCGCCGGTCTCCTGTAGTTCCTCACCGTGCAGGCGGTTGAGCAGGGTCGATTTACCGACTCCCGAAGAGCCGATAAACGCAACCGTGCGCCCCGGCCTAAGCCAGCGCTTCAACCCCGAAATCCCTGCCCCCGTGACCGCCGACACACACACCACCGGCGAGTCTCCTGCCGCCACGGCCGCCTCGCGGGCCACCCCCGCCGCGTCCTCGTGCAGATCCGCCTTGTTCAACAACACGACTGGTTCCGCCCCGCCCTCATGCACCATCACGAGGCAGCGTTCGAGACGACGCAGGTTGAAATTGTCATCCAGCCCCTGCATGACGAAGACGGTGTCAATGTTCGCCGCCACGACCTGCCCCTCATTCCGCCGCCCCACCACCTTGCGGGTCAGCTGGGTGCGTCTGGGCAGCATCTGACGGATCTGCACCTTTTCGCCCCCGTCAGCGAAGGTCACCCCCACCCAATCGCCGACTTTCGGCCGCCGCAAGGGATCGCGCTTCGTGTCATGCAACAACCTGCCTGTCACCTTCGCCGGAAGCTCCGCGTCCGCAGTCCAGACGAGGTAGTTAAGCTTGGTCTCCATCGACACCCGCGCGGGCACAAGCTCTTCGCCCGCTTCAAGCTCGGCAAATTCCTCCGCTCGACCGGAGTCCCAACCGAGGGAGGTCAATGCTTCAAAGTCGGCGGCGGTCACGTGGCAATGGTGGGAGTGAAGGTGGAGAAAAAGAAAGGCCGGGCGAAATGCCCGGCCTTTCGGGATAAGAGATGGCGCTGCTCAGGCCTCCTTCTTCGGAGCGACCTTGGCCCGATATTCTTCCTTGGAGAAGACACCCGGCATCGGTTTCGGATAGCGGCCGTCCGGATCGAGTTGGAGCGGCGAGGGGCCGTCGAAGGTGATCTTGTCGGCGTTCGGCGACATGAAGAAATCGTTGTTCTTGTAGTCGTCCCAGCGGGTGATCTTGCCGGTGTGGGCCGCGAATCGGCCCATCGCCGTGACCATGGAGGCGCGCACGCCGCGTTCGACCTCGTTGTAGGGCTCGTCGTTGCGAATGGCGTTGATCAGGTCTTCCCATTCCAAATCGTATGGATTGGCCTCCGGCTGCGGGTAGGCCCACAGGATATTGTCGGCGCGATCGTTCTTGGAAACGTGGTGATCCTTGAAAAGTCGAACTTTGCCCGGGGTGTGTCCGCCCATGGAGACCACACCGGACCCCTTGGTGCCGTGGACGTAGCTGGCCATCTCGTTCGAGCAGCCCATGATGTTGCGTCCGTCGAACATCAGTTTCGTTCCGTCCGGGTAGGTGTACTCGACGCCGTAGCTGTCGAAGTTCTGGTCCGCCCATTCCTTGCCGTCCTTGATGTCGGTCTTGTAATGCCGACCGCCGACCGCGTGCGCCTCGATCGGCCAGTCGTTCTTCATCCAGGAGCACTCGTCGATCTGATGGATGTTGTAATCGCTGAACGCGCCGCCGCTGAGCCACAGAAAGCTATGGAAGCGCTTGATCTGATAAAGGGTTTCGGACCATTCCTGATATTCGGGCTCGTCCACCTGATATTTGGAACTGAAGGAGGCGATCTTCCCGGCCATCCGGTAGGCACGCATCATGGTGATCTCGCCGATCTGCCCATCCTGAATACGATTCCACAATTCACGCCGGCCGCGGCAGTGGCGCACCATCAGGCCGACACCGACCTTCAGGTTCTTCTTCATCGCCAGCTCGTTCAGCTCCAGCATCTTCCGCCCCGACGGCGCGTCCGGGCAGACGGGCTTTTCCATGAACACGTTGACGCCCCGCTCGATCGCGTATTGGTAATGCACCCAACGGAAGGCGCAGGGTGTCGTGAAGATCGCGACGCCGCCCTTGCCGACGGAGTCGATCACGTTCTTGTAGCCGTCGAAGCTGACAAAACGACGTTCCGGCGGGACGTCCATCTTGTCCTTGAACTTCCGCTCCAACGCCTTGTGCTTGCTGTCAATGTGGCTGTCGAAAACATCCGCCATGCCGACCAGCTTGATGGGGCCGAAGGCGGCGGAAAGATTGAGCGCGTTCTGCACCGCGCCGGTCCCCCGTCCACCGCAACCGACCAGACCAATCTTGATCGTGTCGTCATGCGCGGCATGCACCTTGGGCAGCGTCACGCCTGTCAGCGCGCCAGCCGCCGTGACAGCTCCGGTGGTTTTCAAAAAATCGCGGCGCGTGTTGGAAGACAATGGGGATTCGTTCATGGGGCGTATGTATTTCGCGAATCAGACGGAGTGTCAACGACCGAGATTCACCAGTGCTTGCGGCGGTCCGCACGCGGAGCAAATCCCGGTTTCCACCGGCTTTTGGCCGGAACCGGTTCAGAAACGGATCTCACGCCGTCAGGCCTTCAACAGAAGTTCCAGCCACGGAATATCGGAAGGCGCAGTCGCCTTTGGATTCGGCGTCGCACTCTCAACCAGGCGAACGGTCTGGCCGATCAGGTCGCAGGCAGCCGTGTCGTCCGTCACCGCGATGCCCCGGGCCTGCGCCTCTCCCAAAGCACTCCGAATAATCTCGGCTCGAAACGTCTGGGGCGTCTGCACCGCGCGCAGCTTGGAGCGATCGATATGCCGGGAGATCAGGCCGTCCGCCGTCGCTTCCTTGATCGTGTCGGTCACCGAGGACGCCGCGACCGCCGCTCCGTGTTCACGCGCGGCGCGCACACAATCGGCAATGATCGTCTCGGTCACGCAGGGGCGGGCTCCGTCATGGATGGCTATGATCTCCGCGGACGGATTCGCCGCCTGTATTCCGTTCCACACCGAGTCCTGCCTCTCCTTCCCTCCGGCGACCATTCGGTATTGCTTGGTAAACCCGTTCACTCCCGCCAGCTCCTCAAATTCCGCCTGCATTCCCTCTCGGACCACGAGGACGATCTCATCCACGCTCGGCGAGCGATCAAACCGCTCCCACGTGTGAGCGACAATCGGTCGTCCCGCAACCTCGAGGAAGAGCTTGTCCACATTTGGCCCCATGCGGGTGCCCTTGCCGGCGGCGACGATAATTGCGGTGACCATGTTGGGGCGGGGCCGATTGCGGCCGAGGAAATCAATCCAGGTTTTGTTTCAGGATACCCGTCATTTCGAGGGCGTCGGCTGCCGATCGGTCCCGAACCAGTTTCTCCAGTTCTCGGAAGCCCTCCAGACTTTCCGGCGGGATCCCCAGCTCGCGCACGCGCTTCAACGCCGCGTCCGCCCCGATCCATTCCATTGTTCGAAGGCGCGACTGGAGATCGTCAAAGGCGGCGCGAAGTCCCGCAAAATCATAAAGTGAACGAATCACATCCCGCACGTCGTCGATCGCGCCCTGGCCATTCAAACGCTCCACTCCGGCCACCAGACCGCTGAACTCCATCTCCAAGGAGTCATAGAGGTGCTCATAGAATTTTTCACCCGTCCGGAAGGCGAATTCGAGCGCCCGGCTTTTTTCCATCAATCCGCTGGCCCCAAAGTTCGCGCCGGAAATCCCCATCTCCACAGCCAGACGACGCGCTGCGGCATGGTCGCCGTCGTCCAAGGCCCCGCGCAGTTCGACCAAGGATTGTCCATGATTCAGCGAGAAATCCCGTAACCGATCCCGCAGTTCATCCCAGGACAGATTCAAACGGGAAAGCACGGCGGGTACGTTGATGCCGGGAATACGCGGATAGGCGTCCCCGACGCGCCCCTTCGCACGGTCCCGTGCAGCTGCGTCAGAGGGCTTTGATCTGGGTGAAATGGTCGGCTGGAGGTCTTCCATAAGACCGGCGAATCATGGTCTGCCATCCTTCGAATGTCCAATGCTCGTTCCCGGACGCTTCGCTTCGAGTTTCTGCTTCTAACCGGCGGAACCTGTTTCTATCTTCGCCCACCCATGAGCGAAAACAGTTTTAATGTCGCCGCACTCGCGGGCGATGGAATCGGTCCCGAAGTGATGGCGGAAGCGCTGAAAGTTCTGCGCGCCGTTGAAGGCAGATTTGGCGTCACCCTCAACATCACCGAAGCCCCCGTCGGCTGGGCCGGAATCGACGCCGCCGGCAAGGCCCTGCCGGACGAAACCTTCGAGCTCTGTCGCAACTCCAACGCGATTCTCTTCGGCTCCGTCGGGTTGCCGGATCGCGATCCGACCATTCCGAAGGAGGAGCGGCCTGAACGCGCCGCCCTGCTCCGTCTACGCAAGGAGTTCGGCCTCTTCGCCAACCTGCGTCCCGTCACCCTTCCAAAACAGCTCGCCCACGCCTGCCCGCTCAAACCCGAGCGCCAAGGGGAAGGCATCGACATGCTCGTCGTGCGCGAACTCACCGGCGGCATGTATTTCGGCCAGCCGAAAACCACCGAGCTGGTCACGCAGAAAGACTCCGTCAACCCGGAGGACAAGAAAAAAACCCGCCGCATCCTCCGCTATGAACGGGCCATTGATACGATGGTCTACACCGAACCGGAAATTGAGCGCATCGCCCACGTCGGTTTCAAGGCAGCGCAGCTGCGACGCAAAAAGCTTACCAGCATCGACAAGGCGAACGTGCTGGAGAACGGCATCCTCTGGCGCAAGGTTGTGGAACGCGTCGCCAAGAACTATCCGGACGTGAAACTCGAGCACATGTTCGTCGACAACGGCGCGATGCAGATGATGCTCAACCCGACGCAGTTCGACGTGATGCTGTGCGAAAACATGTTCGGCGACATCCTGAGCGACGAGGCCGCAGCCCTTGCCGGCTCACTCGGAATGTTGCCCAGCGCGAGTCTCGGCAACACGGAAGCCGGGATCACCTTTGGTCTTTACGAGCCCGCCGGCGGCACCGCGCCCGATATTGCCGGCAAAAACCTGGCAAATCCGATCGCCCAGATTCTCTCATCCGCAATGATGCTGCGGTACAGCTTCGGTTTGAACGAGGCTGCCAATGCGATCGACGCAGCCGTGAGCAAGGCGATCTCCGACGGCTGCCGTACGGGAGACATCTTCAGCAGCCACGATCCCGGTGCCCGGCGGATCGGCACCTCCGAAATGGGAGACGCCATCGCGGCCGCAATCTAGACCGGCAAGCCAATCATTCCGTCCAGGCCGGACCCTCGGGAAACCGGTAACGGGCCAGCGATTCGGGTTTCATCGTGATGCTATAGCCGGGCAACGACGGCGCGTAATAGCGCCCCATGTTCAACCGGCAGGGATCGAAGAAGTGTTCGTGCAGGTGATCGACATATTCGATCATCCGATCCTCCATCGTCCCGCTGACGGCGATGAAATCGAACATCGACAGATGCTGCACATATTCGCAGAGCCCGACGCCACCGCCGTGGGGACAAACGGGCAAACCGAACCGCGCGGCGAGCAGAAGGACCGCGATAACCTCGTTCACCCCCCCCATTCGACAGGCGTCAATTTGAACAAAATCAATGGCCTCCGCCTGCATGAACTGTTTGAACATGATCCGGTTGTGACAGTGCTCGCCGGTGGCAACCTTGATGGGGGCAATCGCCTGACCAATCGTCTGATGCCCGCCAATGTCGTCCGGACTTGTCGGCTCCTCGATCCAATGGGGATTAAATCTGCCGAGGGCGCGCATCCAGGAGATCGCCTGATTCACCTCCCAAACCTGGTTCGCGTCAGTCATCAGCTTTCGATCTTGACCGATCTCCTCCCGAATAATTTCGCAGCGTCGAATGTCATCCTTGAGATCGCGCCCAACCTTGATCTTCATCGCATCCCACCCTTCCGCCAAGGCCTCCCGACACAGACGCCGAATTTTATCGTCGTCATAACCGAGCCAACCCGCAGACGTTGTGTAAGCCGGATATCCCTTCGTCAAAAGCTCCCGCTCGCGCTCCGCCTTTCCAGCCTCCTTATCCTTCAGCAGGGCGATCGCCTGTTGAGGCGTCAACGCGTCGTGGATGTGGCGGAAATCGACGCACGCGACAAGCTGCTCGGGAGTCATGTCGGCAAGAAGTTTCCAGAGCGGCTTCTTCTGCAGCTTCGCCCACAAATCCCACAACGCGTTGACCACGGCGGCGGTCGCCATATGGATGACGCCCTTCTCCGGCCCAAGCCATCGAAGCTGACTATCCCCGACAAGCATTCTCCAAAACTCGCCGGGCCGTGATGTGAATTCGGAGAAATCGCGCCCCTCGACCATCCCTTTGATCGCGTTGATCGCCGCGACACAGATTTCGTTCCCCCGCCCAATGGTGAAAGTAAGCCCATGTCCTTCCAGCCCGGGTTCGCTGGTGTGCAAGATCACATACGCGGCTGAATAATCGGGATCAGGATTCATCGCATCCGACCCGTCGAGGGATCGCGACGTTGGAAAGCGGATATCAAGCGCCTCGACTTTTTCGATCTTCAAAGACATGGGATGAGGATGCACACAGCGCCCGTGGCTGGCAAAGCCTCAGCGAGCGGAACCCAAAAAGTGCTCGAAGAAACGGGCGATGACTTCGTTAGACTCCGCGTTCGGTGAGTGCTCCGGGCGATTGCTCATTCCGATCCTCCCGGGGACTCCCAACAGATCGTAGACCTCTCGGGTTCGATTCAAAGCACGCCAACGGCGCGGCGAATCCTCGCTCCCGCCCGAAACCAAAAACGGCCGCGGAGCCATCAAGGCATGCAGCTCATGCAAATCCCGACCGGACGCGCGCAAGCGCGGATACAGCCCCGTCGCGGGATTGGACGCCGAGATCGGGCCACGTTTTCGCCAGGGCGGAGGCTCATAACCCAGATACCATGGTTCGTGGTAGTTCACACTCGGACGATTATCATCGAACACAATGCCCGGGTCGGACCATGCCGCGCAGGCGAATCCCTCGAACAGGCACGAGGCGAACATCGCCCATTTGCCGCCATACGAGTGGCCGACGATTCCGATGCGCTTTTCGTCCACCTCCGGCCTCGCCGAAAGCATTCGCCACGCGTTCGCCGTCGCACAGGCCAGCATCGAAAGTGGCTGCACTTCAGCCCGTTCGCGATTGGGCCAGTAAATCGAGTAAGTCTTGGCCGCCGTGGTTTCACTCGTACCAAGCGAAAGCGCGACAAACCCGCGGCGGACAAGTTGAAGCGCGAAATCTCGGTCCGGCCTTCCCAGCCCGATGGCGGTCTCAGGCTCGTAAAACACCGTCACGACGGCCGGATGCGGACCCGGTCCTTTTGGCAGCAACAGGTAGCCGGTCGTTTTCTCGTTCGGACTCCAACGAAAACGAAGCTTTTGCTGAATGAAATCCTCCCGCGTCTTCGTCTCCAGGATCTCTGTTTCGAAATTCTCCACCGGATCCGGCCATCGCCCCATCAGTGAATGCCAGTTGTCCAGAATCTCCGCGCGACGACCCGACCAATCCGCCGGAGTGTCAACCGATCGACCATCGTCGAAGCGTAGAATCGTGCCGTATCCGGAGGTATCCCCGACAAATTCTGAGGGCGGCTGAAAGAAAGACATCAGATCCGGTGGAAGCTCCCCTGCGGGAGCAGAGGTCACGCGGACGACACAGGCGAGCATGGCGATGTGGGCCTTCATAAGAACAAAGGGACTGTCCGAAGACAGTCCCTCTGGCGCAAGTGTCAACGAGACCGGCAGGATCTCAATCGAAGAACATCATTTCGTTCGAGAGCAGCAACACGTGGGCAAACTTCTCCCAAGAGGTCAGCATGCGAAGCGCCGCGTCTTCCTGCTCCACGTAAAAATCCTGCGAAGCGTTCCAAGTGTTCTTGCGAACCGCAGCCGCAGCGGCGGCACCGCCCATTCCACCCATTCCTCCGCCGTTCCCACCGCCCCCGGCAAAAAAGGCTTCTACTACTCCCGTCGTGTCGCTCTGCCCGGAGGTCGCCTTGATCGTCGGAGCCCAATAGAAGACGTCACCATTATCGTTTCCGCGGCAATTCACGACGAAATCGATGGTGTCGCCCGCCGCCACACGCAGCTTGGGAACCTTGGTGGGTTGATCGCCATTGAAGGCAATAAACCGCCCGACTTCGAACTGCTCCTTGAACACAATGTAAGCTTCCATTCCGTCACCTTCATTGCCGAGATGTTCCAGAATTCCGTCAATTGAAACGGTGCCGCTGATCGGGGAGCGCCAGCGGCGAATTGCCGCGAGGCTGCGATTCGGACCTGGGCTGCCACCGTCCGCGCCCACGCGAAGCGCGCCAAGACGGGAATCCGGATACGTGTCTGCGGCCTGATAGGCCCCATCCAAGATGCTGTAGTGAGGCAGTTCGGTAAAACGCAGCAGACGCTTCTTGGCGGGATCGTAAGGCCCAAAACCATAGACCCAAATCTGGCTGGGTTTGCGGGCGGCCTCGACCTCCTGCTGCTGTTTGAGGAAGTTCATCCCAAGCCGGACTTCGAGTTCCGACGGCTTCCGTTGGAACGCGGTCTCATACAACGCGTCGATCTTCTGCCGTTCGTCGATCTTGCTCTTCACGTCCGCTCGCTCGACGACATTCCGGGCCAGCTCGGCGACGAAGGGACTGTTCATCATGTACAAGGCCTGTTGCGGCACGGTGGAACTGAAGCGCTCACCCTGCGTCATGTTCGGATTCGCGAAATCAAAAGTCCGAAACACATCCGGCAGATTGCGCCGGTCAATGTACGAATACATCGTTCGGCGGGGAATCAGCGGCATCTCCAGAGGATTGTAAGGAGGACCGCCCACAGTGTCGTCAAGCATGCCGCTGACAGACAGGAGGGAGTCCCGGAAGCCCTCGAAATCGAGACGCCGTCGGTTCATGCGCCAAAAGGTCATATTGGCAGAATCCTCCACCATGTATTTCGGCCGAACGTCGCTGGCCTGCTGGTAGGTCGCAGAGGTCATGATGAATTTATGAACCCGCTTCATGGACCAGCCCCGCTCGATGAACCAGGCCGACAGGTAATCCAGCAGCTCGGGATGGGTGGGTTCGGCCGCACGCACGCCAAAGTCCGTCGGAGTTCTCACGATGGGTGCGCCAAAATGATTCATCCACACCCGGTTCATCGCGACCCGTGCCGTCAACGGGTTTTTCGCGCTGGCAACCTTGTAGGCGAGCTCCAATCGACCGGAGCCCCGGGTAAAGCGTCCTCCGTTCGGTTCCAACACTTCGATAAACTTTCGCGGCACGGTGTCACCCGGTTTGCTTGGATCTCCCTTTGCAAAAACACGGGGTTCCCGCGGTCTCGGCAAATCTTCAACGGACATCGCCCGCTTCGGTGAGCCCGGGTGATTCATCTCCAACAACTCAATGTCGTTGTGCCAACGGCGTTCCTGATTGCCGATGCGGTTGTTGTCCTTACGGGCAAGCTGATTGTAGGAAACATTGGCCGGAGCCCTGCGGCCGTAATAAACCTGCCGAAGCTCCTCCATGTCAGAATCCTCAAGCTTGGTGATCTCCTTGATTTCCTCGTCCTTCTTGATGACCCGTTCGCGGGCGTTTCGCGAGAGGGCGTTGACCCAAGCCTCCTCACCCTTGGCAAACAGGGACGCGTAGCGGGCCGCCACGTCATTCAGATCTCGGGCGGGACTGGCGAAAGCTTTTGCCACGTAGGCATTCAACCCCTTCGCCGCCTTGCCATCGGAGTAATACTTTTTCGCCAGCTTCTTGGACTCGTTGAAAAAGTTGGTGCTACTCAACGCGATGTAGTCGCGCCACGGAGTGAAGACGGAATCGGGTTTGCGGCTCTTTTCCTTGAGAAAACGATTCCAACTCTTCGCCAAGTCGGCATCCAGCTCGTAACGCTCCTCGAACATGTCTTCATCAGCGCGGCTGGCCAGTTTGAATTGATCCGTAACGTCCATGAGGCGGGCGAAAACCATATAGCGGGACGTGTTCATCTTCGCATCGCCGAGGTATTCGGTCAGCTTCTCGCGGCGGAACTCGTTCAACTCGGCCAACAACCGGCTCTTCTCGTTAAGATAGGATTGATACTCGGGGCGCTGCTGCACCTCGGTCATGTCCTCGATGATGGGTTTGTTCTCCGAAACCTTGATGCTGTCGAAGACCCCGTAGAGGCCGTAGTAATCCTTGGTGGTGACGGGATCAAACTTGTGGTCGTGGCAACGGGCGCAGTAAACGGAGAGACTCATCATGCCCCGCGTGACGACGTCGATCTGGTCGTCGATCACCTCCTGCTTGTTGTTGACCGCGCGATAGATGGAGAGAAATCCCAGAGCGGCCAAGTCCTCCTGCTTCGCGCCGGACATCAGATCTGCCGCGATCTGGTACTGAAGAAACTTGTCGTAGGGCATGTCCTTGTTCACCGCATTGACCACCCAGTCCCGGTAGGTCCAAGCATGCAGCAGGCGGTTATCGGCCATCCGGTTGTTGTTTTGTTCACCGCGCGTGTCGGCGTAACGGGCGACATCCAGCCAGTAGCGCCCCCAGCGTTCGCCGTAATGTTCGGAATTCAAGAGTTCATCAATGACCTTCTCGTAAGCGGACGGGGAATCGTCGGCCATGAAGTTCTTGACCTGCTCCATGCTCGGGGGAATTCCGATCAGGTCGAAATAGGCGCGCCGAATCAGGGTCAATTTGTCCGCCTGAATGGACGGCACCATTCCCTTTTCCTCAAGCTTTGCCTGAATGAAGTAGTCGATTTCATTCTTCGCCCATGAACGAATGTTCGTCTTCGGTTCGGGCACGGCGGGCTTCACGATCGGCTGAAAACCCCAGTGTTCCTTCGCT
Source organism: Verrucomicrobiia bacterium (assembly GCA_016779125.1). Lineage (GTDB taxonomy): Bacteria > Verrucomicrobiota > Verrucomicrobiia > Limisphaerales > JAYPXF01. The sequence goes on along the minus strand of JADHOF010000006.1, from coordinate 6,160 downwards.
TTTTCACGATCAGCATCGGATTTGAGCACTGCCGCAGCCTTGCCGACCCGGGGATCCGGCGCGCCCATCCGAATCCATTCCTCGAAGTCTGCGATGACACTGTCGGGCAGCTTCCCGTCCGGTGGCATCTGCATGTCAGAATCCGTGTAACGGATCGCCTTGACGAAAAGACTCTTGCTCGGCTGACGGGGAATGATCGCGGCACCCGAGGTTCCCCCCTTGAGCAACGCGACCTTGCCGTCCACCTGAAGTCCGCCCTTCACCTTGGACTCGGCGCTATGGCAATCGTAGCAATGCTCAATCAGCGCCGGGCGGATCTTCGCCTCGAAAAACTCCAGATCCTGCGGGGACAGCGGTTGTTCCTGCTGCGCTGAAACCGGGGCCGAAGCCAACACCAGCGCCCCCATGATGATCGGTAAACGTGTCTTCATATCACTCTGCTCTTCGTTTCGAAATTTTGCGGACCAAAACAAAAGCGGCTCGCCCCGAAAGGGCGAGCCGGTAAACACTCGCAAACTAGGCGAACAGGGACCGGACCGGTTGCGCACCGGAAACGTCCGTCAGCCGGAAATCACGTCCGCTGTTTCGGTAAGTCAGTCGTTCGGAGTCAAATCCCAGCGCGTGCAGGATCGTTGAATGCAACTCGTGCACATGCACCTTGTTGTCGACGGCCGCAGCGCCAAGCTCATCGGTTGATCCGTAGATCTGCCCGCCCTTGATTCCACCACCGGCCAGCCAGCTCGAAAACGCCCTGGCGTTGTGGGAACGTCCGCCCGGACCGTCTTCCGTGGAACTGCGGCCAAACTCCGTGCTCGAAGCGATGATCGTTTCCTCGAAAAGGCCGCGATCCTTCAGGTCCGTCATAAACGCGGCGATCGGCTTGTCGATCCGGCTCGCGTTCCGGGTAATGGTCGCTCGCGCGTTGTTGTGCGTGTCCCAACCGCCGTTCCAAACCTGCACGAAGCGGACACCACGCTCCAGCAGACGACGGGCGATGATAAACTGCCGCGCCTGCGCGCGGAGGGCCGGATCCGGGGCCGTGGCACCGTATCTCTCCAGCACGTCCGCAGATTCGCGGCTCACATCAAAGGCCTCCGTCGCGTCGGCCTGCATGCGGTAGGCCAATTCGTATGACTGAATCCGAGCATCCAGCTGATCCTCCGCCTGTCGCTTCTGTTTGTGGAGCTCGTTGATCTTGTTCAACAGATCCAGCTGGTTTCGCTGGTCGCTGGCGGTGGTGAATTTGTTGCGGATGTTTTCAATGACCCGCTCGATATCGGTCGCGGTCGGATCGACAAAGGTTCCCTGATAAGCTCCCGGCATGAAGGCCGATTGCCAGTTCTTGGCTCCTTCGCCCGGATAGCCGCCGGGATTCATTGCAACAAAGGCCGGCAGGTTCTGATTTTCCGTACCGAGTCCGTAGACCACCCATGATCCAAGGGAGGGTTTCGGAAGCCTGAAATCACCGGTCGTCTGAATCAGTGTCGCGGGGCCGTGGGCGGGCGCGTCGGTATACATCGAGTTGATGACCGCGAGATCGTCCGCGTGGGTGGAAAGGTTTTCCCAGACCTCGCTCATGGGAAGGCCGCTCTGCCCCTTCGGCGAGAAGGCAAATTGCGGAGCGAGAAGCTTGCGTCCGCGGTCAGCGCCTTTGCCGGCCGAGGCTACAAGCTCCGGCTTGTAGTCCCACGTGTCCTGATGGGCTTGCGCCCCGCTCTGGTAAATATGAACGGCCCGTTTGGCTGTCCCAGGGTAATGCGGCTCTTTCGGCGCAAGCATGCCGCCCGCCGATTGGGCTCCCGCCTCGCGAACAAGCTCGGGATACATGATACTGGCCAGCGCCAAGGCACCGAATCCGGTACCAACAGAATTCAAAAAGTCGCGCCTGGAGGAAAAAAGTGGCGCTGAATCCAAACGCGTTCCGGGATGATAGCCGCAATCTTGTTTCATGATGTCGTAATACTCGATGTTTCCAGAAGTTCTTAGTTCAAATGCCCCAAGCACGAACAGTTCACCGCGAACCCGCAATTCTTACACGGCATTTTGAACAAAGTTCAGGATAATTGCCCAACCCCGGGCGGCAAGCGGTTTCTCCACTCAAGATTGTAAGATTTATCCTGTTTCGGCAAAGGTGTGGGGTGATGCCCGCGCCGGACGAGCTCGACATACAAACCGCGATCCGGAAGGTGCGCGACGGAGACAAGGAGGCCTTTCGCCGCGTGGTGAAGGTACACGCCCTGCCACTGCGCGCCTTTCTCGCCGGACGGCTCTACCACCTGGACGACGTCGACGACCTGGCGCAGGACTGTTTTATCACAGCCTTTGAGAATCTCGAACGCTTCCGCGACGGCGAAGATTTCGGGGCCTGGCTGCGGGGTATCGCGCGCAACAAGCTAATGACCCATTTTCGCACACTCGCCCGCCGCAAGAGCGCCATGGAAAGATTTCGCGGCGAAATCGCCGAGGTATTGGATTCCGACCATGAAAAGCTGGCCGCCAACCTGAGCGGAGAACGAATTGAGCGTCTGCTGCGCTGCATCACGGAACTGCCCGAGAAAATGCGACGCATCGTCAGGGCGGGACTAGAAGGACGGCGGGCGGCAGAACTCGCGCTCGAACTGGGTATGAGCTCCGGCGCGCTTTACACAATGAATCACCGGGCCAACAAGTTGCTGCGGGCCTGCATGGAGAAATCCGAATGATGGAAAAAGACTTTGAGGATCTGACGGCAGCCTGGCTCGGCCATGTCGAACTGCCGGCCGAACGCCAATCAGCCCTGCTTGCCCGTTTGCGTTCAGACGCACTATTCCGCGCTGAATTTGCCGAGGACGCCCAAATGCGAGCCATGACGCGCGCCATCCAGTCGGCAGAGCCCCGCTGGCTCGAGCTGAATGAATTGATTGCCCGGCCCGACATCGAAGCGGACGCCGAATTCGAGGAACGCGTGGCGGAGGAATGGATTCGAATCGACACCGACCGAAAGCGGCTCAATTGGACCCGTTGGCTCGGCTTCGGCTTTGCGGCAGTCGTGATCTGGCTTGGCAGCGTCATGGTCGCGTTTCAGTTCGGAATGGGTTCCAGGCCAACGATCTCGGCGACACTGAAGACGCCACCCGTCAACTTGCCGGAGGACGCGGTCCGCGCGCCCGTCGCCATCCTCACACGTATCGTCAACGGTGCCGGCCCCGTCGAAGCAGGCCGGCAAAGTGGCTCACCGCTTCGCCCCGGTCGCTTCCACCTCGATTCGGGACTCGCACAGCTCGACTTTGTGGATGGAGCCCGGCTCCTCCTGCGCGGCCCGGCGAGCCTTGAACTCGCCTCCGCCGTGGAAGCCCGCCTGCTCCAGGGTGCCGCCACATGTAGTCTGGACAGCCCCGGCCGCGGATTTCGCCTCTCCACGCCGGGATGGGCTGTCGTTGACACGAGCGGCACTTTCGGACTTGAGGTCGTCGGTTCAAACGCCGAACTCCACACTTTGAGCGGGGTTCTCACTGTCGAAAATCAGGCCGGACAACGCCGTGAGCTGGCGGAGGCGAGCGCGGTCAAACTGGCGGGAGAAGCCTTCGAACCCGTGCTCTACCGCCCCGCGTTCTTCCCAAGCAATGGCGAAATTGACCGCCTCGAACGCGAGGCCGTTGCAAATCGCTCCGTCGATTGGTGGGAACACGCGCAATCGTGGTCCCGCGAACCCGAAACCCTGCTGCACTACACGTTCATGTCCGACGTCTACCGCGATCGACGGGTCGAGAATCATGCTGTCGCCGCCGCCGGAGATTCGCACGGTATCGTCATCGGCGCCAAGTGGACGGAAGGCCGCTGGCCCTGGAAAAAGGCGCTCGAGTTTCGCAAGCGAACGGACCGGGTGTTGTTGGGACTTCCCGGAAATCACGCCCGACTGACGCTCGCAACCTGGCTGCGAGTCGATGGATTCACACAACCCCAATACGTGCTCCTCAGCACCAAGCAGCCTGAGCAGCGCGAGGCGGACGATTCATTCCCGACGTATCCCTCCTCGCGGCGGCGCGGAGAAATCCGCTGGATGATCGACCGATCCGGATCGGTGCAGTTCAAGGTGGCGACCGGTTCCAGCGAGAGCGGACAGGACTGGGACACCGCGGCCACGCCTCGATTGTTCAAGGACGATGCGATCGGACAATGGGCTCTATTGGCTGTCACCTACGACGCCGATTCCGGCGCGGTGACCCATTTTTGGAATGGAAAGCCGGTGTCCAAGTCCGTCATGTCCAATGCCGCGCCGCTGGAGTTCCAATACTTGGAGCTGGGCAATCCCGCGCTATCGGAATCCGAGCACCGGGGAGGAGACCGTTACGGCTTCTTTGGGTCTCTGGATGAACTCCTGATCTCGGGCCGAATCCTCGAGGATCGGGAAGTCGCCGAACTGTTCATCAACGGCAAGCCGGCCTCGTAAGCCTAAAACTGCAGAATCGAGCAGTGGAGATTCCCTCCCAACCCCAAATGGGAGGGAACGGGGATTACGTCAAATCCACGCGCTTTCAGGATCTCCGCGTTCTCCAGATTCAGTCCCTGAAGATTGGCCGTGTCCACCGCTTGACCAACGGCACCCGGCCGACGATAAACCGGCAACAGCACCGAGGGGCGACCCGTCTCGCGATTTCGAAAAGCCATCCCGTTGACGAAGTTCTGGCAATTCAACTCGTGCCAAACCGAGGTTTTCAAACGGACAATTTCAAACCCCCGTTCCACCAAGAGACGTTCGATCGCGAGACGATTAAAACGGATTTGATCCGCGTGAACGAGGTCGTAGAGATGCGGGCACCTGAGTTGGTACCGCTGAAAGACCTCCTTTTGCTCCGCCGTCATGAACTGGGTCGGAACCACTTCACCAAAGACAGACTTTGTGGCGTTGTAGGTGACTCGGCGGGTATCTCCCTTATATTCGGCGGTATATAGCGATACCGGCGAAGTCGCCCCGGAGCTGGAGGCGTTCGCCCATTCCGCCTTGAAGTTGATAAACATGCGACGTTCGTCACCGACAGGCTCGGGCATCGTTTCGGTCGCGACCAAGCCATCCCCCAAAAACAGGACAGACTGGTCGATGTGCGCCTCCAAGAGGTTCGGCAACACGATCAAATCCTCGCCACCGAAGGTCTTCAGATAAGCTTCACGCGCACTTTCCCGAGACTGCGCCCCCCACTGATTGTCTAGGAAAAGATCGACAGAGCGATTGAACTCCGAGCTGCCAAGAACGACAAATCTTCGCCCAGACCGGTTTCGGGCAAGTTGAACATTCCCGCCATCCAGAGGCAAAAAGTGGCGGTGGGCCGAAATGCCAAGTTCCACAAGACTGTCCAAGACTTCTCCACCCTTGGCACCGAGCATGAATCCCTCCGCACCACCTTCGCCAATATCCTGCGCCCATCGCTCAAGGATCGCCGAACGCACAATCCTCGACCCCGTGCCGGTCCGGGTGGCAACGGCTGCCTGCGATCGCTCGAGGGTTGCCGGGGAACACTTCTCATGCACAAGCAGAACCACGCTGCTGTAACTTGGCAACAAATCGAGGCTTCGGAAATTCACCTCGCTCCATTCCTTATCCGAGATGTTGTGCACCGACATCATCACGCGATCCAGATGCCGATCATACTCCGGCTGAAACGAGGTCGTCAGTTTCCCGCTCAAGACTTCGTCGAGGCGTGGATCCGAAATTGTTCCCGGAATAGCACCCTCCTCTGCCCCCACGAGGACCGCTAGAAGAAACACTGCAGCCACGGCCAAGCGAAGGGACGAATATCCCAAGCCCCACTTCATCGATGTTTGTCTTGTGATTCCCAACCTACCCCAATGGAAGCAAATTTAATGCCAGCCATTCAAACCCCGGCAGTATCAATTGATCAAATGCTGTTTTTCACACTCCAAACCCACAATCTGAAAAGCCTGAGAGGCAATTTTTGCGCAGACTTCGCCCTTGGTGCGCAGCGAAAGGTCACCTTGAAAATGAAACATCTACTCAGAACTGGAACGGCGAAAAGGGAAGATTGCCTCCCAGCTGAACATGGGACGGCACAGGGATCACATCGCAACCCATAGCTCTAAGACATTCCGTGTCCACGTAATTCACCCCCCGCCGCAAATCGGACAGGTCGCCCAGCTGCTCGGGAGTTCCCGGACTTCGATAAAC
>JADHOF010000185.1 GCA_016779125.1 Verrucomicrobiia bacterium | reverse complement strand
AGCGCCATCTCGCGGTAGTCTGTCTCGCCGAAGACCCGAAACTTCAGCCATGGCCGGGAGGAGGCGAACGCACGCAGCTTTGCCCGAAGATTACTCTCCCGAAATCCCAGGTAGTTCGTGATCGTCGGCATGGCGTTCGTGCCCAGACGCACCAAGGCCTCACGGGCCGGAAGATCGCCGCGCGCCTCATGAAGCGCCTGGAGAAGCGGCTCGACGATCGTCGCGTTGGGCACGCCTCCAAGCTGGTTGATCCACGCCAGCCGCAGACCGATCGCCGTCAGCAGCATCAACGCCAACCCGCCACTCACAATCATTCCCGCTCGCGAACCCATGTTTGCGTTTGATTCGACCGCGCCCCCCCCGCCAGATCAAGCCCCTATCCCGAATCGGAAGAGCCAACCCGCCGGTTGCACACATCCACGCGCTCGGATAGCGTTCCCACCGGCCACCAGTCCAACCTACCGATGCACAACCGCAGCCCGTTTCGTCTTCTCGCTCTCGCAGCATTGTTGATCGCCTCGCCGACCTTCGCGGCAGAGCCAGGCGCGGTCGCCGGCCGCGCGGATCTGCCGGACAAGCCCGAGGCCTCCGTCAGCAGTCAGCGCTACTCAAACATCGTCGGCAAGATCGGAACCCCCAAGGAACACGTCGGCGTGGTCTGGCTGGAGGGCGATTTCCCATCCGAAGCTTCGGACGCGACGAAGACCGTCACGATCGGGCAGCGAAATTATCAGTTCGAACACGCGGTCGCTGCGGTCCCCGTCGGGGCGAAGGTTCTTTTTCCGAACCACGACGATGCCTATCACAACGTCTTCTCCTACTCGAAAGCCAAGCGTTTCGACCTCGGCCGCTACCTGAAGGACGAGACCCCGCCCGCCGTCGTTTTCGACAAGGCCGGCATCATTCAGCTCTACTGCGAGATCCACGAGCACATGCGGTCGACGCTGATCGTGGTGGATTCACCTCACTACACCACGACGGATCCTCAGGGAAACTTCCGTCTGGAGAATCTGCCGGTGGGTGATTTCACCCTGAAGGCGTGGCTCGGGGGACGGAAGTTCATTGAACGCAAGGTCACCGTCACCGAGGGGCGCACGCTCGAAATGACGATCGCCTCCAAGTGACCGATGGGATCGCGCGGCATCAGCTTTCGGGTCAAACTGGTCGCGGCCATGATGCTGGTCGTCGGCGGCGTCACGGCCACCACGCTTTACGTCGCGCAGGACCGACTGCGTGCCTCCCACGACCAGCTCTTTGAACAGCGCTTCCGCTCGCAGGTCGCGCTCTTTGACACGATCCGCCGCGCCCGCCTGACGCGCGTGCGGGAGCGGTGCTCCGAACTCGCCCGTTCCGTGCGGATCGGAGCCGCGATGGAGGAGGAAGACTGGGAGTTGCTGTATCAGATTTCGCGCGACGAACTCCGCGACATCACCCGTCCCCGACCGGACGCGGAAGTGTTGGATCAACCCCCCGTTCTGATTCGATTCATCCGACCCGACGGTGCCGAAATCTTCCCGGAGGACGAACCCGGCTCCGACAATTCGGCGGAGTCCGCGGAACTTAAGACCGCGTTTCGCCAGGTGTCGCGCGCGATGGCGGACGGCGTCTCCCAACGGGTCGGCTATGTCTCACGCGGCACCGGAGCGGCGCGGCGGATGCTGGAGGTGATCGCCACCAAGATCGTCTTCCGCCCGACGGGACAAAACCTCGGGGCGCTCGTGATCGGTTTTGACGCCGTGGCCGGCACCGACCGGGATCGACGGAGTCAGACAGGCATCTGGGTCGACGGCGAAATGGTGTCCCGCTCCGTGCGCCCCAATGTTCGCGAGGCGCTTCGGGATGTCCTGGCCACCACGATCCGAACCGGCTCAGGCGAAGGCTCCATCGTGAGTGAGGTCGATGGCGAACCCCATCGCGTTTTCTTTCAGTCGCTCACCGAGTCCGCCTTTCTTCCCGCCTATCAGCTGGCAATTTTTTCCCTCGCGGAATCCGTCGCGGACGAAGCCGCGCTCCGGCAGCGCATGACCGCTTTCGGCGCGGTCGTCCTTTGCGGCGCGCTGATCATCAGCCTCCTGATGTCGCGGGGCCTTACCGAGCCGATCGGCACCCTGGTGGAGGGCACCGGCGAGATTCAACGCGGGAATTTCTCCATTCGCCTGCCCGTGCGAAACCACGATGAAATCGGCCGCCTCACGGAATCGTTCAACGAGATGGCGGAAGGTCTCGCGCAAAAGGAAAAGTTCCAATCCGTCCTCAACATGGTCACGGACAAGGCCGTCGCGGAGGAACTCATGCGGGGCGACGTTTCCCTCGGCGGCGAGCTGCGCGAGATCAGCGTGATCTTCTGCGACATCCGGGGATTCACCGCCATGACACAAAACATGACGCCGACTGACGTGATCGCGCTGATGAACGAGCACTTCACGGAACTGACCCGCATCGTCTACCGCCACCACGGCGTCGTGGACAAGTTTGTCGGAGACCTGATCATGGCCGTCTTCGGCGCGCCAAAGAGCTACGGCAACGACGCCGACAATGCCGCGCGTTGCTGTCTCGAAATGATCGCCGCCTGCGAAAAGCGAAACCGCACCGCCACCCAGCCCATCCACGTCGGGATCGGACTCGCAAGCGGACAGGCGGTCGCGGGCTGCATGGGCTCCGAGGATCGCCTCAACTACACGGTCATGGGAGCCCGCGTGAATCTCGCCTCACGGCTTTGCAGCGCCGCCGGCATCGACGAGATCGTCATCGACCGGCACACTTTCGAACGCCTGCCCCAACACGCCGAAACCGAGGCACTTCCCGCGTTTCAGGTGAAGGGCTTCGACGAACCCGTGCGGGCCTGCAAGTTGAAGGCAATTCCAGCGACTCCCCATCCAGCATGAAACCCTCCTCCACACTCGCGTCAATCTGTGTCGCCGGCCTCCTCCTCCTAGGGCAGCAAGCCGGCACCGCCCAAGAATTGCTGGATAAACTGGACAGCGCGCTTCGCGTCGAATCTGCCGACGGCCTGTTCCGCGCCGACCTGAGCGGGCGTGTCGATCTGGAGGCCTACACGGTCGATCAAACGCCGCCGGGACTGCTCTTCCCCACGGACGATCTCTTCTTCAATCCCCGCCTTTCGCTCTTCGTCGACGCCCAGCTTGGCGAGCGCCTCTACGCGCTCGTGCAATCGCGATTCGATCGCGGATTCGATCCCGGCGCGGTTCCCGAAGGCGACGCGCGCGTCGATGAATACCTGCTGCGCTACGCCGTGCTGGATCAGGGCCGTCTCAACATTCAGGCGGGCAAGTTCGCGACCGTCTTCGGCGGATGGGTCCCCCGTCACCTCGCATGGGAAAACCCCTTCATCAACGCGCCGATGGCCTACGAACACGTCACCACGATCACGGATCAGGTTGTTCCCGGCGGCCCCGGCGGATTCCTCGGCCGGCAGAACGGTCCCGACAACAAGGCTGGCTGGCTTCCCGTTCTCTGGGGTCCGGCCTACACGGCCGGATTCTCCGCCTTCGGCTCGCTCGATAAGTTCGACTACGCTTTCGAATTCAAAAACGCCTCGATTTCATCCCGCCCCCCCGCGTGGGATCCCTTCGATGTGAACTGGAGCCATCCGACGATCAGCGGCCGCGTGGGCTACCGTCCCAGCGCCATGTGGAACGTCGGCGCGTCCGCCAGCCATGGGGCGTATCTCCTGCCCGGCACCGTGACGCCGATCGGAACGGACATCGGAGATTTCAAGCAATTCACCGTCGGGACCGACCTGTCCTTCGCCTGGCATCGCTGGCTGATCTGGGCGGAGGCGATCGCCGCCCGCTTCGACGTCCCCAACGTCGGCCCGGCCGAAACCCTCAGCTACTATCTGGAGGGCAAATACAAGTTCACCCCCCGCCTCTACGGAGCCCTGCGCTGGAACCAGCAGTTCTTCGACGACGTTCCGAACGGAGCCGGCGGAGTCGCCTCGTGGGATCGCGACGCCTGGCGAATCGAATCCGCCATCGGCTTCCGCTGGACCCGCCACATCCAGACCAAACTCCAATACGGCTACAGCCACCAACGCGGTCCCGCCCCCCAACAGGGCGAGCAACTCGTGTCCGCGCAGTTCACGGTGAAGTTCTAGCGGCGGGGCCTGAACACGATCCACATCCGCAGCATGAATACCAAGGCCCTGATCGCGATGGGCGTCCCGCTCGGGGAACCGGTCAGGCAGGCCACGAGTTTCATGGCGGACTATGTGCTCGCCGGCGGGGACAAGACCCGAATTCGCGACGAGATCGCAGCCGTGCTGGCGGATCCAAGCTCCTTTCTGAACGACGACCGTCGCGGCAGATTCGCAAAGGCGTTGGCCGACGCGTCCAAGGTCACCCGCAGTCAGGCGGTGCCTTATCGGCAATGGGGTGAGGGATTGGATGCCGAGGCGGTGGAGCAGATGGAACGTGCCTGCCACCTTCCCGTGGCGGTGGCGGGGGCGCTGATGCCCGACGCGCACGTCGGATACGGCCTGCCGATCGGCGGCGTGCTGGCGACGGACAACGCCGTGATTCCATACGCGGTGGGTGTCGACATTGCGTGCCGCATGAAACTCACCGTCCTCGACATGCCGCCGAAAGATTTTCCCCGCAGGATCGAGCGGCTGCGCGGTGCCCTCGAAGAAGAAACCCGCTTCGGCATCGGCGCGTCCTTCCGAGACCGTCGCGAGCACGCGGTGATGGACGCCGACTGGTCCGTCAGCCCGATCACGCATCGTTGCAGGGACAAGGCTTGGTCCCAATTGGGCACCAGCGGGAGCGGGAATCACTTCGTGGAGTTCGGTTTCTTCACAGCGCACGAGCCGATCGGAGAGCTTCCTCCCGGCGGTTATGTGGCCCTGCTCAGCCACAGCGGCAGCCGGGGAACGGGCGCTCAGGTTTGCGGCCACTACAGCAGGCTGGCGATGGACAGACATCCCGATCTCCCCAAAGAACTGAAACACCTCGCGTGGCTCTCCTTGGACGAGGAGGCCGGAGCCGAGTACTGGGCCGCGATGAACTTGATGGGCGATTACGCCGCCGCGAATCATGCGTGCATTCACGGGCAGATCACGAAGCGCCTCGGCCTCGACGTGCTGCTGGATCTCGAAAACCATCACAACTTCGCCTGGAAGGAATCGCATGAGGTGGAAGGGGTGCGGCGCGATGTGATCGTGCATCGCAAGGGCGCGACGCCGGCGGGCTCGGGGGTGCTGGGAATCATCCCGGGATCCATGGCCACCCCGGGTTTCGTCGTGCGCGGCAGGGGCGACAGAACGTCCCTGGCTTCGGCTTCGCACGGCGCGGGCCGGCTGATGAGCCGCACCAAGGCGAACAAACGCTTCAATTGGAACGATGTGAACCGCCTGCTCAAGGAGCGCGGAGTCACCCTCCTTTCAGCCGGTTTGGATGAAGCGCCGGGCGTGTACAAGGACATTCATCAGGTCATGGATGCGCAAACCGATCTCGTCGACATCCTCGGCCGATTTGATCCGAAACTGGTCAAGATGGCGCCCCCGGGCGAGCGGGCCGAAGACTGAATGCTCGTGGCCTTCTCCCGGCACGAGACGCCGCGCCGACCGGCCGATTTCGCCCGCGCCCGGTTCCGACCATGGCAGTTGACCACGCGGCGGTTCCATCCAAGGATCACTGTATCGCCCAATGAAGACCGCCGTACTAAGCCTCCTTTTCTCACCCCTTCTCTCGACCGCCCTGTTCGCTTCACCGGTCCCGCCCGCCGGCTGGACCACGGCGACGCCACGGGAAGAGATCCGACCGGCTTTTTCCTATGACGCGACGGGCGGCCCGCAAGGCGAAGGCGCGTTCGTCATCAGCAGCGATCAGCGGGAGGGGTTGATGGGACATTGGACAAGCACCCTCCCCGTGACAGGCGGCCAACACTACCGTTTCAGCGCCCTTCGGAAATTCACCGGAACAGGCGCTGCCAGACGCGCCGCGGTTGTGCGCCTCCATTGGCAGGACGAGAACGGCGGCCGGGTCAAACGCGACGAGCCGTCCTACGCCTCGCACCGGCCCGGAGAGCGCCCCACGGCCGAACCCGAACTGCCCGCCGACCAACCCGACGCGAGCGGCGATTGGATCGAGGTCTCCGACACCTACCAGGCGCCCAACGCGGCCCGCCAGGCGCGGATCGAACTCGAATTCCGTTGGGCTCCGGACAGTCGCGTGGAATGGGCCCGTGTGAAGCTGGAGAAAACCGCGGCGCCACCGGAACGCGTCATCCGACTCGCGACGGTCCATCTGCAACCGCGCGGCGGCAAGACCATGGCCGGCAATCGCGAACTGTTCCGCCCGCACATTGAGGACGCGGCTGCGAAGGGGGCGGACCTGATCGTGTTGCCCGAATGCCTTACCTACTACGGCCTCGGGAAAACCTACGCGGACTGCGCCGAAAGCGTCCCCGGTCCATCAACTGAATACTTCGGTGCGCTCGCGCGTGAACACGACCTCCACATCGTCGCCGGTCTGTTGGAACGCGAGCGGCATCTCATCTACAACGTCGCCGTGCTCATCGGCCCCGACGGCAAGGTGATCGGGAAGTATCGCAAGGTCGCATTGCCGCGCGGGGAGATCGCGGGCGGCATCACGCCCGGAAAGGATTATCCGGTCTTCGAAACCCGTTTCGGAAAGGTCGGCATGATGGTCTGCTACGACGGATTCTTTCCCGAGGTCGCCCGACAGCTCTCCATGAAGGGCGCGGAGGTGATCGCGTGGCCGGTCTGGGGTTGCAACCCCCTGCTCGGCTCGGCGCGGGCCTGTGAAAACCATGTCTATGTCGTCAGCAGCACCTACACGGACGACGCCGGTGACTGGATGAAATCCGCGATCTATGATCACGAGGGCAAGACGCTGGCCCAAGCCCGTTCGTGGGGCTCCGTCGCCATCGCCGAGGTCGATCTGAACAAGCGCCTCCACTGGCAAAGTCTCGGCGATTTCAAGGCCGAGATTCTCCGGCACCGCCCCGAATGGATCGCGGGCCAAAGCGAGTGATTTCAAGGCCTCCAAAGGATGGATCCGACACCGGGGAGTTTCCGGTATTCCCCCGCGCAAACGCGGCATTGCCACGGCGTGTCTGTCCGGTGACAAATCCCGAAGCCCCCAATCAATCATGTCTTTGGAAAACAAGAAGAAGGCCCTCATCGCGGAACTGTCCGCGATCCGCGACCCTCAACATCGCTTCGCCCTCGTCATTGCCAAGGGAGGCGCGCTGCCACGTCTGGACGAGCTTTATCGAACGAACGAGTTCCGCATCGACGGCTGTCTGGCCAGTCTTTGGATGGTGCCGGAGGAACGCGACGGTCGTCTCTACTTCAGGTCCGATTCCGACTCCGCCATCGTGCGGGGCGTGGCCGGCGTGATCTGTGAATTCTACAGCGGTGGCGAGCCGGCCGAGGTATTTCACGCGGACACCGCGTTTCTCGAACAGGTCGGCATCAATCAACATCTGTCCTCAAATCGTCGAAACGGTCTCGGTCGACTGGAGAGCAACATCCGGGAATTCGCACAGGCCCATCTCTCATCGTGAACACGGAGCGCGTTGCCCTCTTCGACGCGCACAATCATCTTCAGGATGATCGAATCGCCGGTGTGCTGGGACGTGTTCTCGAGGACTGCCGGCACGAAAACATTCACGGCTTCGTCGTCAACGGAACGTGCGAATCGGACTGGCCCCGCATCGCCGATCTGTCCCAAAGGGACGAGCGCGTCCTCCCGAGCTACGGGGTTCATCCGTGGCGCGTGGATCGTTGTTCCGCAGCGTGGCTTGACCACCTCAGACGACAACTCGACACGCGTCCGTCGGCCATCGGCGAAATCGGATTGGATCGCTGGATGCGGGAACCCGACCTTCTCCGCCAGGAGGAGATCTTCATCGCCCAGCTCCGACTCGCGAACGAGCGACAGCTGCCCGTCACCGTTCATTGCCTGAAAGCCTGGGGACGACTGCTCGAAATTCTCCAATCGGAAACACCTCGCGCCGGATTCCTTCTGCATTCCTACTCGGGCCCGGCCGAGATGCTTCCGCGCTTCACCCAACTCGGAGCGTATTTCTCGATGTCCGGGCATTTCGCTCACGAACGCAAACACGCGCAGCAGAGGGTTTTCAAAGAGGTTCCGGACAATCGTCTTTTGATCGAAACGGACGCACCGGACATGCCTCCACCGTCGGCGCTCCGTCCCTATTCACTCGAAGACGCGGCTCTGAATCACCCCGCCAACCTCGCGGCGATCTACCGCTTCACCGCCCGGCTTCGCGGTCTGTCGGTGGACGACTTGGCAACGACGGTCGCGGCCAACTTCAAACGCCTCTTCTCCACCGCAGATTGAAGGTCTCTCCCGTCAGCAGGCCCCGCTTGCGAAAGCACGTCCCTCCAATCAAATGAATTGGCAAAGCCGACAGAACGGCTTTTATCCACCCCGTGATGTCAACAAAGGAGGAGGAACGGAAGGCGTTCAAGGACTGGTTCGACCGCGACGCGGCCAAGGCCCTGGCCGGGCAGATCGGAGCGGTCCAGCCCGGATTCGATCATCGAAAATTCATCAGACTGGCCAGCGAGGATCTCGCGAAACTCGAATTCGCCGGACGGGTCCGTCAATTCGCATCCGCGATGAGGGCGACCTTGCCGGCGTCCGTTCCCGACGCGCTGAAGACGCTCACCCAAAGCCTGCCTCCCGTCCTCCCA
>JADHOF010000184.1 GCA_016779125.1 Verrucomicrobiia bacterium | reverse complement strand
GGACGGGGTGTCGCCGGCGAAAAGGCTTTTCAGTCGTCCGCCGTGATCGCGAATCAGGACTTCAAGAAAACAAGCAAGGCGTTTTGCCTTCACGTTGAAATACCCGGCCGGGCGAATGAGTTCCGCGAGTTCGGCGACGGGTAGCGCGTACATCGCGCGAGGTGAAAGCGCCCTGGCTCGCCTGAGATTGGCGATCGCCTTCTCGACATTGGTCCACGCCGTGTTTTGCGTGAGGATGGCGCCGACGCAGATTTCGAAAGGCGTGTCTCCAGGCCACCAATGTTGATGCCCGTGCGCGGCGAACATGAGTTCGTAGGCCTTGCGGAGCTGCCGGGCGTGCTTCGCCATGTCGGGGGCTCAATTGGCGACCAGGACGCCGTCCTCGATGTGGATCACGCGTTGGGCGCGTTGGGCGACGGCGTCGGAGTGGGTGGCGATGAGCAGGGCCATGTCGCGCTCGTCGCGCAGCGCGCAGAGGAGGTCGAGGATCTCGTCGCCGGTGGCGGAGTCGAGGTTGCCTGTTGGTTCGTCCGCGAGAATGATCGAAGGGCTGTTGATCAGGGCGCGGGCGATCGCGACGCGCTGCTGCTCGCCACCGGACAGCTCGGCGGGCATGTGATCGAGCCGCTTGGACAAGCCGACGCGGTTCAGCAGATCCGTGGCGAGGCGTTTGGTCTGCACCGCGTCGCGGCGGCGGATGCGTGCTGCGAGGCAGACGTTTTCCAAGGCGTCGAATTCCGGGAGCAGATGGTAGGATTGAAAAATGAAGCCGATTTCGCGTCCCCGGAATTCCGCGAGCGCGTTGGCGGAAAAACTGGCCAGGTTGCGCCCCTTGAATTCAATGGTCCCGCGCAGCGGCCTGTCGAGTCCCCCGAGCAGGTGGAGCAGTGTGCTCTTGCCCGCCCCCGACGCGCCTCGCAGCGCGGCGAATTCGCCTGCGGCGAGGGTAAAGTCCACACCGCGCAGGACTTCGAGATCGCGACGGCTGACGGAATACGTCTTGTGCAGATCGACCGCGTTGAGCAGGGGAATGGTGTCAGCCATGACGCAGAGCCTCCACCGGTTGCAGTTGGGCGGCCTTGATCGCCGGAACGATGCTGGCGACCAGACAGATGACGAGCGAAACCCCGCAGATGAGGACAATGTCCGCCGGCACAATCAGCGCCGGTAGTCCGTAGAATCCGTAGACCGCGGCGGGGAACAGTTCCATGCCGGTGAACTGGCGCATGAAGGCGAGAAAATCGTTGCGGTAATGAAGGGCTGTCATGCCGAAGGCGACGCCGCAGAGCACGCCCATGGCGCCGACCGCGAAACTCTGGCCGAAGAAGAGGGTCATGATCTGGCCGTTGGTGGCACCGATGGATTTCAGCACGCCGATCTCGCGCGTCTTCTGCACGACGAAGGTGATCTGCGTGCACACGATGCAGAAGGAGGCTACGATCATGATGAACACCAGAATGATGAACATGACGTTCTTCTCGACCATCACGGCCTCGAGAAAGCGGGAGTTGGATGCCATCCAGGTGGTGGCGTGGTAATTGGTGCCGAGCTGCCCGTTCAGATCCAGCGCGGCGTAGTGGGCGTAGTTGGGATCATCCAGAATGACCAGCAGCCCGCTGACCGAATTACCCATCTTGAACAGGTCCTGCGCGTTCATCAGGGAGGTCACGATCATCGTTGAATTGTATTCGTGGTAGCCGAGATCAAACACCCCCGTGACCGTGAACTCGTCCGGAGAGATGATTTCGTCACGGCCCTCCTTTCGCGCGTCGCGCATTTTCATCAGCGCGTGAGGGGAAAAGATCGTGACCTTGTCGCCGACGCGAACGCCGTGGCTGTAGGCCCAGTCGACGCCGACCACGAGGCCGTCGTTTCGCAGGTCGAATTCGCCGTCCACAATGCTGGTGGGCAACTCGCTGACTTCGCCCTCGCGTTTCGGATCAATGCCACGGACGAGCACCGCGTCCACGGATTCCCCCCGGTCGCCGGCGCGGGTCTCGGTCATGACCTTGCCGAACACGAAGGGCGCGGTCGCCTTCACGCGGGGATGCTGCCGGACGACGCTGGCGACGGGTTCGTATTCTTCCATCGGCTTGCCGTCGGCCGTGATGTGGAGGTGGGCGCTGAAGCCGAGGATGGCCTGTTGAAGATCGTGGTGAAATCCGCTCATTACGCTGATGACGATGATCAGCACGGCGACGCCCAACATCACACCCATGACCGAGATCAGGGTGATGATCGAGACAAAGGTCCGCCGCGGTCGCAGGTAACGCAGCGCGAGCCCGAGTTCAAATGGCAGTCGCGACATCGGGCGGGACGGTAGCGGGAGGCCGTGACGGGATAAAGGGTTGATTGGTTCAAAGATTGCCCTCCCGAATCCGGTCCGGCATAAACCCGGTGTGCTAGCCAAGGTGTGTTCAGCGGCGGTTCAGGGGATTCAGGCTTTTCCTGTGGAGGTCGAGGTCAACGCGGGATCCGGGGGAAACAAGATCATCATTGTCGGCCTGCCCGACGCGGCGGTGCGTGAGTCTCAGGACCGCGTGTGCACGGCGTTGAAGAATTCCGGTTACGGCATTCCGCAGGGGCGCACGACGATCAATCTCGCACCTGCGGATGTCCGGAAGGAGGGGCCGATCTATGACCTGCCGATCGCGATCGGGATGTTGGCCGCGAGCGACCAGTTGACGACGGATCAGCTGGACAATTTTGTGATGGTCGGCGAGCTGGCCTTGACCGGCGCGATTCGGCCGATCAAGGGGCTTCTCCCGGTCGCGTTGGAAGCGAAACGAATGGGCGTGATGGGTTTGCTGGCTCCTGTGGAGAACGCTGCAGAAGCGGCCGTGGTGGAAGGTTTGAGCGTGATTCCTGTCGGGAGCCTCCGGGAAGCGGCGCGTTTTCTTTCCGGCGAGGAGCGCATTCTGCCGGTCAAGGTGGACGCGGACGCGCTGTTCAGTGAGGCACCCGCTGACGCGCCGGACATGGCCGACGTGAAAGGGCAGGAATCGGTGAAGCGGTCCCTGGAGATCGCGGCCGCGGGAGGCCACAACGCCCTGATGATCGGTCCGCCGGGAACGGGCAAGAGCATGTTGGCTAAACGGTTGCCGTCGATTCTGCCGCCGATGAATCTGGCCGAGGCTTTGGAGACGACAAAGGTTCACAGCATCGCCGGGTTGCTGCGATCCGGTCAGGCGCTGGTGACCTGTCGCCCGTTCCGGGACCCGCATCACACCGCGAGCGACGCCGGCCTGCTGGGCGGGAACCAAAATCCGACGCCGGGTGAAATCTCGATCGCGCATCACGGGGTCTTGTTTCTCGACGAGCTTCCGGAGTTCAAACGCAGCGTACTGGAAACCATGCGGCAGCCTCTGGAGGAAGGGCGGGTGACGATCTCGCGCGCGGCGGGCACGATGACTTTCCCGGCCCAGTTTCAATTGATCGCGGCCATGAATCCGACACCGGACGGCAAGATGCCGGCGGAGTCGAACTGTTCGCCGCGTGAGATTCAGAACTATCTTGGTCGCATCTCGGGCCCGCTGCTGGACCGGATCGACATTCACGTGGAGGTGCCCGCAGTGAAGTTCCGCGAGATCGCCGACGCCCGGCCGGGCGAACCCTCGGAGGCCATTCGTCAACGCGTCATCGCCGCTCGAAACATCCAACGTCGCCGCTTTGAATCCCGCCCGTCGATCACCTGCAACGCGCGGATGACATCACGCGACATCAAGGAGCACTGCCGGCTCGATTCGGCCACCTCCGAACTCCTCAAGATGGCGATGGAGGAAAACAACCTCAGCGCCAGGGCCTACGACCGAATCCTCAAAGTCTCCCGCACGATTGCCGACCTTGACGCGTCCGAGAACATCACCGCCGAGCATGTCTGCGAAGCCATTCAATACCGCTCCTTGGACAGGCAGATTTGGGGATAGGAGTTGCTTATCGGGCGAGGGGGGGCCTAGTGCTCTCAACGCGGGCGAGGATATCGGCGGCGTCCCAAATGAAGGCGCGACAGTCGTAGCTGCCGGAGACCAGATATTTTCCGTTTGGCGACAGCGTCAATGATGTGATGGCTGCGCGATGCCCTGCCAGCAGGGCGCGCTTTTTTAACGACTTGGCTTCCCAGACGGTGATGACCTGATCCTGTCCCCCCGCGAAGAGGTATTTGCCGTCCAGGCTCCAGGCCAAAGCCTTCATGCCGCCAATGCTGTCCGCTTCCGTGAGCCGAACGGGTTCCCAAGTCTTCATTCGCCATAGTTCGAGGCGTCCCGGCTCCTGATCGTCCACCCATCTGGGACCGCGGCCGACGGCCAACAACTCCCGATCCGGCGAGATTTCGTAGTCCCAAATGATGGAATAGCAGGAGATGTCCCACTTGTTGGTCCCGACACAGTGGATGCCCGACTCGCTGGGGGAGGTCGTGTTGACATTGATCGTGTGGTGGACCGCGGTGATCAACATTTCGGAGTTCTTCCCGGTGAACGAAGGCTTTCGAAGATGGACTCCCTTGGCGACCGTGTGGGTTGAGCGTCGGTAGTCCTTGAGATCGACGATGTGAATCTCGGCTTTGCCCGTGTCGCTGTAGGCGGTGACGGCCGCCTTGGCTCCGTTGTCGGAGAAGGTGATTGAGGAGGCCTCGGATTTGGTGACGAGCGTTCGGATTTTCCCCCACCGACCGGTGTCCCAGAAGGCGGCGGTACCGTGACTATCGGTGTCGCTCAAATCTCCGTGGGCGACGCCCAGGAGGCGTCCGTCCGGTGAGAAGGCGATTCCGTTCGCGGGAAGGTTTTCGCCGGGGAGGCGCACGGCGGGACGCAGGGTCTCCATGTTCCAGATGCTCACGTCGCCGCCATGATCGGCGACCGCGAGGACGCGGCCGTCTTTCGAGAACGCGAGATCGGTCACCGCTTTCCAGGCATCCGTCTCGAAGATCTTCACGGGATGGGCGGAGACGAGGCGGTCAGGCAGGGTCGCGTAGTCTTGGTAGGCCTTCCACAGCCATTCGTTCTGTATGGCGCTTCGGTCAAATTGATTCCCGACGAGACGGACGGTTTCCCTGACGACGTCCAGGTCGCCGGTTTGAAACGCCATTCGCGCGTATCGATTCAACAGGCGAGCCGAATTCGGCCATGCGTTGGTGGCGTCGCGAAAGGCGGCGTTCAGTTCCGGCCACGAAACCGTATCCAGCTGATCGGGCTCGGGATTCCAAGCGACATCGTAGCTCATGAAGTCGATCTGGATTGCCGGGACGATTCGGGCGAACAGGGCGTTGCCGGTGTCCGGCAGATACTTTGGTCCGGCAGTGCGGGCGAATTCGAGCCACTCCCCCGACTTGCCGCCGTTGAGCGGCAAGAGTGACACCGTTCGGGCCAGATAGGCGGGCAGGCAGTTTGGATCCTTTTTGACCGCAGCCTTGAAGGCGTCGTTGACCGCGCCCCGCTTTCCAAGGCCGGTCATCAGCCACATGCGTGACAGGTCAATCTGGACGTCGTCGTCGGAAATTTTCTCCGCCTTTTCAAGGGCGATCTGCGACTGAAGCATGCGCTTGTTGAATTCGAGCGTTTTGCCGCTTGAGGAAACCGAGACGTCGTCTTTCGCCCGGGTATGCCAGCCCCACTTGCGGTAGGCGTTCGCGAGGGCGACGTGGGCCGTGACGGAGTCCGGCTTGCGCTTTGCCCAATGCCGGAAACAGTTGATGTAAGTTTCGTCCGATCCGATTCCGATGCTCGTCGCGCCTTCGTGAAACGCGTTCAGGTAGGTCATCCCGGAAGGGAATCGAAGGTCAGGCGAGTGGACGCGCGCGGCCAACTCCTCCAGTTCGTCAACGAAACCGTATTGCACCAGAAAGGAGGTGCGGGTGCGCAGGGCGGCGACGGCCGCGGTCTCGTCCGGCAACAGGCTTTTCTTGTTTGAAAGCGCCGCTCGGACTTCGGTGAGAATTTGATCGGCAGTGGGCGCTGTCAGGCCTTTGGGACGATCGGGTCGGGTGCTGTCCGTTAGATTCAGCAGCGAATCCTTGTAGATTGCGATTACCAGTCCGAGCACGAACACCAAAACGGTGGTTACCAGTCGCTTCATCATTCCTCCTTTGTTTGATTGGCTTCAAAAAAGGTCATGCATGATCGGCCGGCTTGTAAAGTTTTCAATGAGCAGAAGACGGCTCGTGGTCCGCGCTCGAAAACTGTGGGTCGGTCAGTGTTTGCAGAAAGGCGATCAGGGCGCGTTGGTCGGACCGGGGGAGCGGAATTCCGCCAGGCGGGTGTTTGGCCAGATTGGGATCGAGTGTTTCGGATCGATGGACGCCGGAGGTGTAGTGGGCGATGACCTCCTCCAGCGTGCCGAATCGGCCGTCGTGCATATAGGGGGCCGTCAAGGCGACGTTGCGAAGGCTGGGGGTGGCGAAGCGATGGCGGTCGCGCGGGTTGCCGGTGACGGATTCGCGGCCGATGTCGCCGGTATTAGAAAGGCCGTTGTTGTGAAACTGATGGTCGGTGAAAAGCGCTCCTCCGTGGCAGTGAAAGCAGTCCGCGCCAAGACGTCCGGTGCGGGGTTCGTATTCCGTCATGAAGAGTTCGAAGCCGCGCTTTTCGAGGGGCGTGAGCTTTGCCGCGCCTCGCATGGCCTGATCGAACTTCGAATCGAAGGAGGTGAGGGTGAGGACAAAGTTTTCCACCGCGAGACCGATCTTTTCGGGGGTGATCTCTCCGGGGGTGAAGGCTTCGCTGAACAGCTGGGTGTAGCCCGGATCGGCGGTCAGCTTGGCAACCACGTTCACGAGTTTTTCGTCCATCTCAAGATGGTCCTCGATCGGCATCAACGCCTGGGCGCGAAGGGAAGGGGCGCGGCCGTCCCAAAAGAAGCTGTCCTTCCAGGCGAGATTGAAGAGGGGCATCGCGTTGCGGTTCCCGGTGCGGCCCCCGATGCCGAGGCTATGCCGTCGCGGATCGCTCAGCGCGGCCGATGCAAGGTGGCACGAAGCGCAAGAGACGGAGTTGTCTCGGGAAAGTCGCGATTCGTTAAAGAGGCGTTGGCCGAGCCGAACGCGCTCGATCAGGAGGGGATTGTCGGATGGGAGTTTTGGGATTGGGAACCGGTTGCTGATGCGCAGCGGATACGGTGTGAAATTCGACGGCATGAAGAGCGGCTTTGCTTGGTTTGAATTCGTGACTCCTTTCACCTGCGGCGAGATCTGCGCGAGTCGAAAGGCCCCCGGCAGATTGGCTTTCAGGGCTGCCGCGATGGGGTCCTCCTCGCGGGAGTGGGTGGAATTGCCGTCCCGCGAAAAGCTGATGGAACGCGGCGCGTTGAGAATCGCGGCCACGTCCAGATCGATCAGCGCGCCGGATTCTCCGCGCAGATCCCATTTGCCGGGCAGATCGATTCGCGTGCGGTTGCGATCTTCCGCGAAATGGAAGGAGTAGCCCTCCGGCGGACTGACCCCGCCGCGGACCCTGCCTTCCAGCGCGAGGAAGATGTATCCCCCACGCCAGCTCCAGTGGAGACCGTTCATCGCCGGGTTGAGCGGATGTGCGGGCGCTAGGCTTGCGGGATCCGTTCGGTTCGATTCCGGATCGAGCCCCACGTGAAAGCGGAAGGCGCGATATTCGCCGGGAGGAATGTTGGTGAGATTGAAGGTCAGGCGTCGTTTCGCGGCGTCGATCCATGCGAACTGGTCGGGCAATTCGATGAATCCGCCGTCCTTTCTTTCGAAGGCGAATCCGCTGAAGAGGGTGCTGAGCCGAGCCACGGAAAATGTTTCGTCCTCCGCATTCTCGTATCGCAGCGAGTCCAAGAGGAGAGGGCTTCCGTCGACGCGCGGACGAATGGTGACGGTCAACGCGGAGAAGGATTCCGCCTGAGAGAGGGCCGGGATGAAGGCGGCGAGCAGGCAGAGGGTCAGGATGCGTGAGGGTCGCATTTCAAGGGCAGGATACGGCCCTCTCGCAGCGGCGCGCAACCGTGTTGGGCGAAGGCCAAAAAAAGGCCGCTCCGGTTCGGGAGCGGCCTTTATGGAACGAATTGAATCGCGGATCAGCCGCCGACCTTGATGAGTTCGATGTCGAAAATCAGCGTTGCGTTGGGCGGAATGTCGGCACCGGCGCCGCGCTCGCCGTAGGCGAGGTTCGACGGGATGAAGAGTTTCCATTTGGCGCCTTCCTTCATGAGCTGCAGGGCTTCCGTCCAACCGGCGATGACGCCGTTCACCGGGAAGGTGGCGGGTTCGCCGCGATCGTAGGAGCTGTCAAATTGTTTGCCGCTGATGAGCGTGCCGCGGTAGTGGGTGGTGACCTGATCGGTGGGCTTCGGGGTCTTGCCGGTGCCATCCTTGATCACTTGATACTGAAGACCGCTTGCAGTGGTCTTGATGCCCTCCTTCTTTCCGTTGGTCGCGAGAAATGCGGCACCTTCGGCGGCGGCGGCCTTGCCGGCTTCGGATTGGGTTGCCTGTTGCTTGGCCATCATCTGCTGCTGGAAGGCCTGCATGATTTGCTGGGATTCCTCTGATGAAATGACGGGTTCCTTGCCGCCGACTCCGGCCTTCAGACCTTCGAGAACCTGGTCCAGTTTCACGTCGACGCCGTCACGGGCGAGGTTGCGGCCGATGTTGTAGCCGATGATGTAGCTGACTTTTTCCTGCATAGTCTTGGGGGCGTCGGCCGCGTGCAGCGAGCCCGCCACCAGCCCGATCGTGAGGACCGGAATGATGAGTGATTTCATGATTATT
>JADHOF010000183.1 GCA_016779125.1 Verrucomicrobiia bacterium | reverse complement strand
AGTCGGCGGAGCGGGTAGACGTAACCATGCGACTGATCGAGGCGTTTAAGCCGAATGAGAAGCAGAAGAAAAGTGCCATCGAGATCCAGAAGCGCGATCCTGTGCCTTTGGATAAAATGAAGAACCACAAACCCTGATGGAAACGGAGACGAAACGGGACCGATTCTGGAATCGGCGAATTAGGTATGCCGTTTGATGCGAGGGTTCCAGCCCGGGTCGAAGGGACACCCTTCTACCCCGGTCCAAGCGCGCCCTTAAAGGTGGTCCGCGAGACCGCACTCCAAGACGCTGACGCGAGATTCCGTTTCTCCGGATCATGAAAGTCCGGCGATGGATCGACACCCCGCAACCCTCTGCAACCCTCGAAGAACCTCCTGCTTGACGATCAGGATTGGAAAAAGCCAGATGCTCAGCAAACACAATCCAGACATCGCCGAGATCCGCTCCGATCAATCAGCCTCCCCGTTTCATGCTATCCTCCTTCAATTTGTCATTCTCTACGGCCTCACCATTTCGGCGCAACTGGTGAGCTTGGCGTATGGGAGAATAGACGGAGAGCAGAGTTTCAGTTCGATCCTTCTGCTCAGCGTGATGTTTCTCAGTGTCGTTACCACGCCTTCGATATTGCTGGGTGTCGGTTTGGGACGTCAGATCGGACTTGGCGGTCCGCCGTTGACGGAACTTCTGTCAGGGGAGCCCGGCCGTTTTAGAAAAGCAGGAAATGACGCAGGCTTGGCCTGTGTCCTTGGATTTGCCCTGGGCGGGCTCCTCCTCCTGATACGTCAACTCAGCGCGCCGTATCTCCCACCGGAAATTCCGGCCTATGCTCACCGGGGCATTCTCGGAGGATTGGCAGTCTCGCTCGGGGCGGCGGTCGCAGAAGAAGTCTGGTTTCGATTCGGCCTGATGACTCTTTTGGTATGGAGTGTCATGCGATTACTCAAGGTCCGGAAAGCCCGATCGACCGTGGTATGGCCGATCATCGTTTTCTCTTCAGTTGCATTCGGCATGGCCCACCTGCCGCAGCTGATATCCTATGGTGCCGGTTCGCCCTTCGCGATTGGCGGCACCGTCGTGGGAAACACCGCTGTCGGCATCCTCTACGGCTGGTGCTACTGGAAGAGAGGCCTTGTCACCGCGATCGTGGCGCACTTCTCAGTCGATATCGTGATTCATGTCTTGCCGGCCCTCGCGCGATGAACGCCCGATTTTGACCCCGTTCCAATAGTGCGCCGTTTACAGCCCTTCACGGTCGGGGGATTTCGTTGACAGTGTAGTAGGCGTGGCGGTGGACGAGTGATTCCCCATCGTGGGATTTCACCGCGTTGAGGTCGAACTCGTGCACGTGACCCCGCTTGAGTTCCGCCAGTTCCACGGTTGCGGTCTGGCGATCCGGGGACAGAATCACGCGCTCCACCTTGGGAGTCGTCTGATCCACTTCGGGGCCACCGTAGCCGCGATGATAATTGTGGGTGAAGGTGCTGATCTGATAGGACGCGGGATCGGAACCAGCGCGGTCTTCGACCGCTTTGGTAAAGCGGATCCGAAAACCGGTGGAGGTGATGGTGATCCGTTCGATTTCAAAAGGCATGATTCCGGTCCATTCCAAGCTCTCCAACGCAAAGGCCTTCAGTCCGCGCACCGGCCAGCCGCGGTTGGATCCGCCGCACAGGAGCTGTCCTCCGGGAGTGAATCGGACGTTGAGGAGGCCGGTGGAGAGTTCCTCACGGAAGGGATAACAGGCTCCCTGCCAGACACCGTTGATCTTTTCGGTGGTGGCGCGCATGACCAGCGACAAGGTGAAATCGCCGAGAAACATCTGACCCTCAAACGGACCGAAGCGCCCCCCTGTGCGGTTCACGTCAAAGGCCGTGATTGAACGCCCCATCCGGATGTAGGGGAAGATGACAGCATAGGGAACGAGCTGGGGGATTCGTTCGCGTTCCACGACAATCCGGGAACCGGAGACCGGCTCCGGCGGACGATCACCAGGAGCGGGTGAGTAGTCATACCAGTTGAAGCTCGCCGGATGCCCCATGAAGCCACCTTGTTCGATGAACTTGAGGCTGCAGGAGGAATTCCACGGGCCCTGGCTTTCCACGTAAAAAAGCGCACCGTGCTCGTTGAAGCCGATGCCGCCCGGACTGCGGAGTCCGCTGGCGAAAGGCAGGGTCCGGCCCTCCGGGGTGATCTTCAGCACCCATCCGCGGAACAAGGCCCGGGAGTAGTAGGAGCTGGACAGACCAAGGGCAACATACTGGTTGCCCTCGGCATCAAGGGGGGATCCGAACGCATATTCATGATAGTTGGCGTACCCCCAGCCATCCGAGATGACGTCAAAGCGGTCCGCCCGCCCATCGCCGTCGCCATCCCTCACCCGGGTCAATTCGCAGCTTTGCGTCACGTGCAGTGCACCATCTTTCCAGACCAGGCCAAAGATCTCGTCAAGTCCGGTGGCGAAGAGATGATAGGTCGGCTGCGGATGAAGATCGTCGATGCCGTCGATGAAGTAGATGTCCCCCCGACGGGTCCCGACGGCGATGCGGTGGTCGGGCAGGATGGCAAAAGCGCCGGCCTCGATCACGAGGTTCTCCGGGATGGGAATCTCAACCCGCCGGTAATAAATTCGTTCCCGGCTCGCCGTGCCCCAACGGTCCCCCGCCTCTTCGCCGACTGCGGTGATGGCACAGGCCAGCCACGCCAGCGTCAAGCAGATGCCGGAGCAGAATCGATGGAGATTACTCATCCAGCGCATATTCCAATTCATGGATGTTGGTTCCCGGCCGCAGTTGAAGTTCGATCAACAACTCCTGCTCATCCGGCTTCTCCGGGGAGGGACGTAGACTGACGGCGGCACTTCCCACCCGCAGGCGGAGCCTGCCCGCGCGATAAACGTCGTCCGCCAGCACGGTCACCTTTCCCACCAGCGGTCGGAAATGGATACGGGAACCGACCGGTGCTTCGAGCTCCAAGCGACGCTTCAGGACGGCACCGTCCGCTTGCTCCAGCACCACCGTTCGGTCGCGCACCTCGATCCCATCGACAACATATCGGAACGTCGGGACATCATCGGCGTCGAGTGAGTATCCACGGAAAGCATAGCCGTGGTTTCGGGGATAAAGTGGATCCGGATTGACCGGATTCTCCTTGGTCATTTTCGGGCGCAGGGGCCACGCGGACGCAGGATCGTCGAGGCGGGCGAAGGAAACGTCTTCGGCCACCACGGTTTCCCTGCCGGCAGGATTGAAATTGCCGGCACCTTGACCCTGCCAGTTTACGTTGATGAAACCACCCCGCCAGACAGCCGCCAGCGTACCGTATTCCGCATTGAACGAGTAGTTCCAGCCACCCGGGAAACCCACCGCGATACCGCGGTAGCCTGTCGTGTGATTCCGGCCGCGATAAGTGCGAACGCGGTCATGGACGTGAAGCACCGTGGACTCCGAGCGGATGCCCGGTGGATCGGCAGCCGAATGGCCGAGCGAGAAGTAATACCACAACGCGCGCAGTTGGGCCTCGGTGTCGCCGCCGAGGATCTCGGTCTGCACCGCGACACCCCCGGGCCAGAAATTCGGCATGACCGTGCCCGGCCTGAAAGCCAGAGGATTTTTGAGATACGCGGCAAACCAGCCGGGTTGCAGGCGCTGGTAGGAGGTGGCCAGGTCGAGGCCTTTGAATCCCGGTGAATCCTTGCCGTTGAAGTTGTGACAGGCGACGCAATTGAGCCCCTTGTCACCGAGCAGCGCGCGGGCCGCATCGCGAAAGGGCCGGTTTTCCTGACGATTCGGTGGCGTCAGCTCCGGTGCCTGCAAGAGGGCGTCCGCGTCGGCCAACTGCTCCGGCAACCGGGCCACGCCCGGGCCAAACTGCGGCATCCGGGTCTGCTGGTAAGGTCTCACGCGCCGGCCTTCCAGGAGCACCTGGGTCATCCATTCACGGCGCAGCTTGGCTCCGGCAAGCGTCAAGGGAGGCGGTATCCGCGCATCATTTCCCAGCCCCTCCTCCGTGCTTTGAAAATAGCGTTCGAGGTCCGGGGTCACGCCCCCGCGTCCATCCCGCTCGTGGCAGGCGAGGCAGTTGAAGCGTGTCAGCGTCAGCCAAAGTTCGTCCGAAGCATCGGCAATCCCACCGATCGGGCCTTGCAAAAAAGCCCTGATCGAATCGCGCTGTGGACGGTTCAGTGAAAAATCCGGGGCCGCTTCGGGACGGTCCGACAGGCAACCCCGGGCAGGATCGAGCCGGGCCCGTGGTGGTCCCCGACGGCTTCCGGAAAGGTCGTCAAGCGGATGGCAGGAAGCACAGTTGAGCGACACGAAGTATTCCCGGCCGGAGCGGATGCGGGTCCCATCTGCCAATGCCGGCGGAAATGACATTTGCACCTCCTCGTCGGAAACCAGATAGGCGGCGACATCCCGGGCTTCCTGCGGGCTCAGATTCAACGATGGCATCCGTCCGGACGGACGCACCGTGAGCGGGTCGAGGAGAAAGGCGGACAAGGAATCCCGACTGTATTTGGCATCGACATGTTTCAGCGACAACGCGCCTTCAGCGGGAAGCTCGTCGCCTGGGTCCCCCCGCGCGGGATGGCAGGCAATGCAGCCGGTGGAGTGGAAAAGCTGCCGGCCATGGTCCGCTCGGGCGACTCCAGTCGGGGCCGGGCCTGCGGTCGGTGCCACCCGGTTGACGAGACTGGAGAGAAACGCGGTGATATCGGCGGCAATCTCCCGACGTTGAGCCTGGGACCTTCCCGCCAACATCTGCGGCATGGTGCTTCCACTGCGGGCGGCGGCGGGATCCTCGATCATCCGGATCAGATGATCGATACGAACGCGCCCGGCCACGTCAGCGAGGTTCGGTGCCGCCTTCATCTCCGCGGTGGGAAATCCCTCGTGACAAGCGCCGCAACGAAGTTCCTCCACCAGCAGGCGTCCCACCAAGATTGGACCCTCCAGTGCCCGCCCATGAAGTCCAGGGATGACCGGAGCCGCCCCTGTCGGCGAGCCCAGCAGGCAGATCGCGAATGCGAGGTGCGCCGGGTGCCAGCGTAATGGGAGCATTGACCAGTTCACATCGTCATTAAATCCGCTGCGGAATCACCCCCAGGCGGGACGGAAACGCTAAGCGCTAGCGCAGATCGAAGGAAATCAAAATGGGCGAACAGCCTATCTGAAATCGGATCCCCTTCATCCTCTGGACTCAGTCCGATTCGTGACTTGAATCGAAGAATTGGCATCTCGTTTAAAGACCGTACGAAAACGGAACACGGCTTAGGCCGGGCGCGGCCGGAATCCGGGTGCGCCGGCCGGTCGCTTGACACGTGGGAGCCTTTCACCGAGCCTCCCAAACCACGATTCGATCGCACATCATGTCACGTTTTTTCACCCTTCCCTCGTTCCTCATCGCGGCCACGTTTCTGTCGGGTTGCGCAACGACCGAGATCACGACACCCCGCACCGAAACCACCTACCTGCGGGCTCCGGAATCGGCCGAGATCGATTTTCAGCCGCTCTTCGACGGACGATCTTTCAACGGATGGAAACTGCTGGGCAAGAAGGGCGACGGCTACGGGATTCATGATGGCATCCTTTACTGTGCCAAGGGCGGCGGCGGAAATCTGCTCACTGAAAAGGAATACACAGACTTCGTTTTCCGCTTTGAATTCCGACTCGAGGAAGGCTCAAACAACGGGATCGCGATCCGGGCGCCAATGGCGGAGAAAAGCCTGGCCTACGACGGCATGGAGCTACAGATCCTGGACAACCACGCCGCCATCCACGACGGCAAACGTCGCCCCACCCAGTATCACGGCTCGCTCTACGATGTGGCGCCGGCCAAGCGGGGCGCCCTCAGACCCGCCGGCGAATGGAACCAGCAGGAAGTCACCGTCGAAGGGAGACGCGTCCGGGTTGTGCTGAACGGCAAAACGATTTTGGATTACGATATCAACGACGTCAGCGATCCCGCCGTGATCAAGAAGCATCCCGGCCTCTTCCGTGAGAGCGGCCACATCGGATTCCTCGGACACAACGACTTCGTGGAGTTCCGAAACATCCGCGTAAAGGAGCTGCCCACCGCCCGCGTCTACAACCGGCCCTCCCCCGGCTTCGAGCTCCTCTTCGACGGCGTTACCCTCGACGCTTGGAGCGGGCTTTCCGCCAGATCGGTTGGTGAAGGAAAAACCGCGCTGTCCATCGCGCGCGAGGCGACCGACATCGAAATGCGGACCCATTGGTACGCATCGGACAACCTCATCGTGACCGACGGCGACGGGCCTCCGATCGTCAGTCAAAACAACTACGGCAACGTCGAGTTGAGCCTCGAATATCGGGCTGAAGACCAAACGGCCGCCCTTGTCCTGCTCCGCGGTTTGCCCGGCATTCGCCTGCAAGGACGCAACGCGCCCGGGAACGACCTTCGACTGGGATCCGGCGGGCTGAACGACGGACGATTCCTTTACGCGGCCCCGACGGTTTATGCCGACCGATTCGCCGGGGCGTGGAACCGCCTTCGCGTGCTTTTGGTCGATGATCGCGCGCACGTGTTCGTGAACGACCAGCTCGTCCTGAAGAACGCGCCGTTCAAAAACTCGGGCCAACCCGGATCGCCACCACCCGCCTCCGGCACCTTGGGGCTCTTTGGGGAATCCGGTCCCATCGCGTTTCGCAGCATCCAGGCACGTCACCTTGGCGACCGCCTTCCGGGCAAAGCGGACATCAACATCACGCTGCCAAAAACCCCACCTTCCCCAGCCCCTCCCGTTGCTCCGGTCCATGCGGCGCCTCGACCGAAGAAACCGGTCCCCGCCCCAGCCCCGACACCGGAACCCACGACGGGCGTCATGAAGCTGAAAGAAGCGCGATAGGTTCGCGCCGAAGGCGGAGTCATTCGGGAGGGCATCGCTCCCATCAGCTCTTTTTCGGATGTTCGAACCGCTCCATACAACTTTGGAACAGGCCGGCGGCTGGACTCCGCTGCTCTATCTGTTCCTGTTTTTGGATGCCTCCTTCCTGATGATCTGGCGTCAGGACGCCTTGGCGCGAAAGGGAATGGAAGGCACCGCGCTGGGCACCTTGATCATGCCCTACTGTTCCGGACTGGGGAACCTCCTCTTTGTCTTCGTGATGTTGAGGCACCGGGACGCGGGCGGTGAGGTGCTCGTCAATTCCATCGTCAACAATGTCACGAACCTCACCCTGCTCATCGGCCTGCCGACCCTGATCTGGGGAATGTCCGTCATCCCGGTCGGCAAGATCAAGGCGCGGGAGGCGGTCGAACACCATGTAAACCGGCTCTCCCTGCTGGTGACCCTCATCGCCGTCTTTTTCTTCACCGGCGCGGTCTGGATGCTGGCGCGCGACGGGGAACTGAATCGCGGCGACGGCATGACCCTGATCGCGTTGTTTCTCTTCTGGCAGGCCACGCAGGTCTTTGACGTGATGAAATCAAACGCGCGGAAGAACACCTCGCTTCCACGCTCAATCGCGCTTGATCTGCTTCTGATAGGGCTGGGTGGCGCGATCTCGTATTTCGCGATCGAGGGCCTTGTCGAATGGTTGATGAAATCAAGGACGGGATTCCTGAACGCCGGAAATCTCGGTTGGCTGAGCGGATGGTTGATGGTGCTGCCAAACGCGCTGATGGCCTTCTACTACGCGTGGAAAAAGCAGCCCGATGTCGTCTACAGCTCGCAGGTGGGGGACGGCCATATCTGCATCCCGCTCTGCGTCGGACTCTATGCAACCTTTGAACCCATGGAGGCGACGCGAATGCTTCAGACGGGGTGTCTCGTCATCGGAGCGGCCGCGGCGATCCACTTCGTCTGCGTCGCCACCTTGGGACGGCTCCCCCGCTGGCTGGGAGCGCTGCTCTCGCTGGCCTACGCGGGTTTCGTCTATTCCGGCCTCATCCGGTAGGCACGAGCGCGCGTCACCTCAGCAGCAACGGATCACTGTGAAAATGCTCGGCCAGTTTGACCAACGGCAATTGGGCGTCCGCCCAGGTCGTGCATTTCGCGATCGCCACCAAGGACAGCCTCGTATTGTTGAAGATCACGAAGACATTGTCGCCGGCCATGATCAAAATATCGAAAGCCGTCCCCTCCGCGTCCTGCGCAAACTCCAGATCCCCCACGTGATAACGATCCTGAAGACGCTTTTTGAGCGGTTGCAGATCCTGCTGAAAACTGGACGCCGTGTCATATCTCGGCCCCGCGTAATAGACGACCTCGCGGCTCAGCCCGGCGGCGTGCACGATCATCCATTCGTCGAAAACGGTGTCACCGTAGGCCGCGTCGATGTCGATGAGGCAGAGTTGAATCCATTTCCGCGCTTCGGCGAGCTTCATTGCCCGGCGATGGGTTGATGCCCGGATTCCAGGCGGGAAATGAAATCAAGAAGCGCCCCCGCGCCGACCGGCCTTACCCCGAAAGCCCACCGCAATTCGCGGCGATTGAACCCGAAGCGCTCAAAAAGACCCTCGTCATTTTCGGTGAACACCGCGATCCAGTCGCCTTCATCCCACGAGACGAAGTGGTTGAATCCCTCGCCCTCCAGCAAACGCCATTGTGCTTCGGCGATTCCACCGAGTCCGTAGGTCGAAAGCAGCCGGATCAGGTTCACCAACGTCGCCCCCATCTCGTCAGAGAGCTCGGGCCGCCCGTTGAGCGCGCGTTCAAAGGCGGTGGACATGCAGCGGCACAAACGACCGATGGAATTCGCGCCATAACTCTTGCGGTGCGCGTTCCAATCCGA
>JADHOF010000182.1 GCA_016779125.1 Verrucomicrobiia bacterium | reverse complement strand
GGAACGCATCCTCGTCCTGGACGGGGCAATGGGGACAACACTCCGCACCTACGGTCTCACAGAAAAGGATGCCCGAGGCGAGCGATTCAAAGACAATCCGGTCGATTTGCTAAACAATGGCGACATCTTGTCTCTCACCCGGCCCGATGTTTTGAAGGACATTCATCGCCGCTTTCTGGAGGCCGGCTCGGACATCATCGCGACCAATACCTTCAGCGCCACCACCCTCGCCCAAAGCGAGTTTTTCGTCGAAGATCCCCGTGAGAAAGGCGGGCGCAAGGATCCGGATTTCTTTCAGAAGATCATAGAAGACCCCTTTCTGAAGGAGCTGGCTTGGCAAATAAACGTCGAGTCGAGCCAACAGTGCCGCGCCCAATGTGACGCAATCGCCAACAAAACGGGCCGTCAGCGCTTCGTGGCCGGAGCAATCGGACCGCTGACCGTTTCCCTTTCAAACGCGCCGGACGTCGAAGATCCGAGCTTTCGTCCGGTCACCTTTGATCAGGTCCGCATTGCCTACGAGCACCAGACGCGCGCCCTGATCGCGGGTGGGGTGGACATTCTGATGGTCGAAACGATCTTCGATTCGCTCAATGCGAAGGCCGCCCTTTTGGCCATCCAGAACGTCTTTGATCAGGATGGCCTGAAACTTCCCATCATCATCTCGGCGGCCGTTGGACGCGGGGGCGAGACCATGATCTCGGCGCAGACCGTTGAGGCACTTTGGAACGCGTTTCGGCACGCGGATCCGATCGCGATCGGACTGAACTGTTCGCTTGGACCGGACCTGATGAAACCCTTCTTGTCCGAGCTCTCCGGACGGGCTGAGACCGCAATCTCCTGCTATCCCAATGCCGGACTTCCCAATCCGCTCAGTCCCACCGGCTTCGATCTGGAGCCCTCGGACATGGGACGCTACCTCAGCGATTTCGCCAAGGACGGCTTGTTGAACCTGGCCGGCGGTTGTTGCGGAAACACCCCCGAACATGTCGCAGCCATCGCGAAGGCGGTCGAACATCTGCAGCCACGGGAATACTGCCGGCACACCCCGAAACTCCGGCTTAGCGGCTCCCAGCCATTCACCTATGAGACAGGTAATTTCCTCATGGTGGGCGAGCGGACGAACATCACCGGATCACCTCAGTTCAAGAAACTGATCAAGTCCGACGACCTCGAAGGAGCGCTCTCGGTCGCCCGCCAGCAGGTGGACAACGGAGCGGCCGTCATCGACATCAACATGGACGAGGGCATGATCGATTCCGAAGCCATGATGGTGAAGTTTCTGAATCTGATTCAGACCGAGCCGGACATCACCAAGGTCCCGATCATGGTTGACTCGTCCAAGTGGAGCGTGATCGAGGCCGGTCTCAAATGCCTTCAGGGCAAGGGCATCGTCAATTCGATCAGCCTCAAGGAAGGCGAGGAACCCTTCCTGGCGCACGCACGGAAAATTCGTTCCTATGGAGCGGCTGTCGTCGTGATGGCGTTCGACGAAGCCGGGCAGGCGGACAACTTTGAGCGCCGCAAGGAGATCTGCCGTCGTTGCTATGACCTGCTGACCCAGAAGGTCGATTTCCCTCCGGAGGACATCATCTTCGACCCGAACGTCCTGACGGTTGGCACCGGCATCGAGGAACACGCCAACTACGCGGTGGACTTCATCAACGCCACCCGCTGGATCAAGGAGAACCTGCCGCACGCCAAGGTCAGCGGCGGCATCAGCAATATCTCGTTCAGCTTCCGGGGCAACAACACGGTCCGCGAAGCCATGCACTCCGCCTTCCTCTTCCACGCGGTGAAGGCCGGTCTCGACATGGGCATCGTGAACGCCGGCATGTTGGCCGTGTATGACGACATCGACCCGCAGCTCCGCGAATGCGTCGAGGATGTGCTGTTGAACCGGCGGGAGGACGCGACCGAGCGCCTGATCGATCTGGCCGAGGAGATCAAACATCGCACGGAGTCCGGCGGCGAGGAAGTCGCCAAGGCCAAGGCGGAATGGCGGGGCTGGCCGGTAGAGAAGAGGATTCAACACGCCCTTGTGAAAGGCATCGCGGACCACGTCGAAGAGGATACCGAGGAAGCCCGCGCAAAACTGGGCAAACCGCTGCTGGTCATCGAAGGCCCGCTGATGGACGGGATGAACGTCGTCGGGGACCTCTTTGGCTCCGGCAAAATGTTTCTCCCTCAGGTCGTCAAATCGGCCCGCGTCATGAAGAAGGCGGTCGCCTATCTGGAACCGTTTATGGAAGCGGAGAAACAGGAGGGCGACACGGCCGGGCGCATCCTTCTCGCGACCGTCAAGGGCGACGTCCACGACATCGGCAAGAACATCGTCGGCGTCGTGCTCGCCTGCAACAACTACGAGGTTGTCGACATGGGGGTGATGGTTTCCTGCGACAAGATTCTCGCCAAGGCGAAGGAGATCAACGCGGATGTCATCGGTCTCAGCGGACTCATCACGCCTTCGTTGGATGAAATGATCTACAACGCCCGCGAAATGGAAAAACGCGGATTCAAGGTCCCACTTCTCATAGGAGGGGCCACCACCAGCAAGGCCCATACGGCGGTGAAGATCGCGCAGCACTATTCGGAACCGATCGTGCATGTGCTCGACGCGAGCCGGGCCGTTCCGGTGGTCAGCGCCCTGCTGAGCAAGGATCAGAAGCCCGCCTTTGTGGAAAAAACCCTGGCCGAATACGCAAAGCTGCGGGAGCAACACGGAGCCAAGAAAATCAAGCTCGCGTCCCTGGCTGATTCCCGGACCAACGCCGCCAGCCTCGATTGGACCGGCTACACGCCGCCCACTCCTGAGTTCACCGGTTCACGCACCCTTTCAAGCGACGCCGGCGACGTCTCCATCAGCGATCTCATTCCCTACATTGATTGGTCGCCGTTCTTCCACACCTGGGAGTTGCGCGGACGTTTCCCGAAGATTCTGGAACACGAGATCTATGGCGAAGAAGCGACAAAGCTTTACCGTGACGCGCAAGAGCTGTTGGAACGCTTCAAGGAGGAGGAACTGATTGGTCTGCGCGCGGTCTACGGATTCTTTCCCGCGAACCGGCAAGGTGACGACGTCGTCCTCTCCGGCAAAGGCGAGGGAACAGTGTTCAGATTCCCCCGCCAGCAGAGCATCAAACAGGACGGGAAACCCAATTACTGCCTGGCAGATTTCATCGCCCCCCACGGCACCAAGACCGATCACATTGCGGCCTTCGCTGTGACTTCCGGCATCGGGCTCGACCGTCTTGTGGAAGGATTCAAGAAGGATAACGACGATTACAACGCCATCATGGCGGAAGCCCTGGCCGACCGCCTGGCGGAAGCTTTCGCGGAGTTTCTCCACAAACGGGTTCGTGACGAATGGGGCTTTGGCCGCGATGAAAATCTCTCCACCGAGCAACTGATCGCCGAGGAATATCAGGGAATCCGTCCTGCGGCCGGTTATCCCGCCTGCCCGGATCACACTGAAAAACGAACGCTCTGGAAGCTGCTGGAAGTGGAGGGCAACGCGGACATCAAGCTGACCGAGAGCTGTGCTATGTGGCCCGGATCAAGCGTCAGCGGTCTCTACTTCAGCCATCCCGAATCGAAATACTTCGCGGTCGGCAAGATCGGACGCGACCAAGTCGAGGACTATGCCGAACGCAAGGGCATGACGACCGACGAGGTTGAAAAATGGCTGGGGCCGAATCTGGGATACGATCCGGAATAAGCGGCGGACACCGCCTATTGGACCGGCATCTTGAGGCGTAATTTCCGTCCGCCGCGGGTGACCGTGGTCGCGACTTTGGTTCCGGGCTGAAACCCCAGAATCATCCGCCCGATCATCTCGCTTTCTGATGCACGATCCGTCCGCCCGTTGATCTCCACGATCACGTCGTCCTTTTTGAATCCGGCCTTCATCGCAGCGGCGTGTTTACCGTATCTGCCGACGTGCTTGATCAGCAACGCCATGCCTTTCGCATCGAGCCCACGTTTCATCCGTTCCGCGTCCGACAGATCCTCCAACAACATCCCGCCGAAAGCCATCGCCCGCATGGGCCACGTACCGACCCGCCTCTGATTGCTGACCTTAAGTCGCCAGCCCTCGGAGAATCGCAGGCGGCCTTCAATCTCGCGTCCACCCCGGTCGGCCACGACGGGCAATGCCCCGCTGTCCGGTGCGTTGTGCAGCACCCAGCTGATATCGGCTGCGGAAATCAGGGGCTGTCCCGCAATCGACACAAGGCGATCGCCCGAACGCAAACCGGCACTTGCCGCGATCGTTCCAGGCTCCACCGCCGACACGAGCAAGGCGTTTTCCTCATCCACCTGAAGTCCGACCGAAGCCGGAGCCGGATACGGGTAGACCCATTTCGTGGAAATCCCCTTTCCGTTCTCCCGCTGTTCCAGTCGGATGCCGTCTCCGATCATGTGACAATGAACGCAGCTCTTGACCACGTTGCCACTCCAGTTCAGATCTTCGAGATACTTGCCTTTGAGTGTGGGCATTTCGATCGGGGTGGCGTAGGCGCTGCGTTCCCCCTGCTTGCCTGCCAAGGCTCCTTTGTTGGCCGGATAGCCACGATGAATTGCCAAGGCGCCCGTCAACGCCTGCCGCAGCGACGCGGTCGCCCGGTTTTGCTCATCGTGCTGGTGTTCCCAAGACCCATAACGGCCGTACAGCGTGCCGTCGCCGTTGAAGAAAAGCGTCGTAAAGGAGAGATCGTAGTCAAACTGAAAGCGGCTGAGGTCGATCGCGTTGGCGTTGATCAGGCGCAGCCGGACAAACTGATCCATCACCGGTTTCAATTCGTTGTTTTCGAGAAGAACCTCGGCGTCCAGGCCCATGCAGGCCTTGCACGGGACGCAACGCAGGACAACCATCAGAGGCTTCCCTGTCCGGGACGCTTCTGCGAAGCCTTCCCCGATGTCGTTGTAAATCCAGCGGCTGCTGTTGAGGAGATTCTGGCGATCCCCGCGCACCGCGCCTTCCCGGTCCGAAACCGTTTCCCCATCTGTCCGAAACGGGGCGGCCAGGAGACAGCCCAAAACTAAAGATGCCACGCGTGAATTCATGTCTCACTTATGGCGGATTCGTCGAGCGTTGGCAATCCGAGTTGATCCCTCACGCGCACCAGCGCAAACTTCAGCCGCGTTCACGGACATGCAGCCAAGACTCGGACTATTTGCGAAACGCCCAACCGTCACCCATGAGGACGGGCGCATCGTCATCCGAAACTCGATAATGACCCGTGTCCTGAACTTCAGCACCCATCTGCGACGGGTGGAACTCGATCCGGTCACCAGAACCCTGCGATACACATCCCGCTTCTTCTGGTTCTTCGTGAATCGGGCCGAAGTGCCGTTTGATGAAATCTCGCACCTGGCCCTTTTGTCCGGCTCGATGGAAACCGGCTATTCGCGCGTCTCGGACGAGATCGAATCCGACGAAGGTGGGGACGAGTTTTCAGTCGCGTTCGTGACCCGCTCGGACGATCTGCTGGAGATCGCCACCTACGACGGCGAGTTGGGGCGAATCAAAGGAAGGACTCTTGACCAAGACTCGCCGGTTGCGGAATTGGTTTCCCAGCTGGTGAATTTGCTGGGGATTCGACTGGAAACGGGCGGGCCGAAACGAAAGCGCCTTTTTACCCGATGTCCGGGTTGCCGCAGGAAAATCTCCCGCTTCGCCAGCAAATGCATCTACTGTAAACAGACCGGCCGATGAAATCCCCCACCCCATCCCGCCGCGGTTTCTTGGCCGCGTCAGTCGCTGTTCCACTCATCACGCTTGGTGGGCCCGTTCCCCGGCGTGTTCGGATTGCGGTGAAGTATCGAATGATTCGGGAAGACCTTTCGGTTGGCGACAAGTTCAAATTGCTCCGGGACCTTGGCTTTGACGGTGTTGAGGTCTATGCGAGCGACCGGGATGAGCTCGGCCAGTATGAAAGCGCGTCGAGGAAAACGGGCCTTCCCGTGCACGGAGTCGTCAACAGTTCCGATCCGGACATTGCGAGCGCGGTCGAAATGGCGGCACGCCTCGGGGCGGATTCGGTTCTGGTGCTCGCAAAGGAAAATCCTGGGCGAAGCTACGAGGATAATTTCCGTGACTGGCAACATCTGATTCAAGCCGCCCTGCCCGTTGCTGAATCCCGGCGGGTGCGTCTTTGCGTTGAAAACGTCCGGGCGACCTTTTTGAAACGCGCGGAACAGATGGCAGATTTCATCGACAGCTTTGAATCACCTTACGTCCGGTCCTACTACGATACGGGCAACACCATCACGTGGACTGAACAATCCGCCGAGCATTGGGCGAAGACCTTGGGTGGCCGCATCTGGAAGGTTGACGTCAAGGATCGAGGGCACGCCATTTTCGGTGACGCCAAACTGGCCTCCAAGACCGCCGTCGGCACGGATGGCGGCGAGGTGAACTGGCGTGCCGTGCGCCGCGAGCTGGAAGCGATCCGCTACCGGGGCTGGGCGACAGCCGAGGTTGTCGGAGGCGACCGTGATCACCTCGCCCGAATGGCGAAATGGATGAATCAGGTGTTGGGAAACCCGACATGAACGCCTACGCGGACAAGCGTTTGTTGTTTGGCGATCTTCACAACCATTGCGGTATCTCTTACGGGCACGGTTCACTGGAGGACGCCCTGCTCAACGCCCGCGAGCGGCTGGACTTTGTCAGTGTGACCGGTCACGCGCATTGGCCTGACATGCCGGCCCGTGACGGCGAGATCGACTACATCATTGATTTTCACGAGGCCGGTTTTGCCAGGTTGCGACGAGCTTGGCCGGCCATGATGAAAACCCTGTGCGAGCATGACGAGGACGGACGATTCGTCGTGTTTCCCGGGTTTGAGGTTCACTTCTGCGCAAGCGGTGACCGAAACATGATTTATCGAGATCTTGCCGGGGACATCTTGTATCCGAAGGACCTCAACGACCTGAATCGGCTGTTGCGTGAACAGGCGGGGCCGGTCATCGCGCAGCCTCACCATATCGGCTACCGCAAGGGTACCCGCGGAATTGATTGGGAAAGTTTCGACAGCGAATTCGCGCCCTTCGTCGAAATGGTCTCCATGCACGGCTGCTCCGAATCGAGCGAAAACACGCGCCCCTTTCTTCACTCAATGGGCGGCTCGGATCACGGCAGCTCGATCCGTTGCGGCCTTCGGAAAGGACTGGTCTTCGGTTTTTCGGGCGGCACGGATCACCACAGCGCCCACCCCGGCAGCTACGGGCACGGCATGACCGGACTTTGGTCCGCAAGCGGCAGCCGCGCGGATATCTGGGAGGGGCTCAATCAACGCCGAATGTTCGCCTTGACCGGTGATCGCATGGACCTGCGATTCACCGTCAACGGGCACCCGATGGGAGATCTGATTCCTGTTACGGATTCATACGAATGCGCCTTCGAGATCCGGGCCGGCGGAGCGATTGATTGCGTCGATATCCTGCGGGACGGCGATTTGGTCCGCCGTTTCTCCCAATACGAAATTCCGGTGGTCGAAGAGGACCAGGATTTCATCCACACGAAGATCTATCTGGAACTTGGCTGGGGAGCGCGGCATCGCGAAACCCGATGGGAATCCGTGCTCGGGATATCCGACGGACAAATCCTTGCCGTGGAACCGCGCTTTCGCGGCCGTGAGGTGGTGTCCCCGGTCGAGGGCGCGGAGGTCCCTACCTGTTACCATTCAAGAGTGCTTCAACGTGAAGAACGCGAGGTCGTCTTTACCACGCTCACTCACGGGAACCCGAACAATTCCACCAACGCCTCCCAAGGAATGTGCCTTGAAGTTCGAATGCCGAAACGAGCCGAGGTTTGGGCAAAGCTGAACGGTCGAAAGATTCGTCATTCCCTGGAAGAACTGTTGGAAGGTGCCCGAACAGGACGACTCGGCGAAATTGATTCGCCGGCGTGGCGCTTCCATCGCGCGCCTCTGCCTCATCATTGGAAGTGGTCGGGAACGTTCCGTGACATGAAGAGCGGCGCGTCTTCCTACTACCTCCGCGTTCGCCAGCTGAGCGATCAATGGGCGTGGAGTTCGCCCGTGTTTCCCCGCGTTTGATCGAAGCGGGTCAAATTTCCGCGTCCGGGTAGTTTAGGCGGATCAGGTTGATCACGTTTTTCTCCGCCTCGGGCTGCATCAGGCGTCGGGAAACTCTGCGCCGGACGGAATCCAATAGTTCCTGCCAGTCTTCCAGCGTGGGATTTGTCAGATCCTCCCAGTGCTCGTTCCGCCGGTACTGGTAAAAGAAGCTCCACTTGTTGCGGTTCGGCTGTGCGGAAATTTTTACCCGCACGCCGTCGTCATCCAACCGTCTCCAACCGATTTCTCCCTTGGCACCCATTGTGTTAATCCGTTTCGGGGAGATCGACTGCCGCGACGGCCATTGCCGGAATTCCCTCCTCGCGACCGACGAACCCCATTGTTTCATTGGTGGTCGCCTTGATTCCTATCTTCCTTGGCGGGAGCCCGAGGGCCGCGCCAATCCGTTCCTTCATGGCCGGCACATGTGGCATGATCTTTGGTTGCTCGGCGATCAATGTGGCGTCGATGTTCACGATGCGGCCGCCTCGCTGCTTCACCTGCCGGGCAGCCTCCTCCAAAAACACGCGGCTGGGAGCATCCTTCCAACGCGGGTCGGTGTTGGGAAAAAACTGGCCGATGTCCCCTTCCCCGATGGCACCCAACACCGCGTCGCAGACTGCGTGCATCAGCGCGTCGGCGTCCGAGTGTCCGTCCAGCCCCTTGTGATGCGGGATCTCGACGCC
>JADHOF010000181.1 GCA_016779125.1 Verrucomicrobiia bacterium | reverse complement strand
GTCATCCATCAACCCATCCGCAAAACGACTCACCTCCCCGCCCGGTGAGTCCGCTCAACGAAACACCTTCGCCCGGGCCCCCAGACTCTTCTGCAGGCTGCCACAGACACTTTCGCACATGTCAAAAATGCCGGGATCAGCAATCGCATGATAGACGTTCAGGCCCTCCTTGCGCCGGCTCAGGATTCCACCCGCCGTCAGCGCGGCCAGGTGCCGGGACACGTTTGCCTGCGTCAGCCCCGTCGCCGCCACCAGCTCATTCACACTCTGCTCCCCCGATTCCAGAGCGATGATCAGTTTCAGGCGACTCCCCTCGCCCAGCAGTTTGAAGCGGCTGGCGATCAGGGCCAACGCCTCGTCGGACAGATTTTTTCGATTCATCGGAGAAAGCGTTTGACTTACTAATATAACTAACTACTCATATAGTTGTATTTGAAATCACTCTTAGATCCGTTCAACGAAAGCGCAATCATGAAAAAACAGATACTCCTCCTCACCATCACCGCTCTCGGCTTCACCTGCGGTGCCCAAAATGCCCATTCCCAAGGCATGCCGGCCGCCCTGCACGACAATATTCACACGCTCTTCGACAGCCATTCGAAGTTCACCCGCACGGTCACGACCAACGAAACCGGCTACGTCGCCACCACCGAAACGACGGATCCGAAACTCGCCAAGATCCTTCGCGAACATGTCACCCAGATGCGCGACCGCCTCCAGAACGGAGGCATGGTCCGGCGCTGGGACCCGGCATTCCCCGAACTCGTCGAGCACTACGACGACATTTCCCACCGTGTCGAAACCACGAAGAACGGCCTGCGCATAACGGTCACAGGGAAGACACCGGACGCAATCAAGGTCGCGCTCAACCACGCCAAGATCGTGTCGGATTTCGCGAGCAACGGCTGGAAAGCCCACGACACCCATCACCCACGCGCCCTTCCCGACTTGTCCGAGAGCGCCCCTGCAACAAAGGGCTCCTCACCCGGATGCAAAGAGTGCAAGAATCCGTTGAAGGCCAAACCCGAATGCCCCGCCTGCAAGAAGGAAGCAACCCAGACCTCCGCAGTGCAACCTTGCTGCAAGAACCAGTCTCAAAAAACGGCACCGACCCAAACACCATGAAAACTGAAAACGCCATCCGCATCCTCGCAGGCACGATGATCCTGCTGAGTCTCGCTCTGACACGCTTCGTGCATCCCGACTGGATCTGGCTGACCGTCTTCGTCGGAATCAACCTGATCCAGTCCGCGTTCACCGGCATCTGTCCGGCCGAATCCATACTGCTTCGCCTTGGGCTGACCCACGACAAAGCCGCCTGCGGGAAGGCTGAGTCATGATCGCAAAGCGGGTCATCACAAACCGCTTCACGGACTTCCATCTGCTCAACGTCGCCAAGACCACGAGTCAGCCGGACGCCCGAGGCCCTTACATGGTGATTCAGACCGGCAGCTCGCCCGATGATCCGGAAATGCGTGAATGCTCCTTCGCCCTGACACGCCGCGGCACGTGGTTGCACGGCTACATCTTCTTCATGCTGCCCAAATCCGTCCGCCGCGAAATCGCCGTCCACGAGACGGTGGCGGACGTCATGCGAATCGCGGAGGAATTGATGGGAAAACCGGTGGTCGAAAGCCTGGATTCTCTCCGAGACCTCCTGCACGGAACCGGTTTCAGCCCTTCCGCCGAGGATTCGGAAAGCGAAGTCTTGCTGGAGGAATTGAAGCGCCGACATCCTCACGAGATTCAACCATGACCTTCCGCCTCCACCTTGCTCTGGCTTTGTTCGCCCTAACCGCCCTGCCCCTCCACGCGACGGAAGCGCCCTTGTCCCTCTCCGCCGCGATCCGGGAGGCCTTGACCCGAAACCCCGACGCCGTGCTTGCACGCCACCGGATTGATCGCGCCGGAGCCATCGTCATGCAGGCGGACGCGCTGGTCTGGCCCTCGCTGACCTTCCGCTCGGGCTACCAGCGCACGGACAATCCCGTCGGCGTTTTCGGGGCGGCGCTGAACCAAAGCGCCTTCAGTCCCGGTCTCAATTTCAACAACGTGCCGGACGCCGACAATCTGAACATCGCGGGTGTGGTCACCGTACCCGTTTACACCGGCGGCCAGGTCAGCGCGGAACGCAAGGCGGCGGCCGAGTCACGCGCCGCGGAAACCCACACCCTTGCGGCCGTCCAAAATCAACTCGCGTTCGAGGTCGTCCGCTCCTTCTTCACGATTCGCAAAACCCGTGCCTTCGTCGCGGCGGCCCGGGCGGCTGTCGGCGGTTTCGAGGAGAATCTGGAGATCGCCCGCAAACGGTTTGAGGGAGGCAAGGCCC
The DNA here is from genome assembly GCA_016779125.1 of Verrucomicrobiia bacterium. Classification (GTDB taxonomy): domain Bacteria; phylum Verrucomicrobiota; class Verrucomicrobiia; order Limisphaerales; family JAYPXF01. Next base: position 6,475 of record JADHOF010000181.1, on the reverse strand, counting down.
TCCGGGCCGACGTTCTCGACCTCGAGGTCCGACTTGCCCAGTCGCGGGAAGATCTGGTCCAGGCCCGCAATGCCGACGCCCTCGCCCGGCGCGCCCTCGCCCATCTGCTCGGCCGCGAGACCGAACTGATCGAGATCACGGAAGCGACTCCCGCAACGCAGCCGCCCTCCGGCGACACCCAGTCGCTTCGCCCGGAAACGGCCGCCCTCTATCGTCGCAAGCTCGCCGCCGAGGCCGCCGTGAAATCCGCCCTCAGCGGCTTCTTGCCAAAGGTCAGCGCCTTCGCGACGGCCGAACACAACCACGGCTGGAAGTTCAACAACGGGGGAAACAATTACACCGCCGGCCTGCTTTTGAACTGGAAGCTCTGGGACGGCCACCTGACACGCGGCAAGGTGGCCGAGGCACGGGCCGAAGCCGACTTCGTCAACGAACAACAGCGTCGTCTCCGCCTGGCGATCGAATTCGAAATTCAGCAGGCCAAACTGCAGCTGGAGACATCCGAAGAACGCGTCGAGGTCACCCGCAAGGCTGTCGAGCTGGCCGCGGAAAGCGTCCAGCTGACACGCGTCCGCTTCGAGCAGGGACTCGCGTTGGCCACCCAGCTGATCGACGCCGAAACCGCCCTCACCGGCGCCCGGGTCCGAGAGGCCCAGGCGGACGCAGACCGCCACATTGCCGTCGCGGCGCTTCGCAAGGCCCTTGGCCTGCCGCAACTCGAAGCCGACGCGCAACCCTGATTCCCATGAAGAAACATCTGCTACTCTCCGCCACCCTGACGACCTTGGCGCTGGCGGGATGCCATAAACAGGCTCCGCCAGGCGAAAACCGTCCCGGCCTGCCGAGCGCCACGGTTCAATCCGCCCTCGTCTCCGCCGGCACCAACCAGGCGATCGAGCAGGTGGTCGGCACGGTGCGCGCGCGCAACACCGCCTTGGTCTCCGCCAAGGTCAGCGGCCGCGTCAAGACGCTCGTCAACCAGATCGGCCGCGCGGTGAAGGCCGGTGAACTTCTCGCTGAAATCGATGCCGCCGAAATCGCCGCCCGTGTCGAGCAGGCCCGCGCGGGCCTCGACAACGCGACCCGCGAGCTGAACCGTTTCCAAAAACTCCTCGATCAGAAAGCCGTCACGTTGTCCGAGTTCGAAGCGGTCGAATCCCGGCACCGAATCGCGAAGGCGATGGTGTCCGAGTCCGAAACCATGCTGTCCTACACCCGGGTCGAATCCCCCTTCGACGGTGTGATCTCCCGCAAGCTCACCGATGTCGGCGACCTCGCCTCCCCCGGCAGGCCGCTGGTGGAAGTGGAGGCCCTCGGCAGTCTGCGCTTCGAGACCGACCTGGCCGAGGCCCTCGCCTCTCGCATTCACCTGGGCGAAACCCTGGCCGTTCAAATCGACGGAGTCGCCGCTCCACTGCGCGCCACGGTCGCCGAGATCGCGCCCGCCGCCAATCCACTCAGCCGCACGCTGATGGTGAAGCTGGATCTCCCCCAAAACGAGGACCTGCGTGCGGGCCAGTTCGGGCGGCTCTCCGTGCCGGTCAAGGGAAACACGAACCTGCGCGTGCCCGCAGCGGCCCTTGTTCGGCGGGGCCAGTTGGAAATCCTCTTCGTGGCCGAGCAGGGCAAAGCTCGGCTACGACTGGTCCGGACCGGCAAACGTCTGGCCGACCAGATTGAAATCCTGTCCGGACTCGAAGCGGGCGAAACCATCGTCACGGACGGCCACGCAAAGCTCCGCGACGGACAGCCCTTGACCCTCGCCGAAGTCCGATGAACCAGGACATCGAACAACCCGGTTTCGCCGGACGGATCGCCGCCGCGTTCATCGACTCGAAACTGACGCCGCTGATCGTCCTCACGGCCATTCTGTTGGGCGTCGGCGCGGTCTGGCTGCTCCCCCGCGAGGAGGAACCCCAGATCAAGGTGCCGATGATCGACGTCATGGTCGGCATGCCGGGATTCAGCGCGAAGGAGGTGGCGGAACGGGCCACCGGGCCGATGGAGAAGCTGCTCTGGGAAGTCCCCGGCGTGGAATACATCTACTCGATGTCCCGGCCCGGAGAGAGCCTGGTCATCGTCCGCTTCAAAGTCGGCGAAGACGTTGAACGAAGTCTCGTGAAGCTCAACCAGAAGCTGCGTTCCAACTTTGACCGCATCCCGCACGGCGTCTCCTTCCCCATCATCAAGCCCAGATCGATCGACGACGTCCCGATCCTCGCGCTCACGCTGCACAGCGATCGCTACGATCACCTCACCCTGCGACGGCTGGCCGCCCAGCTGAACGAAAAGGTGAAGCAGGTGCCCCAGGTCGCAGAAACCACCCTGATCGGGGGCGCGCGCCGCGAGGTGCGGGTGTTGCTGGACCCCGTGAAACTCGCCGCACGTAATCTCACACCAGCCGGCATCATTCCCATGCTGCAACAGGCCAACCGCCAATATGCCTCCGGCGGACTGACCTCCGAAAACCGCGAAATCCTCGTCGAGACCGGTTCCTTTCTGCAAGGCGCGGAGGAAGTCGCCAAGGTGGTGGTCGGCGTGTTTGGCGGGCGGCCCGTTTACGTGAAAGATGTGGCGGAGGTCATCGACGGTGCGCGCGAACCCGACAACTATGTCTTCTTTGGCAACGCGACGAGTGAACAACCCGCCGTCACCCTCAGCATCGCGAAGCGACCCGGCGCCAACGCCATCTCCGTGGCCGAGGAGGTGCTGCGCAAGGTGGAGCTTGAGAAAGGTTTCTCCATTCCGGAGGACGTCCGCGTTTCCATAACCCGGCACTACGGAGAAACGGCGGCGGAGAAATCGAACGAACTGCTTTTTCACATGGCGATCGCGGTCGTGAGCGTCTCGCTGCTGATCCTCTTCGTCCTCGGCTGGCGGGAGTCAATCATCGTCGCCATCGCCATCCCCGCCACGCTGGCGCTCACGTTGCTCGTCTTTTATCTGCACGGCTTCACGCTGAACCGCATCACCCTGTTCGCGCTGATCTTCAGCATCGGCATCCTGGTGGACGACGCCATCGTCGTGGTGGAAAACGTCGTCCGCCATTTTCACCTGCCACGCAACCGAGGCCGGTCCTGGAGCGAGATCGCGGTCGAAGCGGTGGGCGAAGTCGGCAATCCGACCATCCTCGCCACCTTCGCGGTCATCTTTGCGGTGCTTCCGATGGCCTTCGTCGGCGGATTGATGGGCCCCTACATGCGTCCCATTCCGATCGGGGCGGGAGCCGCGATGGCCTTTTCCCTCGCCATCGCCTTCATCGTCACCCCCTGGGCCTCCGTGCGCGTGCTCCGCTGGGGCGGCCGCTACCGCGAGTTGCACGCGGAGCCCGATTCACGAACAACCGACCACCCCGTCAACGAGGCACATTCCGCGCATGAGGAGGACGCGTTCACACGACTCTATCGAAGCATGATGGGGCCGTTGATCCGATCCGCCGGCTGGCGCTGGACTTTTCTGATTTCCATCACACTGCTGCTGTTGGCCGCCATGGGCACGATGGCGACAGGATGGGTGAAGGCGAAGATGCTGCCCTTCGACAACAAGAGCGAATTTCAGATCATCCTGAACATGCCCGAAGGATCCGCGCTGGAACACACGGCGCGCGTCGCCCGTGAAATCGCCAAAGCCGTGCGGGACGAGCCCGAAGTAACCGATTATCAAATCTACGCCGGCACCTCGGCGCCCTTTAATTTCAACGGCCTTGTGCGCCACTACTTCCTCCGCTCGGGAGCCAACGTCGCGGATCTTCAGATCAATCTGGTGCCGAAACATGAACGGGACGCCCAAAGCCACGACATCGCCAAGCGCGTCCGCCCACGCGTCGCCGCCATCGCGGCCAGATTCAACGCCCGCGTCGCGATCGCGGAGGTCCCGCCCGGCCCGCCGGTGCTGCAAACCCTCGTCACCGAGATCTACGGCCCCACCGAACAGGCCCGCCGCGACCTTTCCGACGCCGTCATCCAGGTCTACCGCGACACCGACGGCGTCGTGGACATCGATTGGTACATCGAGGCCGATCAGCCCAAGACCCGCTTTGTCGTCGACACGGAAAAGGCGGCGCTCCACGGCATCAGCGCGGAAACCGTCGCCCGCACCCTGCGTGTCGCCGTGCACGGCGCGTCCGTGGACCTCATACACCTGCCGGAGGAGAAGGAGGACGTGGTCCTCATGGTTGAACTACCCCGCTCCATGCGCTCCGTGCCCGAGGAACTCCTCGGCCTGCGGGTCCGTTCCGGCGACGCGAACGCCCTGCCCGAGCCGGGCGCGGATGGGGAACCCCGGCCTCTCATCCCCTTGCGTGAAATCGTCCGGGTCGAACACACCCTCGTCGACAAAACGATCCATCACAAAAACCTCATGCCCGTCACCTATGTCATCGGCGACGTCGCCGGCTCCATCGAAAGCCCCGTCTACGCGATCGCAAAGATGAACCAGGCTCTGGCAAAACTCGATGGCCGCGACTTCGGCGGCAGCGAATCCAGCATCCAGATCCTCAACGCCTCCATGCCCTTCACCGACCAGAAACCTGTGCTCAAATGGGACGGCGAATGGCACATCACCATCGAGGTCTTTCGCGATCTCGGCATGGCCTTCGCCGTCGTCTGCGTGCTCATCTACGTCCTGATGGTCGGCTGGTTCCGCTCCTTCCTGACCCCGGTCGTGGTGATGGTCGCCATCCCCTTCTCACTCATCGGCATCCTGCCCGCCCACGGCGCGATGGGAGCCTTCTTCACCGCCACCTCCATGATCGGCTTCATGGCGGGCGCCGGCATCGTCGTCCGCAACTCGATCATCCTGGTGGATTTCATTGAGCTCCGCCTCCGCGAAGGCATGCCGCTGCACGAGGCCGTGGTCGATGCGGGCGCGGTCCGCTTCCGTCCCATGCTGTTGACCGCCCTCGCGGTCGTGGTGGGCGCCGGTGTCATCCTTGCCGACCCCATCTTCCAAGGCCTCGCGATATCGCTCATGGCCGGCGAGGTCGCCTCGCTCTTCATCAGCCGCATGGCCGTCCCTGTCCTCTACTTCATGGCGTGGAAGAGGCGTTCCGCCCAATGATCCGTGGCCCCGTGTTCGTTCGCCCTCTACTCTGAATAGCTACTTTAGACTTCTCATCAGGCTATATCTAATTAGATTTAACCTTCGTGGAAGGCCAATTACAGAAGATCATCCAAGATAAGATCCTTACCTCGATCGAAACGCCGTTGCCAAAGCTGACGCGGCGAGATGCTCGGGTTCCGAATGTCACCGGCAAGGCAATGACGGTCATCGGCATGCGTCGATCGGGAAAAACAAGCTTCCTCCATCAGGTTCGGGCAGACCGGATCGCCTCCGGGAAGGAGCCCAATCGTCTGGTGTATTTCAATTTCGAGGATGAGCGTCTGGCAGACTTCGAGGCGGAACAACTCGGGCTGATTCCAGACGCGGTCGTGCGACTGTTTCCGGAGGAGTCGCGCGAACCCATCACCCTCTTGCTGGACGAGATTCAATTGGTTCCCGGATGGGAAAAATTCGCCCGTCGGTTGCTGGATGAAAGCGGGACCGAGCTGTTCATCTCAGGCTCCTCGGCAAAACTGCTCAGCCGTGAGATCGCCACCTCGATGCGGGGGCGCGGATGGGAGATCGAGATTCATCCCTTCGGCTTCCGCGAATATCTCCGTCATCACGGGCACGACATTCCCGAAACTCCGCATCGCCTGACATCGAAACGAGCCGTTTTGCTGGACAGGCAGTTCAAGGCCTTTCTCGACGTCGGCGGATTTCCCGAGGCGCAGTCGTTGGAACCGCAGGACCGTCGGCAATTGCTTCAGGGCTACGTGGACGTGTTGCTGCTGAGGGATGTGATTGAACGCCACGAAATAACCAACGTCACGGCACTGCGTTGGATGACGCGACGCCTGCTTGGCAATCCGGGCGGGCTCTTCAGCATCACGAAATTCGAGGCGGACCTGAAATCACAGGGCATCGCCGCGGGCAGGGACACGCTGCACGCGATGTTGGCGCATATGGAGGACGCGTTCCTGTTGCGCTCCATCCAAGTGGCCACGGATTCGGAAAAGCGGCGCCAGGTCAACCCGCGAAAAATCTACCCGATCGACCCCGCCATGGGTCCCGTGTTTGATCGCAGTCGCAAAACGAACACCGGGCACGCCTTGGAGGTCGCGGTCCATAACGAACTCCTGCGGCGCGGCGCGGAGACGGCCTACGTCAAAACAAAGGATGGCCACGAGGTCGATTTCCTGAGTCGCAACCGGGACGGCAGTCAATGGCTGATCCAGGTATGCGCGGACGTCGACACCCCCGAAACCTTGGAGCGGGAGCTGCGAGGCTTGCGCGAAGCGGCGGCGGAGCACCCGGCAGACCGGCAACTCCTGCTGACGGCGGAGTCCCGGACACCCTTTCCCGACGTGCCCTCATCCGTGGAAATCACGCCCGCCTGGCGCTGGATGCTGGAGCAGTAGCCCCACCGCGCCGG
>JADHOF010000180.1 GCA_016779125.1 Verrucomicrobiia bacterium | reverse complement strand
CGATACATGGAGCAGGCTTTGTCGCTAGAGCCCGATGAACCCACCTATCTGCGCAACCTTGCCGGCATCATGCTCGTGCACAGAAAGGAAGCGCTCCTTCATTTCGGGCTCGCCAATGAGCGTCAGCTCTTCGTCCACACGGCCGGACTTTATCGGCGCGCGGTGGCCGCTCAGCCGGATGATTTCCTGCTGCTCAGCACCTTCGCACAGTCGCTTTACCGGCTGGACCCGTTTCCCTATGAAGAGGCGCAAGCGACCTGGGCCAGTGCGCTGAAGCTCGCCGGAACGGTCACTGAGCAGGAAGGCGTCCGCATCCACCTCGCCCGCGTCCACATCCGGGCGGGCCGTTTCGAGCCTGCCCGCGAGGAGTTGAATGCCGTGCAGAGTGCGGAATTGAAGGATACCAAACTCCAATTGATTGCGGAAATGCCCCGGGCAATGCGGCCGGTCGAAAGCGCCGAACCCGCGAAGCCTGCGCGGCTGCTCTTCAACTTCTCGACGGCTCCGCCGCCAACGCGTTGAGCAGTTTGTCGTGGATGCCGCCGAAGCCGCCGTTGCTGAACACGCAGACCACGTCCCCCGCCCGCCGCTCGGCCATGATCTGCCCCACGATCACGTCGGCATCCGCGAGGTAATGGGCCACCTTGCCAGCCGATCGCAGATCGCTCATCAACCGGGCGGGATCCAGACGCTCCTCCGCCGGCAGCTGCTCCAGCCGGGCCACCTCCGCCACCACCACGCAATCCGCCTCCACGAAGGACTCGGCCAGGCGCCCCTGAAACACATTCCTTCGGGTCGTGTTGGATCGGGGCTCAAACACGGCCCACAGCCGCCGGTCCCCATACTTCACGCGCAACGCCCGGAGGGTCTCACTGATCGCCGTCGGATGATGTCCAAAATCGTCAATCACCGTCACGCCCCCCGCCTCACCTCGTACATCCATGCGCCGACGAATCCCCTTGAAAGTTGAAAAGGCGGACTGGATCGCCGCCGGTGAGATCCCGCAATGTCGGGCGCACGCGGCCACCGCCAAGGCGTTGCGGACATTCAGTTCCCCGCACAGCGGCACCGTGTAACGTTCGCCCGCCAGTTCAAACCCGCTTTCGTCGCCCGCCAGACGCAGTCCGGTCGCGCGGGCTTCATTCCCCTCGCCCAAACCGAAGCGTTGCACCGGGCAGGGCGCGCCCGACAGGAGCGGCGCAATGTTCGCCTCGTCCCCATTCACCAACAGGAGGCCGTTGCGCGGCACGATGCGGATCAGGTGGCTAAACGATTTTTGAATCGCCGCGAGGTCGTCGAAAATGTCGGCATGATCAAACTCTAGGTTGTTCAGAATCACCACCTCCGGCAGGTAATGTACGAACTTGCTGCGCTTGTCGAAAAAGGCGGTGTCGTATTCGTCCCCCTCGACGATGAACCATTCGCTGTCCGTGAAGCGCGCCCCCTGACACAGATTGGTCGGAATCCCGCCGATCAGGAAACTCGGGTTCAGTCCGTTGTGCTCAAACACCCATGCCAGCAGCGACGTCGTGGTGGTCTTGCCGTGGGTTCCGGCCACGACCAGGGAGCGTTTGCCGCGGATGAAGAACTCCTTCAACAATTCAGACAACGCACAGTAACGAAGCCGACGCTCCAACACTGCCTCCGCCTCCTCATTGCCCCGCGAGATCGCGTTGCCGATCACCACCAGATCCGGTTGATGCGCCAGATTGCCCGCCCGATAGCCGGTCGCAATCGCGATGCCCCGCTCCTCCAGAAAGGTCGACATCGGCGGATACACATTCTCATCGGAGCCGGTGACATCGAAACCCCGCTCCTTCATCGCCACGGCGGCCGATGCCATGGCGGTGCCGCAGATGCCCACGAAATGAACCGATTGTATCCCGGTGGAAAGCATCCCGGAGCATGCGCGCTGAGCCCGGGACAGATCAAGCCGGGGCCTTGCCGCGAAAAGGCTGACAGCCCGATTTTCTTGGGGCTAAGCTCCGCCCGTGGAATTGATCTCATGGAATGTGAACGGACTACGCGCCGTTTTGAAAAAGGATTTCCCCGCCTATCTGGAAACGCGCAATCCGGACATCCTCTGCCTGCAGGAAACGAAATGCTGGCCGGACGACGTGGATCAACTCTGGCACAGCGGCTACTCGGCCCATTGGAACTGGGCGGAAAAGAAGGGCTATTCCGGCACCCTGATCCTCTCCAAACAGAAGCCGTTGAAAGTCTCCACCGGCATGGGCAGATCCGAACACGACAAGGAAGGTCGGATCGTCACGACGGAGTTCCCCGCCTATCATCTGGTGAACGTCTACGTGCCGAACTCGCAGGACGGACTCCGTCGGCTGGACTATCGCCAGGAATGGGACCGCGATTTCCTCGCCTACCTGAAGGGACTGGAGCAGAGCAAGCCCGTCGTCGTGTGCGGTGACTTCAACGTGGCGCACAAGGAGATCGACCTCGCCCGACCAAAGGCCAACGTCACCAGCGCCGGTTTCACCCCGGAAGAACGCCGGGGCTTTGACGGCTTCGTCGAGGCCGGTCTCATCGACACCTTCCGCGAATTCGAAACGGGTCCCGACCATTATAGCTGGTGGAGTTTTCGGGGCGGTGCCCGAGCCCGGAACGTCGGTTGGCGCATCGACTACTTTCTCATCTCGGCGGCCCTGCGCCCGTCCTTGAAGCACGCCTTCATCGAACCTCAGGTGACCGGCTCCGATCACTGCCCCGTCGGCATCACCCTGGAATGAACCCGGCGCGATTCCAAGAAATCGCCAGCCGGTATCGCCGCCTGCGCGTCGCAGTGCTGGGCGACTATTGCCTGGACCGGTATCTCGAGATCGACCCCGCCCGCTCGGAGATCTCGATCGAAACCGGCCGGCAGGTCCACAACGTCACCCACGTCCGCTTCCAGCCCGGCGGCGCCGGCACGGTGCTCAACAATCTGGTGGCGCTTGGCATCGGCGAGATCCTCCCACTGGGATTCTGCGGCGATGATGCGGAGGGACATGAACTACAGACGGCTCTCGGCAGGTCCCGGCAGGTATGCCCCGATCACTTTCTGGTCACCGCCGAACGCCGCACCTTCACCTACTGCAAACCCCTGCTCCTTCATCCCGACAAGGCACCCGAGGAACTGAACCGCCTCGATTTCAAAAACTGGACCCCCACTCCGGCGGACGTCTGCGAACGGCTGTCCAACTCACTCGCCAAGGTCTTCGATTCGATCGATGCGTTGATCGTACTCAACCAGGTGGATCTGCCCGAAACCGGAGTCATCACCCAAGCCATGCTCGGCCGATTGCGCGAACTTGTCGGTCATCGCCCCGCCCTGCCGATACTCGGCGACAGTCGGACAGGATTCACCAACTGGCCGGCTATCAGTTTCAAGATGAACGAGACCGAAGCCAGGCACTTCGCTCCAAGCCCTGACGAACTCCCCTCCTGTTTGAGCAGCCTGTCAAAGCGCACCGGCCGGCCTCTCTTCACCACGCTCGCCGAAAACGGAATTCTGGCCGCGACACCGGAAGGAGCCACCACGCATTGCCCGGCATTGCCCGTTCGTGGCGACATCGACATCGTGGGCGCCGGCGATTGCGTGACCGCCAATCTCACCGCCGCCCTGGCCGCTGGAGCCACCGCCGTTGAGGCAGCCACGATCGCCAACCTCGCGGCGTCCTGCGTGATCCATCAACTCGGCACCACGGGCACCGCCGATATTCCGGCCATCACCCGACTGCTTGCCTCATGACCACAACGGCACGAAGAATATTCCTGTTGGCGCTCCCAATCCTGCTCTCGTTTGGATTGATCGCCTGCCGCACGCCGTCACCCGACAACCTCACGCGTCATGAATTCGTACACCCGGAGATGGGCATGCCGGTTCGCATCGTTCTCTACGCCGCCGATCCCGCCCACGCCCGCCTCGCCGCCAAAACCGCCTTCGATCGCATGCGCGCGCTCAATCTGATACTGAGCGACTACGAGGACGAAAGTGAGATCAACGAGCTACGTCGATCCTCCGGCAGTGGCCATTGGAGGCCGGTCAGCAAGGAGCTGTGGACCGTGCTACGCCACGCCGACCGGCTTTCCAAAGCGACGGACGGAGCCTTCGACATCACCGCTGGTCCCGTGATCCAATTGTGGAAACGCGCCCGTCGCCAACGCGCCCTGCCCGCACCGGACAGACTTGCCGAGGCCCAATCCCGGGTTGGTCATTTCTACATCGATTATCGCAGCAGTGATCGGGCGGTGGTGCTCTGGCGCAAAGGCATGCGACCCGACCTCGGCGGCATCGCGAAAGGCTTCGTCATGGACGAAGCCATGCACGTTTTGAAACAACACCGCATCCGCTCCGCCCTGATCAACGCCGGAGGCGACATGGTGATGAGCGCCCCGCCACCTGGTGAACGCGGTTGGAGCATTGAACTCCCCCGTCTCGACTCCACCAACCGGACCGAATCCGCTTTCATCGAACTCCGGAACGCCGCCTTCGCCACCTCGGGCGACCGCTACCAATTCGTCACGATCAACGGCACTCGATACTCCCATATCGTCGATCCCCGCACGGGCGTGGGATTGACGGATCACAGTCTGGTCTATGTCGTCGCGAAAGATGGGATCACCGCTGACGGGCTGGCGACGGCGTGCAGTGTGTTAAAAACGGAAGCCGCGCTCAAACTCGCAGGCGGCGAAGGCGGCGAGTTGATGGTCCAACGACGGCCCGGAACCGAGATCAAGACGTTCAAGTCAGCCGGCTTCAACCGCTTCATCGCCGTATCGAGACAAGTGTCCACGAAGGAATCCAACCGTCCGTCAACGCGCCACTGAACTGTCTGCCTTTCGCAGCCGGAAGTACAGGCGGCGAGTGGAATTCGCGACACTGATCTGATTGGTCGTCACGCCGGGATACGGGAACCAGCGTGGAGCGCTCAAGGTGTCCGTGAACTCCAGCACATAACCCGGCACCATCGGCTGCCACCCCACCGTCACCTGCGACAGGGAGCGGTTCGTGCTGATCATGGTCGGCACGATCGGAATCGTGAACGGCACCGCTCCCGAAGATTCCCCTCCCTGCACCCCGAACTGCCCTCCAGAGGGCTGTCCCGTCGTCGGTGTACCACTCGTCGCGGCGACCGAAAACGGACCGCCATGGGCGATCTGGGAACCACCATTGATCACCGTGTTTTGCAGCGTGAACTGCTGAGCGCTCGCCGTCCCCGCGAATCCCGTCAGCAAACCGATTAGAGTGTACAGTTGTTTCATCATTGGCCTTCGTTTTTACGCATTTCCATCACCATCGCCCGAAGCTGGGCCAACTCATCACGCAGCAAGTTGATTTCCTGCTCTTTGGATTCCAGCTTCTTGTTCAATCCTTGGATCGCCGCCAATTCCACGCCGTGGAACTCCAGCCAGGAGATCTTGGTGTCGTCCCGTCCCGGATAGAAGGCCTGTTTGAAGTCCTGCGCGTAGGGCCCGATGTGGGGCACCTCGTGGTCGCCCTCCTTCTTGTAGTTCCATCGTTCCACCGGCATGGCCGCCAGTTTGTCGACCACCTCCAGCGTGTCGATCGGTTGAAAGTTCTTTTTCACCCGATAATCCGACTGGGCAAATCCGTCGTCGTTCACGTTCATCAATCTTACTCCGTTGATCGTAATCTTGGCCCGGTCCGTCGTCTCAAAGTTGATACCGCCCGTTGCCTTTACGCGAAACTCGTTGGCGATCGTGGATGAATAATTGGAGGTTGTCGTCGCGTCGGCCCATACGAACGAACCCGAATGTACCGAGGCGGCGTGGCGACCCGCCGCAAAGCCGCAATACCCGGAAACCGAATTGCTCAAGCCACCCGGAACCGTCCCGTAAAAGTCGCTGACATAATTGGAATAGCCGCCGCCAATGACGGTAAACGAGCCGCTGTTGGTGTTGTATTGGCCACCACCGATCACACCCGAATCCGCGTTGCCGTTGGGAATCGCGTTGTGCGCCCCCGCACCGATAAACGCCCAGCTAACGCCTCCGTTGCCGATCAGGTTGTTGAATCCGGAACCCAAGAAGGATCCCGAGGCCTTGACCGTGTTTCCGATACCACTGCCGATGGCGGACTTGTCGGCACCGGAAATGATCGTGTTGTTCTGCCCGCCGCCCACGAAGGAGTACTTCCCGCCGGTGATATCGTTGTTGTTCCCGGAAGCGACCCCCGAATAGTCAGCCGAACCGGTGAGGTTGTTTCCCACACCACCACCGACAAAACCGTTCAGACCCGAAACCGTGTTGTTTTGCCCGCCGCCAATCGCAACGTATTGGCTGGACGCGTTGTTCCCGCTGCCGCCCGCAATCGTCGAGTAATCGGTATCCGTGCCCAGAGAGTTGCCCGAACCACCACCGACGCTGCCGGCGTAGGTGTCGCGCGCGATCTCATTGCCCGTGCCACCGGAGATCACCGAGCGATCCGCGTTGGTGTTGACCGTATTGTCAACGCCACCGCCGATCGTGCCGGCATACCCGTTCACATCGATCAGATTCCCCACGCCGCCACCAATCGTGGAATAATTTGCATTCACGATATTGGAGGCACTTCCTTCGTTCATGAAATCGGCCGCACCGCCGCCGCTGATCGTTGCCCCGAATACCCCGGAGCCAATCGAGTTGATCTGGGCGCCCATGAGAATGTTGGGGGCTCCCTCGTCCACCGCCGGCGTCAGCCGCATGACCTGCAGATTGTTCGCCTTGAAGACCAGGGCCTCATTGTCCGTGGTGCCCACAAAATCCGTTCCCGGGCTCGTGCCTCCGTTGCCCGAGGTTTTCCAAAGTCCGGACAAGGCCGCACCGCTTCCGACAAAAACGTTCGCGGCATTGGTCGCCACAAGCACACCGCCAAAATGATTCGATCCGCCAAACACGTTGGTGGCGGCAAAGGTGTTGTTGGCGCTGAAGTTGTTGCTGGACGTCAACGCTGCCGCAGCCCCGTTGGTCAATACCTCGTTCCCGTTGTAGGTCAGGAGACCACCCGTGAGGGCAATGGACCCGGTTCCGGCCTGCACATTGACACCACCTCGAGCCCGCAAATTAAACGAGTCGGCGACGGTCGAGATGAAGTCCGCGTTTTGTGAATCGGCCCAAACGAAAGCTCCGTCAGCATCCGCCTTGGCCCGCCGACCGGCTGCGAAACTGTATTGCCCGCCGGCCCGATTATCCAATCCGCCCGGCACCGAGGCGTACCGGTTCGTCACGGCGTTGCCTCGTCCACCACCGATGGCGGCGTAGTTTCCTGAACCAGCCACCAAATTTTCCCCACCGCCGCCGATGGTCGCCGCGAAGGAGTTGGCCTCGACCGAGTTCTGCCCGCCTCCGCCGATAACGGCATAGGCACCCGAGTTGGTGTTCTGTTGTCCGCCACCAATCGCGGAAAAATTGCCGGCCAATATCGTGTTGGGGCGAAAGAAGGTTCCATCCCCGTCGAAAACCTCACCGCCGCCCGCGATCACGGCGCCGCGCACTCCCGTCGCGATCGAGTTGGCGCTCGATCCGCCCGTGATGCTCGGCGCGGAATCGGATTCGGGCGCTATTTTCAAGGCGCGTGCTCCGTTTACTTGAAACTCAAGAGCCTGATTGTCCGAGGTTCCGATGAAGTCTGAGCCAGGCGAGGTACCGCTGTTACCACCAGTCCTCCATACGCCGGCGATCACATTGTCGGAGTTTGTGAGCGTGACAATTCCGCTGAAATGATTGCTGCCGGCAAAGGTGTTGTTCCCCGTCTCCAGTTTCGTCACCAGCGCCGCCCGCGCCGTGCTTTCGGCCTCGATCGACGAGCGCAACCCGTTGCTCGATGTGGTCACCAGACTCACCAAGGCCGCGTTCGTCGCCACAAGATTCGCGCTCAACCCGCTGCTCACGCTGGACAATTCGGTGTCCCGGGTGATCACCGAATCAAGACGGGCATCCGGCACCGTCCCGCTCGTCAACTGACTCGCATTCAGACTGGTCAAGCCCGAGCCGCTGCCAGAGATCGAGGCGGCGCTCAGCCCCCCCTGCAAACTCACCCCCGACTCGCCATCATCGATCACGACACCGCTTGGTAGCCGGGCTGCCGAAATGGTTCCACTGGTCAGTTGATCCGCGTTCAACCCAGTCAAAGCTGATCCGTCTCCCGCCAGCGTGTTCGTGGCGTTGGTCAGCGTCACGATCCCGCTGAAGTGATTGCTCCCCGCGAAGCTGTTGTTCCCCGTCTCCAGCTTCGTCACCAATGCCGCCCGCGCCGTGCCTTCGGCGTCGATACCGGACTGCAATCCGTTGCTCGATGTGGTCACCAGACTCACCAAGGCGGCGTTCGTGGACACCAGGCGTCCGCTCAACCCATTGCTGCTGTCCGTTACCAAGGTCACCAACGTGCCATTCGTCGCGATCAGGCGATCACTCAAGCCGTTGCTCGTCGTGGTGATCGTTCCCGTCAAAGCGCTCGACTGGCTGCCGATCTGCCCGCTCAAAGCATTGCTCACGCTCAACAGTTCCGAATCCCGCGCCAAAGCATTGTCGATACGCGCATCGTCAATCGTCCCGCTCGTCACCTGCGTGCCGTTCAGGGCCGTCAACGCAGAGCCGTTGCCCGCCAGGACATTGTTCATGTTGGTCAGGGTTGCGATCCCGCTGAAGTGATTGCTCCCCGCGAAGCTGTTGTTCCCCGTCTCCAGCTTCGTCACCAATGCCGCCCGCGCCGTACCTTCGGCGTCGATGCCCGCCTGCAATCCGTTGCTTGATGTGGTCACCAGGCTGACCAAGGCCGCGTTCGTGGACACCAGGCGTCCGCTCAATCCGTTGCTGCTGTCCGTGACCAAGGTCACCAGCACGCCGTTCGTCGCGATCAGGCGATCGCT
>JADHOF010000179.1 GCA_016779125.1 Verrucomicrobiia bacterium | reverse complement strand
CAGACAGGCTGCAGTATCCGCGTAGAAAGGGAGGGGCGGTAGGTGAAGTCTGACTCCGTGGAACAGAAGAACGAAGCCTTCCACGAGCATGAGAACGCCGAACCAGGGAATGATCGCTCGATATTTGGAGGGCGACACCATGAGCAAAAGGAACAGCCCTCCAACCAAGGTGAAGGCGCATGCCGCCATTCGGAGCCAGTAGTCGAGCATTCGATCGTATGCGATGGGTTTTGCTCCCAAGCCTTGCAACGCTTCCTCGGCCGCATCCCACGGCAGCACGACACCGAAAATCGACGCTCCCCATGCTATTGCGGAAAAGCCCAACGAAAGACGGAGGAGTCTCAAGTGCGTCCGTTGACCCTGGCGATGCTTCGATATTTCCCCGGTTGGAGCAGTCAATGCGCACGCGATACGATCGTTGGTTTCAAGATTCAAGGTATTTTGAGGTGGATACAGTCGCAACTAGCGTCGATGGGGAATTGCGACGTCGAGTGCCGTCCTATCGAGCTGACACAAGTGAAGACGCAGGCTGGCCAAATCTTCCGCGTGGGCGAAGCGGCAAAGTCGGGATAGGCTTTGGGAAATGAAGTCGCGGTCGCCGCTCAATTTCATACGTCGTTTGCGGATCTATCAGTGGGTCTGGGGGCGGAGCTGGCGGCGGGCGTTTTCGTTGCGGGAGCATTTCAAGGTCAACGAGGAGGCGTTTCATCTGGGGTTGGCGGCGTTGGTCGGGATCATTGCCGGTGTGGTCAATGTCGGCTTCCTCTACGGGGTGGAGGGGGTGAAGATCCTGGCGCTGCGGCATCCGGGCGATCTGGTTGGGATCGCGGAGCTTTTTCATTGGTGGCAGCGGCTGATCATTCCGGCGCTGGGCGGATTGGCGGCGGGCCTGATCCTGCATTGGGGCGGGCGACTGGTGCGGCCGGGAAGCTCGGGGTTTATGGAAGCGGTGGTGGTGGGGGACGGCAAGCTGCCTTTCGGGGCCGGGTTTGTGCGGGCGGTGTCGTCGCTGGTGAGCGTGGCGACCGGCGCGTCCGTCGGGCGCGAGGGCGCGATCGCCGCGCTGTCCTCGACGATTGCTTCGAAGCTTGGCCAGTCGGCGGGATGGCAGCCCTATCGGTTGCGCTTGATGGTGGGCTGCGGCGCGGCGGCGGGGATCGCGGCGGCTTACAACGCGCCGATCGCGGGGGCGATTTTCGCGGCGCAGATCGTGCTCGGAAATTTCTCGATGCAGATCTTCGCGCCCTTGGTGACGGCCTCGGTGGTGGGGACGTTGATGACGAGGTCCTTCTTCGGTTTGCGGCCGTGGTATCAGGTGCCTCCGTATGACTTCACCCATTTGTCCGAGCTCTACTGGTTTTGTTTTCTGGGCGTGATCGCGGGGATTGTCGGGGCGATGTTTTTGCGTCTGTTGGACGGTGGAAAGGAGCTTTTCGGGCGCTTGAAGGTGCCGGTGTATCTGAGGTTGATGTTCGGTGGATTGGCGGTTGGAGCGATCGCGATCGGGTGGCCCGAGGTGTGGGGCAACGGATACTCGGCGACGAACCGTTTGTTGACGACCCCGATGTTGTTGCACGCGGTCTTGGGGCTGCTGTTGGCGAAGGCGGTCGCGACCGTCTGCGCGGTGGGGTCGGGCACGGTGGGCGGGGTGTTCACGCCGACGTTGTTTGTCGGCGCTGCGGTGGGGACGGCCTTTGGGATGGCGCTGCACGGGGCGGGTTACGCGACGCAGCTGCCGACGCATATTTTCGCGCTGGTGGGGATGGGGAGCGTGTTGGCTGCGACGGTGCATTCGCCGCTGCTGGCAATGATCATGATTTTCGAGATTTCCCTGAACTACAGCATGATGCCGCCGCTGATGTTGAGCTGCGTGTTGGCGACCCTGGTGGCCCGGCGAATGCACGAGGATTCGGTCTACACCTCGACGTTGCGCGATCACGATATTGATTCGCTGGATGACAACACGACCTTGGGGGTGTCGCAGATGCACCGCATTGGCGATATCATGCGCGCGCCCGTGCCGCCGGTGCGGGACGACCTGTTGTTGCCCGATGTGGCGGCGCAGTTTCTGAAACACGCCTACAATTATCTGCCGGTGGTAAACGCGAAGGAACATCTGGTCGGGTTGGTGGCGCTGCATGATTTGAAGCCGCACCTCCACCAGGCGGCGGAGCTTCGGTGCGTGATCGCCAGCGACATCATGATTCCGGTGGATCAGGTTTTGACGCCGAATGATCTGGTGCTGGACGCCTTGCCGAAGCTGCTGAAAGGGGATCAACGGAACATTCCGGTGGTTAACGACCTGCGGAACCGGCAGTTGGTGGGATCGGTGTCGCGATCGGAAGCCTTGGCCCTGTTGTCGGAGGCGATCGCTGCGCACACACGGTTGCGGCGCGATTGAGTTTGGAACCCGGCCCTGTACACGAGAAGCGGGCGTCGCTTTCGCGAACACCCGCTTCTACCCCAACAACCAAACCAACTTGCAGATCACTTGGTGAACTGCGGTGTCAGTGTCGTTCAATCCCGGTTTCCCGCTATCCGGTAATTTTCTGAACTTTATCAGCAGTCTGCTTACAGCAACTAGGTTGGCCGGGGTATTCGGTATGGCCGTCGTCGGCCGAAATACGTTCCTTCCCCGCCTTCTATGGGCTATTTGTGCGTCCGAATGCGTTTGATCAACCTGAATTGTGATTCGGATATCGGGGCGAGTGCTTGGTGTGTGGGGGTCGATGGTCGGAATCTGCTGATGGACGCGGGGACGCATCCGAAGCGGGACGGGAAGGAAAGCATGCCGCTCCTTCGTGAGATTCGTGGAGAAACGATTGACGCGATCGCCTTGACTCATTGTCACCATGACCACGTCGGCTCGCTGCCCGTGGCGATGCGGGAGCATCCGGAGGCGCATGTGTTGATGACGGAGTTGAGCTATTTCCTGGTGGAACGTGTCCTGCACAACTCGGTCAACGTGATGAAACGGCAGAAGGAGGAACTGGGCATCGCCGAATATCCCCTGTTCACGCATCGCGAGGTGGATGAGCTGGCGCCGGTGTTTCAGGGATTTCGTTACAATCGCGAGATTGAGTGGGCGGCGTTTGACCGGGGCAAGGGCAATTCGCCGACTTTGGAGTTCCTGGATGCCGGGCACGCGTTGGGCTCGGCCGGCATCATGGTGAGGGGGGCGAGCGAGTCGCTGTTTTATACCGGCGACGTTTGTTTTCAGGATCAAACCATTCTGCGAGGCGCGCGCTTTGGCGATGTGAAGGCGGACGTGTTGGTGATGGAAACGACCCGCGGAAATCGCGCGACGCCGGCGGATCTGAGTCGAGAGAACGAGATCAAACGACTGGTCACGGCGATCCGCGAGATTCAGGACGGCGGGGGCAGCGTGTTGATTCCCTCATTCGCACTGGGACGCACGCAGGAAATTCTGGCGGTTCTGGCCTTGGCGATGAAGAAGGGGGAACTGCCGCGACAACCGGTTTTTATTGGCGGATTGGGTCGCGTGTTCACGGAGATCTACGATCTGGAGGCGCACCGGGCGAACCGCAATCACACGAATCTGGTGCTGAACGACGCCCTGCCGCTGGAGGTGCTGGATCCACGAAAGGCGGAGCGGATGAAGCTGGGCAAAGGGCGCTTGTTCGTGATGACGGCGGGGATGTTGAGTGAAGGCACGGCCGCGCACGTGCTGGCGGCTCGGATGCTTGAAGAGGAGGAGCATGGCATTCTCTTTGTCGGATATGCCGATCCGGAAACGCCGGGAGGCAGACTCAAGGCCAGCTCGCCGGGGGACAGGTTTTTCTTCAGCAAGACTTTCGGTGAGCTTCGGCATCGATGCCGCGTCGAGGAGTATGACCTTACCGCTCACGCGAATCGGGAGGAGCTGCTGGATTTTGTCGGGCAGGTGGATCCGCGCGCCGTGGTGCTTGGGCATGGAGACGCGGAGGCTCGATCCTGGTTCGCCGGGGAGATTGGGAAGCGGCATCCCGGCGTGAAGGTCTTCCAGCCCGAACCCGGTGAAACCATGGAGCTTTGACGGCTCCGACGAAGGGAGCCGAGACCCGTTCCGCCTTGCATCTGTGCTTTCCTCGCCGAATCCGATTCGCTAGAAACAAAACCGCGTGTACTTGGAATATTACGGACTGAACGAACCGCCGTTCAACATCAACCCCAACCCCCGGCTGTTGTATTACACGGCCAAGCATCGGGAGGCGCTCAACCATATGCTGTACGGCATCCGCGAGCGAAAAGGGTTCGTGCAGCTCACGGGTGAAGTCGGGGCGGGCAAGACGACGCTGTGCCGGGCGATGCTGGAGCAGCTCGGTTCAAATTTCGCCACGGCCTTGATCCTCAATCCCGTGCTGAGCCCGGATCAGCTCATGAAGGCGATCGCGATGGAGTTTGGCGTCGAGGTGAAGGGCTTGGATCGTCTGGAGACGGTGGCGGCGCTGAACGAATTTCTTTTGGAACAGGTGATGATCGGCAACGACTGCGTGCTGATCATCGACGAGGCTCAGGATCTGACCTCCGAGCTGTTGGAGCAGATCCGGCTGCTTTCGAATCTTGAGACCGACGACCGCAAACTGTTGCAGATCGTTCTGCTGGGGCAACCGGAGCTTCGCGATCGATTGAACGAGCACGGCCTGCGGCAGCTTCGGCAGCGCATCACCGTCCGCTACCATCTGCCGCCGCTGAACCAAGGCGAGGTCGGGCAGTACATCAACCATCGGCTCGTGGCCTGCGGGGCCAACGGATCGCCGTGGTTCACCGCGGCCGCGCTCTGGCGGGTCTACCGTTACAGTCGGGGCATTCCCCGCCTGATCAACGCCGTGTGTGACAAGAGCCTGCTGGCGGGATTCGTGAAGCGGCGGGACCGCATCGACTTCCGGATGGTGGGGCGGGCGATCAAGGAACTTGAGGGACAGATCGCGGTATGAGCCTGATCAACGACGCCCTGAAGCGAGCCAGCGAGGCGGAAAAACGCCGCGCCGGAATTCGCCCGGGTGCTCGTCGAGGGCCCAAGGGACCGGAGGCGCTGGGGCCGCCCATCGAGCCGGTGAAAAAACGCGGGCCGGACCTGATGAGTCAGCCTTCCTTCTGGATGGCCATGTTCACCATCACCT
Source organism: Verrucomicrobiia bacterium (assembly GCA_016779125.1). Lineage (GTDB taxonomy): Bacteria > Verrucomicrobiota > Verrucomicrobiia > Limisphaerales > JAYPXF01. Next base: position 3,781 of record JADHOF010000179.1, on the reverse strand, counting down.
TGGTGCTGGTGTCGGGGGCCTTCTTCTACACCTGGTGGACGGCCCGTACCCCCCGATTCAAACTGCACGTGCCGGAGGGTAAAGACCCCTTGGAAATGATGATTGTTTCCAAACCAAAGCCGAAGGTGGGGGAGGCGGCACCAATCGTCGTGAAGCAGGACGGAAAGGTGATCGGAATCCCAGACCTCAAGGGCGATACGAACGCGGTCAGCGCCACCAACTCGATTGTTCTCGGGCCGGAAACCAACGCGATCGCACCGCCGGTGCTGGTCTCCAACGCGCCGCCCGTCGCGGTGCCGGACACACGTGCCCCGCTCGCGAATGTGGAACCCGTGAAGCCGGACGCCGTGGTGGCCACCAACGCGCCGACCATACTCAAACCGACGGGCCTTCCGTCCATGGGCAATGTCGATGTCACCCCGAGTGAGACGGTTGATGTCTCACCGGACATGCTGCCCGGTGCGATTGTTGAGCCGAAGCCCAAACCGGACAAGATTGAGCCGTTTCCGGAAATCTCACTCAAGGGCATCGTCATCATGAAGGACAAGGCCACGGCCTTTGTGAACGGAAAAACCATGAAGGTGGGAGAGCACGTTGGAGGAGCCGAACTCGTCGAAATCGGGATCGAGTACGTGAAATTCAAACGGGCGGGCGAGGTAAGACAGTTTTACCTTCTGCGCTGAGTTCGCGGGTCGTGGAATTCCCGTTTCAGATTCCCCCTTGCGTGGTTTTCGAGGATGCCCACGGGCTGGTCGCCCGTCGGCCGGCGGGTTGGTCGCGCGAAACAAAGGGGGGATATTCGCCGGCGGGATTCACCGATTGGTTGCGTCGGCGCGAAGTGCGTTGGCGGAACTTGCGCTTCGAAAAGGAGATCTCCCTCAATGGCGATATCCTGACGATCTATTCGATCGGTTCCCGCCTCGCAGAGCAGTGGCCGGGTTTTCATTCCCTTGCGGCTCAATCGGGCGTTGATCTGCGGGATGCGGTCATTCACGAGGACGAAACGAATGTCTACAGGCTGTTGCATGGCGCGGCGGATGGATGTCCGGGGCAACACGTCGAGCGGCTGGGGGAATGGCTGCTATGGGAGACGGAAGATCCGGATTCGGACGAGCCGCCGTCGGTGCGCGGCGCGGCGAAGGGTGTCTACAAGAAGCTGCTTCGGCGTCATGTGCGAGCGACCGGCATCGAGGACGCCGCGCCGAAACTGGTCCGGGGCGAGGCCGCGCCGGATCGGTTTCACGCTCTTGAGAACGGTCTGCGCTTTGAGCTGAGTTTCGTGGAAGGCTACTCCTATGGCCTGTTTCCGGATCAGCGCGACAATCGCCGGGCCTTGATGCGCGGCCACGTCGCACCCGGCTTTTCGTGGTTCGAAGGCGGCTTGTCGGGTCGATTGGTGCTGAACGCGTTTTCATACACCTGCGCGTTCTCGGTGTGCGCGGGCATGGCGGGGGCGGTGACGACGTCCTTGGATCTTTCCCGCAAGTATCTGGATTGGGGTCGTCGGAACTTTTCCGTCAACGGATTGGATGCGGGCGGGCACGACTTCATTTACGGCGACGTGTTCGATTGGTTTCGGCGGCTGCGGAACAAGGGGAGGCGTTTTGATCTGGTGATGTTGGACCCGCCCACGTTTTCGAAAGCACGGAAGAAGGCCGTCTTCAAGGCGGATCGGGATTATGCGGAATTGGTTGAGCTGGCGGTCGCGCTGGTCGCGACGGGCGGAATCCTCTTTTGTTCCACCAACGCGGCCGGGTGGAGCGCGGCTGCCTTTCGAGAGGCGATTGAAGCCGGCGTTCGTTCCGGCGGGCGGCGTGTGATGGACGAGTGTTTCGCGGGGCAATCCCCGGATTTCCCGGTGACGTCGGAACAGCCGGCGTATCTGAAGACCTTTTGGCTGCGTTTGGATTGATCCATTCGCGACCGAAAGTCGGCAGATCAGCGGATTCTCTTTCATTTGCCCCCATTGATTCGTCATGCTGCGTGGCATGGCAGGATTAGTCGCCATTGTGGGCCGTCCAAACGTGGGCAAGTCCGCCCTTTTCAATCGCATCGCCGGTCGGCGGATCGCGATCGTGCATGACATGCCGGGTGTCACGCGCGACCGCATCAGCGCCGAGGTGGAGTGGAAAGGCGCGCCCTTCTCGCTCGTCGATACGGGCGGTATCGGCTTGATGCGTGGCGAGCAGTCCTCCGACGCGATCACCCGCGCGGCCGTGGAGCAGGTGACGATCGCCATCGAGGCGGCGGACGTGATCATTTTCGTCGTGGATATCCGCGACGGCGCGGTGCCCTTGGATATCGAGGTGGCCGCCCGTTTGAGGGAGTCGAAACGTCCTGTGTTGGTGGCCGTCAACAAGGCGGACAACGAGGCGATGGACGACGGCGCGGTTGATTTTTCAGGGCTCGGATTCGACGAACTTTTTTCTGTCAGCGCGATCCAGTCGCGCGGCATCGACGATCTGATGAAGCGGGCCGTTTCGTTCCTGCCCGAGGAAGATCACAGCCGGTCGAAGGAAGACGGGGCGATCGAGGGCGAAGACCTGGATGTGCTGAAGCTCGCGATCGTGGGGCGTCCCAACGTGGGCAAATCCTCGATCATCAACGCGTTGACCGAATCCGAACGCGTCATTGTCAGCGATGTGCCGGGCACGACGCGGGACGCCGTGGATGTTCCCTTCGAGGTCGATACCGAGGGGCATCGGCAAAAGTACCTGTTGATCGACACGGCCGGTTTGCGAAAAGCCCGGCGGGTGAATGATTCGGTTGAGTTTTTCAGCACGAAACGCACGGAGGACGCGATTGATCGCTCGGACATCACGGTGTTTGTCATCGACGCTGAAACCGGGATTTTGGAGCAGGACAAGAAGATCGCCGACCGAATCATCGAGACACGCAAGGCGTGCGTTTTGGTGGTGAACAAGTGGGATCTGATGGCCGATGCCGTCGAGGTCGCGCACAAGGAGGAAATCCGAAAACGTCGCGAGATGAAGCGGCAGGATCCTTCGCGCCGACAGAAGATGACCACGCTGGAGGAGTTCGCCGGTTGGGTGCAGGAGAAGCTTTTCTTTCTCGACTACGCGCCCGTGATATTTACTTCGGCCAAATCCGGTTTCCATCTGGATCGGCTGCTTGAGGCTGTTCGTTATGTGGCCGCGCAGTTGAAGCAGCAGATTCCCACCGCGATTTTGAATCGCACCGTTCGCGACGCCTTGGACCGCAAACATCCGGTGAGCAGCAGCGGCGCTTTTCTGAAGTTTTTTTACGCCACCCAAGTGCGTCAGGCTCCGCCCACTTTTCTCCTGTTCATGAACAAGGATGAGCCGTTTACCGAGGCGTATCTGAAGTATCTGCAAAAGGAGATGCGCAAGGCGTTTGGCTACGAGGGTTGTCCGATCGTATTGGTGCCCAAATCGCGCCGACGCGTCGAGCCCATCCGTACGCGGCACTCCCGATCAAAACCGCAGGGCAAGGCGAAGACCAAATCAGGTCGAAAAATCGGCGTAAAGCCGGTTCCCGGGAAAAAAAGAGCGGTCAAAAAGCGTCAGTCACGCACTTCCAGGACCCCAAGATAGAGCTGTTTCGCCGTCGTCTGGAGGAGATTGGGTGGGCGGAAATTTGTTCAAAAATTGTCCACAAGGGGGGGTGGAATCTTATTCACAGCCATCCGTAAATCCCTGTAAAACAGCGGGTTGTATCGTTAATGGTAGGGGAATAACCTGCCCACAAAATACTTCTTGAGAGCACAAGATGTTGTGTTAGTCTCGATCCCAGTCCACTA
>JADHOF010000178.1 GCA_016779125.1 Verrucomicrobiia bacterium | reverse complement strand
CAGGCGGCCTGGCAGGCGGGGCCGGTGTTTTGCTCGTTGCAAAGGTCGCATTTGGTGGCCTTCGAGATGGGTTTCATGTCGGAGTCCACCCGAAAGGCGCCGGAGCTTTCCCTGGCTTCGACCATGCGGATGGCGTCGTATGGACAGTTGTTCGCGCAGAAGTTGCAGCCGATGCAGGTGGCCTGATTGACGACGACCTTGCCGGCACTTTGTTCGCGATGAATGGCCCCGGTCGGGCAGCCGATGAGGCAGACGGGATCGGCGCAGTGCATGCACGCGTTCGCGATCATGATGTTGCCGCTGCTCGGGCCGTGTCGAAGGAAGCGCGGGTTGTTGTCGTGGGTCGAGGCGCAGGCCCGCACGCAGTCGTCGCAGCGGGTGCAGCGGTCGAGATCGATCGCCATCGCGGCGGTGCCGTTGAAGAAGCGGTTCTCGGCGAGGAATTCCAGCATGTCGGCACCGATCCATTCGCCGGCGTTTTCCAGTTTGGGTTCGCTCGTCGCCTCCGCCAGATCGGTGTCGATCCGGTCCGGCAGAAGTGCCCTCGGAAGTCCGGGCAGCACAATGGACTCGATGATCGCGGTTGGAATGAAAAGCAGGTGCGTGTAGCCGACGACGCGAAGCGAATTCTGGAAGGGAATCGTCGCCTCTCGGTTTTTCCAGTTGTGCACGATTTCGGGGAGCCCGAATTCGCGTCCCGCGCCGAGGTAGTTCAGGGTTCGGTGACCGCTTCCGTATTTGTGGCTGAGCCGGGCGAAGCCCGATCGCACCAGGAAGATGCCGTTCGGGTAGTCCCCCTCCTGCGCGATGACGGTTTCCTTCTCGACCCGTTTCTTGCCTTCCCGCGCCATCTTGCGGTAATCGCCGGACCACTCGTAGTCGCCGTAGGTGAAGAACTCGGTGGCGTCCTCGACCTGTCGTCGCTCGACGTCGCTCAGGTGGGCGAACATCGGGATGTTGCGGAGCTGGGAGGATAGCGCGTTTGCTCGGTAGATGCCGTCGATGTATTCCCGAAGTTGTCCGTCGTATTTGAGCAGGTCGCGAAGTCCCTGCCAGCGAATCTCCAAGACCTCGGTGCCCGGGGCGTTGGCGAAAATCGTCGCCGTGCGGGGCACGCGGCTGAGCGCGGCGATCTCACCGATGAATTGCCCGGGGTTGCAGGGATGGGTCTTGTACTTCTGCAGGAGTTTCGGAACGTTGCGGAGCGTGACCTGTCCTGTTTCGGAACTCATTCCTGCAAGCAGATCCTCCGCGGAGTCGAGTTCGCTTTGCGTGCGGACTTCCGGCTGGTCGTGGTTTCGCCAGAGCTGGGCCAGTGCGCCGAACCAGCTTTTTCGTTTCGGCTGGTAGCGGCCGATCACGGAGTCCGGCAGGGGTGGGTTGATCACAACCCGCAGTTCGCCGGTGAGAATCAGGAAGGCCGAGTTGCCGTAGTCGCCGGCGCGGACGACCAGGTCTCCGACGTTGAAGCGGCGGATACGGGTCTCGTGGCGGAGAATGCCGTGGAGCGGTGACCGTTTCGGGAAGTTCGCCGGATCCATGGCGCTGAACGGTGCCGTGGCGAGCAGTCTCTCGATGTCCGACGTGGACATGTCGGGATCGAAGGAGGAATCCCAACGGCCGGCGCGGTCGGTGACAAAATGCGCGGTATCGTCCATTCGGGTTCGATCGGGCCGCGCTCAGGCGTCGAGCACGAGGTCGGTCTTGGGGATGCAGATACAGGTGAGGCAGGAGCCATCCTCGGGCGGATCGTCGGGCGCGTTGAGGTATTCAACCTCGCCGGACTTGATCGCCACGAGACAGGAACCGCAACTGCCGGCGCAGCAGCCGGAGTCGATGCGGGCACCTTTTTCGCGACCGAATTCCAAGAGGTTCTGTGCGGCGTCGGACCACTTCACGGTCACGCTGGAACGTGCGAAGGTCACGGTCGGATCGCCCTTTTCGAAGTCCTTCCGGGTCAGCCGCATCGTTTCCTTCTGCCGGAAAACGGTCTCGGCCTTCTTCTTCACGGTCGCCGGGCCGAAGGCTTCGAAATGAATCTTCTTGTCGGGGACGCCCCATGCCTCAAGGCCTTCGTGGAGGTCGGACATGAAGGCGCCGTTGCCGCACATGTAGAACTCGTAGTTGCGGGAGGGCAGCTGCTCCTTGAGCAGGTCGAGGGTGATGCGGCCCTTGTGATGGTAGTCGCGTCCTTCCTGTTCATTTTCCTCCGGCCGGCTGTAGCAGACATGCACCTTGATGCCGCCGATGCCGTCGAGCGCGGCCACCTCGTCGCGATGGATATGGTCCTGCCCGGAACGACAGCCGAAGAAGAAATGCACCTCCCGGTTCACGCCGCGCGCGGCCACGGCCTTGGCCATGCTGAGCATGGGCGTGATGCCGACTCCACCGGAGAGCAGGACGATCGGGGTGTTTTTTTCGAGATCGAGGAAGAAGTGCCCGGTGGGGGCCTTCGTGTCGAGGATGTCTCCCTCGTTCACCGCGTCCGCGAAGAAGCCGGACGCGAGGCCGGGAGGGAGCTCGGGGCGGTCGCGCGGGGCGGGCTCGCGTTTGATGGTGACACGGTAGGTTTCGAGCTCAGCCGGTGAGCTGGACAGAGAATAGCAGCGGATCACCGGCCGGTCCTGTCCCGGGATGTTCAATTGAAAGGTGAGATACTGTCCGGGCTTGAAGGCGGGAAGAGGGCGGCCGTCGTGGGGGCGCAGGTCGAAGGCAAAAACGTCGCGACAAACCTCGGTCTTCCTGGCGACGGAGAACTTGCGGACACCATTCCAGAGGTTGCGCGCGGATTCGGCCTGCACAAGCCGGGCCTTGGCCAGGCGAATCAAGGTTTCCAGCCGGCGCCGTTCAAGCTCCTGCTGGGCGCTTTCGTGGCGGGATCGTCCGGCCGAGGAGACGAGCATCAGCACGGACTGACAGAGCACGATTCCCATCAGAAGGAAGCCCAATGCGGTGCCAACGTTGACTCCCAGTTCAAGATTCATCCGGTTCTAAAACGTTGCAAACATCGGCTGCCCGGCCTAAGACGCGGGCGCCACTGATGTTGGGCGATAGTCCTGACTGGTCTACGCATGCCAAGACATTTCTTCCTAATCGCCTGTCTGTTGCCTCTCGTTTCGGTCGGGGCTGAAGGGCCTTCGGCGCGATTTGTCCCGCCCGGGGGATGCGCCACCTCGCTTTGCCATGGGGGAGCCGGCGAATTTCGGCATCAGCATCACACCTGGTCGCGCTTGGACATGCACTCCCGCGCCCACGCGACGCTGACGACGGCCCGAAGTGAGCAGATCATGCGGGCGCTCGGCGGTGGAGACGCTCCCAAGGACGCCCGGTGCACCGCTTGTCATTCCCCGTTTCAATCGTTGCCGGCTGAGCGCCTGGTCTCGGCTCCGCATGCCCCAACCGGGGTGAGCTGTCAGAACTGCCACGGCGCGGCCGAAAGCTGGCTGCTGGCCCACACGCGCACCGACTACAGCCACGGAGATCGGGTGCGGGCCGGGATGCGTGAGATGCGATTGATTTACGAGCGGGCCAACGTCTGCGTCGCCTGTCATCAAAACGTGTCTGAGAAGCTGCTGGCTGTGGGCCATCCCGAACTGATTTTCGAACTCGACGGGCAAACCCTGGCGGAGCCCCGGCATTGGATTGAGCGGCGGATCTATGACGGGCCGAAGGCATGGCTTGTCGGGCAGATTGTCGCGCTGCGCGAAATGGTCTGGAAGGAACAGGGTGATCCCTCCGTGACGGCCCGGTTCCGCCAGCGACGACTTGCCTTGGAATGGCTTTTGTCGCCGCTTGCCGGAATTGACGATTCCCTTCCGGAATGGAGCACGACTGTCGGGGGCCTGGATGCCTTCGCCCGGGCTGTGTCGATTCTGGATTGGGATGACGACCTGACGGCGGACTGCTTTCGTCGGCTCGCCCGTCGTCACGGCGAATTTCTGGATCGCGCGGTTCCGCAGGCGCAGCAGGCGCGCCGGGCGGAACGTTTGGTTCTCGCGATCGACCGGCTTGCAGCCGCGACCCAATCCGAGGAAGCGAAGCCTGCGGAGGCTTCGATCAAACGGCTTTTCGCGATGGCGCAGAGCCTGCCCGACTTTTTGCCGGACGTCTTCGCGCGCGAGTTGGAAGCGTTGGCGGGCCGGCTCTGAACGGCTTTAGGCCCAGCGGGGAGCCGGGTCGGGGTTACCGATGTCCGGGATGTTTTTTTTCGCCGCAACCCGCCCCTGCTTCGCTTCGAGTCGGTGGAAGAGGTTGTGCAGGAAAGTGATGTTGTCGCTCTGGACGTAGTGCATCGCGCCGCCCATGCGCGAGTAGGTCTTGCAGAAGCGGAGGTAGTAGGCGGGGTTTTCCTTTGGTGGCTCGCCTTGAGTCCAGTCCCAGCCGCCGCCGTCCTGCAGATCAACCACGTGGATGGAGTGATCCTTGATCACGCCCTTTCCCTCTTGCAGGCGGACGTTGTTGACGCAGCTCAGTGACTTTTCGAACACCTGCGGGCCCATGATCGCGGTGCCGACGTTCAGCACGACGCCGCCTTCCAGGTTTGAGACGGACTGGGAAAAGACCTTGAAATCCGTGCCGGCCGCGCGACCGACCACGCCTCCGTTGAAGAGGGGATGGTTGGTGAAGATGTCGTAGCCGATTCCCGGATGCACGGTGAAGGGAACCTCGTGGCGGATCGCCTGGGCGAGCGGGGAACAGTTTCGGAACTTGTGAAAGACCATCAACGGTCCGGGTTTCCAATCGTTCTCGCGGATGGTCTGCAACAGGTCCACCCGGGCGGCGGTGAATGGATGCCCCGGCTCGTCGCGAATTTGTTTTTCCAGTTGGACCGCATCGGGGATTTGCCCGCCATCCTCGTAGGTGAATTTCCCCAAGGCCTGTCCGAAGCCGAAGCCTCGAATTCCGCCGAGCAGCAGGGCTTGCTGGATATGGCGGCCCGTTTCATCCCATGTGCCGAAACTGCCGGTCGCGACGTTGCTGCGGACGCATTCGGTGGACTTGCCGTGAAAGGCGAACTCCCAATCGTGAATGATGCCCGCCCCGTTGGTGGCCAGGTGCGAGATCCATCCGCGATCCAGCATCTGGTTGAGGATCGATTGCCCCCCGTTTTTGATCAGGTGGGCTCCGTAGATGAGCATCACGGAGGCCTTGCGTTCGAGGGCGGCTTGAATGTCCGCGACGCAGCGGTCGATCTGCAGGCTCAGCAGTTCGTTGCAGTCCGGCGCGGGTGTGGCGGCTTCGACGATGGTCTCCTCGATCGTCGCCATGCTACGGCGTTCGCGCAGCGGGCGGACGTTCAGCTGTTTCAGGTCGAATTGGGCGTAGGGTTCCATGTAGGAAGTTGGGAGGCTTACGGTTGAAGTTCGAATCAGGAGCCGAGAAGAACGGACAATAAATTTGCGGCGTCCCGGTAGTCGGCGATGACGATTTCAGCGCCGGCCCCGACAAGGACGGCGCGCTTTTCGGCGTGGACCTTGCCGGAGCCGTTGGCGCATTCGTCGCTGGCGACCGCGACCGGCAGTCCGCCGAGTTGGGCCGTGGACTTGATTTCGACGGGACCGTCCCCGAAGGAGAGGAGGTTGTCGCCGCGGATGCCATCGCGTTTCATCAGGTCCGCGTAGACACGCTCCTTGGAGAAATGCGCCGGATCGGGCGTGCCGCCAAAAATGCCGCCGTCAAAGTAGTGGGTCAGGCCGAGCAGTTCGGTTTCTTCCCGGACGAAGTCCTCGTCGGTGCCGCTCAGCAGGGTGAGACAAAAGCCTTTGGCCCGAAGCTGATCGAGCAGCGTGCGCGCGCCGTGAACGAGGAATTCGTCCCGATCGACCTTCCCGGTGCAGACGGACTCGATGCGGGCATTGACGTCGAGGCGAAGGCGGCGGGCGTAGCCTTCCAGGTAAGTTTCGGCGGGTTGCGACGCGCCTCCGCGAGCCTCGACGCGGGCGGCGAAGGCCCGCATCTGGTGGATCGGTTGGCGGCCGTTGAAGCTTAGGATTTCAGCGCGTAGATCCGTTTGCAGAACTTCACGGGACTCGTCCCCGTTCGTTGGCAGCCATTCGAGGAACAGATTCAGCATCGTGGTCTGCCAGTTTCCCCGAAGAAGGGAAAGGGTGCCGTCGAAATCGAGAACGACGTGCGAAATATCGGGTCTCGGGCGAAATTGCGGACGTTTTTCGATCTCGTCCAAATTGGCGCTGGGCGCTGGCTGCATGGGGCAAGTCTGGCAGTCCCGCCCGGGAATATTCAACACCCGCAGTTGTGAAAGGCGTGGATAAATTGCCGGTTGACCCGCGAAAACGCCGTTGATAGGTTCCCGCGCCGTTGATGGAAATGAGTGAAGCAAATGTCGTTGTGCTCGTAGTCAGCGAAGGCTGATGCGGGTTGTTTGACTTCACCCATCGGCCTCCCGCTGATCCGCAAGGAAGCGGGTTTTTGTTTTTTCCACGGCAAGTGCTGAACCGCCGGGCGGGGAGGCGAAGTATACGAATTCAGATTTTTTATGAGACACACCATCTCCGTTCTGGTGGAAAACAAGTTCGGCGTCCTCACGCGAGTGGCGGGCCTGTTCAGCGGTCGCGGCTTCAACATTGACTCGTTGAATGTCGCCCCGACGCAGGATCCCAGCGTCTCGCGGATGTCGATCGTCACCCGCGGTGACGACGCCACGCTCGAGCAGATCGTCAAGCAGCTCAACAAGCTCGTCGATGTGTTGAAGGTCATTGATTTTCGCGACGGCGAATATATCGACCGAGAGGTCATCCTGGTGAAGGTGTCCGTGGACGCCAAGACCCGGGCCGAGGTGATGCAGGTCAGCGACATCTTTCGCGCCAAGATCGTCGATGTGCAGGCCAAGAGTCTCACGATCGAGATCACCGGTGGCGAGGGCAAGATCGAGAAGTTCCTGGACCTGATGCAGGCTTACGGCATTTCGGACCTGACGCGCACGGGCAAGGTCGCGCTTCCCCGCAAGTAGCTTTTGGCAATGGCGGCGTCCTCGCCGCCCAGATCAGACAACCCCCGGGCGGACGTGGAGGACAACGGGCGCCCAAAAAATCCTTATGGCAGCAAAAGTTTACAAAGAAAAAGACGCCGACCTGGGCGTGCTCGCAGACAAGACATTGGCCGTGATCGGCTTCGGTTCGCAGGGCCACGCCCACGCGATGAACCTGAAGGACAGCGGCCTGAACGTCATCATCGGCCTCTACAAGGGGAGCAAATCGATTCCGGTCGCCAAGAAGGCCGGCTTCGAGGTTGTGACCACGGCCGAGGCGGTGAAGAAGGCGGATGTCATCTTCGTGGCGCTGCCGGACACCAAGCAGGCGAAGATCTACAAGAGCGACATTGAGCCGAATCTGGCCAAGGGAAAGACCCTGCTCTTCTCACACGGCTTCGCAATCCACTTCAAAACGATCGTCCCTCCTGCGGACGTGAACGTGATCCTCGTCGCCCCGAAAGGCCCCGGACATATCGTTCGCCGTCAATACACCGAAGGCAAAGGCGTGCCGGCGCTGATCGCCGTCCATCAGGACGCCGACCGCAAGGCCAAGAAGATCGCTCTTGCCTGGGCGAAGGGCATTGGCGGCGCGCGTGCCGGCGTGATTGAAACCTCCTTCAAGGAAGAGACTGAAACCGACCTGTTCGGCGAGCAGACGGTGCTGTGCGGCGGTGTTTCCGCCTTGGTTACCGCAGGTTATGAAACCCTCGTTGAGGCCGGATACGCCCCGGAAATGGCCTACTTCGAATGTCTCCACGAGCTGAAGCTGATTGTTGATCTCATGAACGAGTCCGGCATCAGCGGGATGCGTTTCTCGATCTCCGAGACCGCGAAATGGGGCGACGTGTTGGTCGGTCCGAAGATCATCGACGCCGGCGTCAAGAAGCGGATGCAAAAGGCGCTGAAGGAAATTCAGTCCGGCAAGTTCGCCCGCGAATGGGTGGCGGAAACCGAGACCGGTTACAAGACCTACAACAAGCTCATGAAAGCCGGCGAGAAGCACTCCATCGAAAAGGTGGGCGCCCGGCTTCGCGGCATGATGCCCTGGATGAAGAAGCGCTCCTCCTCAGGCGCGCAGGCTTCTTATTGAGCCGAGCCAAAGATTGTCAAAAGCCGGTGATTCCTCGGAATCGCCGGCTTTTTTCGTTTCGCGCGACTCTGTTTTTGCCTTGGTGTTGAAATGACGGTGCGATCATATTGTCGGGACATGCGCTGCGCTTCGAAATCCAGCTTGTTGGCGATATTGCTGGCCGGAATCCTTGTTCCGACGGCTGGCAGGGCTGATGGGGAGGACCGATACGCGATCTTCGTGGAGCGCAATCCCTTCGCGTTGAAAGACCCGCCCCCGCCGCCTCCCGCCCCGAAGCCGGAGGTCAAGGTCGAGGAGGAGATTCCGATCAACCTCAAGCTGACGGGCATCAGCACGCTGTTCAAGCGGGTTCGAGTCTTCATGGTCAACGCCCCGCCTAACGAGCCTTCCGAGTCGCTCTCGATCTACGAGGGGGAACGCAAAAGTGGTGTCGAGGTCATTCAGGGCGGCGTCGATATCGAGGCCGGCACGGTGAGGGTGAAGATCGACAATTACACCAAGACGCTTTCATTTGAAACGGACGGATTTGCCGGTGGTGGGAAGCCCGGCCCGGTTCGCGTCGCCAGCGGGCAGGTGAGAAGTGCGACGCAGATCGCCACTCCGAACGGCCCCAGCCCCGGATCGATTCCTCGGCCCTCGATCAGTGGCCGGACACCTTCGCCGAGCTCGGGAGGATCGACCTTCAAACGTCCGCTGCGGACTGCGCCGAGGTCTTCGGCAAGTCCCTTGGGCGGCACGACATCCGCTTTTCGCGGCACCATTCCGGCACCGGCCGTCAATGGAAACACCATCCGCTTGAATGCCCAAGGCGCTCCGCCCCAGAACGTGCAGCCGCCAAAGTATGAGA
>JADHOF010000177.1 GCA_016779125.1 Verrucomicrobiia bacterium | reverse complement strand
AGCGCTGTCTGGTTTCGAACGCCATCTGCGCGCCGTCGCGGGCGGTGGTCCTCACGGGCAGGTATTCGCACCTCAACGGTCAACGCACCAACGGCGACACCTTTGACGGTTCCCAGCAAACGGTGCCCAAACTCATGAGGGCGGCCGGATACCAGACGGCACTGGTGGGCAAGTGGCATCTGAAATCGACGCCGACCGGGTTCGATCATTACGAGGTGCTCGCGGGGCAGGGCCAGTATTACAACCCGATGCTGATCACGAACGGCAAGAAGGTGAACCACACGGGTTACACGACGGACATCATCGTTGATCGCACGATTGACTGGCTCGAGAAGCGGGATCGATCAAAGCCCTTTTTCCTGATGTCACAGCACAAGGCTCCCCATGGGCGGTGGGAACCGGCGCTCCGGCATCTGGATTTGTACGAGAACGAGAAGATTCCCGAGCCCGATTCCTTGTTTGATGATTATCAGGGCAGGGGCGTGGCGGCGGCGCGGCACGCGATGGGGATTGCGGATCACATCGGCGACCATCGGCTCATGTTGCAGTATTCCAGCAAGTTCACGCCGGAACAGTTCGAGGTGTTCGACGGTTTTTTCAGACCCAAAAACGAGGCGTTTCTCGCGGCCAACCTGACGGGGGACGAGCGCACGCGCTGGCATTACCAGCGGTATATCAAGAACTACCTGCGTTGTGTGAAGGCGGTGGACGAGAACGTCGGCCGCTTGCTTGACTATCTGGATCAAACGGGGCTGGCGGAAAACACGGTGGTGATCTACAGCTCTGATCAGGGTTTTTATCTTGGGGAACACGGCTGGTTCGACAAGCGGTGGATCTACGAGGAAAGCCTCCGCACGCCCCTGATCGTCCGCTGGCCGGGTCGGGTGAAGCCCGGGAGTGTGAATCGGGACATCGTTTCGAACATGGACTTCGCGGAGACCTTTCTGGATCTGGCCGGAGCGACGGTGCCGGCGGACATGCAGGGTTTTTCGCTTCTGCCGCTCTTTCATGGGAACACGCCGAAGGACTGGCGGAAATCGTTCTACTACGAATATTTTGAGTCCGGCGGGCACGGCGTCGCGAAGCACTACGGCGTGATCGACGCGCGCTTCAAGCTCATCCATTTCCGCGACGGCAAACTCGACGAGTGGGAGATGTATGATCGTCGCGACGATCCGAACGAGATGACCAGCGTCTACGCTCGTACCGACTATGTGAAGGTGCAGACCCGCTTGGAGAAGGAGCTGGTGCGGCTCCGGAGGCAGCTGGGGGTGGAGTGATCAGTTGGCCAGCAGGAAGCCGACGAGGTCGCGGAGTTGCCCGGGTGTCAGGGCCTCGTGGAAATTGTCCGGCATGAGACTGCGCGATGAGCCCGCGCGTTGATCGATGTCGGCAAGCGGAACGGACTGTTCGGCCCCGGCGGAATTGGCGAGCACCAGACTGCCTTCCTGCTCGCGACGGGGAAGGCCGGTGATGACGTCGCCGTTTTTCAGGCGGATGGTTTCGATTCGAAAGGCGACATCGACATTCAGGTTCGGAGCGAGAATGTCCTCGATCACGCGGTCCAGACCGCGGCCTCCAATGCCGTCCAGCTGAGGACCGACGAGCCTGCCTTGCCCCGCGATCTGATGGCAGGCGGCGCAGGCGGTCGCAAAAATTTCCCGACCCTTCCCGGGGTTCGCCTTGGACGCGCGATAGGCGTCGACCCCATTGCGAACGATTTTTTCGCGATCGGTATCGTCGGGCGGCATCGCGGATCTGAGTTTGGCGATGCGTGCCTTGGCGCTTGTCTGATCAGAGGCTTCCAGGCGCTGGCGCAGGTCTGCGTCTCCGAGGAGTCTGGGTGCGGCCGTTCCCTTCTCGATCAGATCGAGCAGCAATTCCGCGCCGGCGGTGGAGCCGGCCAGAGAGGCGGCGAGCCGGGCTTGGCCGCGGGTGTCGGCCGTGCGGAACGATTCCCGAAAGGCATCCGCCAGACTGTTTGTCGGCGAGGCAAAGGCGAGGGCGAGGGCGAGGGCGAAGCGTTGCCGAAGCGGTTCGGCGGTTTTCAGATCACCCACCGTTTTTGCCGCCGCTCCGGCGAGCTTGTCGGGGTGAAACCTGGCGATGCTTTCCGCCGCCGATCGCAGCGGATCAAATCCCGCGTTTGGGGACGTGAGGAGACGGCGGAGGGCGGGCGCGTGGCGTTGGAGTTTGAACTCGCCGGCCAGGTCCGCGCCGGCGGCCAGATGATCCGATTGTCGGGACACGTCGGACAGTGCGAGTTCGGGGAGCGGTGGTTGAAATCGGCCGAAAGCCAGCCACGCGTAGGAGGAGTCGGCGAGCGCGTCCACCGCTTCAAAGTAGCCTTTTCGACCGGCGAACTCCTTGAGATCCCATTCGATCAGGCGGGCGGTGTCGTGCCTCGGGGCGGGGGCTTCGTGAAGGATGCGGTCCGAAGCGGCGAGGCGCAGGCGGACGAGATTCCGATTCCGGGCCTCCTTGCCCGGGACGCCGTCGTGGCCGCACAGGAAGAAGCTCAGCCTGGCCGGCAGATCAAAGGTTTTGGAGCGGAGTCGGCCGCGCAGGCGTTCGCCGAGAGGGTGGCTTGAGAGGAGGTGGGTTGTGACGCCGTCCTGTGATTTGCGTTCCTGGAGGGTCCACGGGTTTTCGTTGTTCTTGAGGGTGTCGGGGGGGAGGTTGCCCCAGACGGTATTCTCCAGCGCGGCCTTGGAGAGCAGTTGAGCGGCGATCTGATCGGCCCAGCCCTTGAGTTCGGCGGCGAGCGTCTTGTCGGGTTGCGGGCGGGCGGCCCGGATTGTTTGTATGAGATCGATCTGCGTGTCGGGTTGATCGGGCTCCTCCTTGCGAAGGGTGGTGACCAGCTCGGTGAGCCGGGATTGTGGCGCGTGTTTCGCGATGTGTTTCCACGCGCGCGCCCGGAGGCTCATGTCCGTGAAATTCCCCGGATTTTCGTTCAGGAGAAACGCGGCGGCGGCGGGCGTGTTGACGGCGACCGCGATGTCGCGAATCACGGCGCGGCGATCGTCGGACCATTTGGCTGCTTCGTCGAAGGCGGGTTCGCCCCCCGTTGCCAGCTGGTTGCGCAGGGAGATGCGGAGCGAGTGTCGCAGGTGCGTGTCTTCCGCCTCGGTCAGGAGATGCCGGGAGACCAGTTCCGCGACGTCGTTGCGGTTGGTGCGGAGTCCGAGGGTTTCGGCGGCGATTCGGCGGAGGTGGGCGTTTTCGGCGTGGATGGTTTTGGAAACCACCGAGGCGACATTGTCCGTCCAGACCGTCAATTCACCGCTGATACGCAGCGCGGCAAGGCGGGGCAGGGTGGACGGGGTGATCAGCGCCCGCAGAAGATCCCGCTCGGAGAGCAGGCGCATCCGGTGCAGTCCCCAAAGGGCGGAGGCGTGATGAAACTCGTTGGGAGATCCGAGGAGGGCGCGTAGGTCGGTCGCGGAATTGCGGCCGAGAACGTCGCAGATTTCATTGAGGCTGAGCGAGCGGAGTTTCGGATTCGAAGAGGTCAGGGCGGTGAGCAGATTTTCGCGTCGCGAGTTGTTTTCCTTCGCCTTCGCAGGGTTCTTTCCCCGGTGAACGATCCGCCAGATCCGGCCGCGTTCGCGGTCCCGACCCGGATGGTCGCGCGGGACCTCATAGTGCCCGATGATGCGGTTGTAAAAATCGGCGACGTACAGGGCGCCGTCCGGTCCCCATTGCAGATCGACCGGGCGGAACCATGGGTCGTCGCAGCGAAGGAAATCCTCGGCCTCGTGGCCGAGCGTGGTGGCGCCGCGCCATTCGATGCGATCGCGATTGATGCGGCTGGTCATGACGTTTCCGACGAGGATGTTGTCCTGAAACGCGGCCGGCCAATCCGGGTCCTGCACGAGCACCAGCCCCGCGATCGCGGTGGAGCCGTGGCTGTGCCGGATGGTCAGCGGGGCGAATCCGAGGCCGTCGTCGGGCCGACCGAAGCTCGGGTAGCACGCGCCCCGGAGCAGCTGGTAGATCGGGGAGCTGTGGCAGTCCGCCGAGAAGAGATTGCCAAGCTGGTCGAAGGCGAGGCCGAAGGGGTTCACCTGGCCGTGGGTCCATTTTTCGATGCGCGATCCGTCGAGGCGGAAACGGTAGGTGTTGCCGGAGACAAGTTCGATCTCGTGGCCGTCGGCGCCGGCGACACGCGAGTGGTTGTTGAAACCGTGGGTCGCGTAGACCCAGCCGTCGTCGCCACGCCGGAAGCTGGCCTGGTTTCCGTGGGTGTCTCGGGTGAAGTCGAAGGGTCCGTAAAGCATCCGGGAGGTGTCGGCCGCGCCGTCGCCGTCGGCGTCCTCGAAAAGCCAGATGTTCGGAATCGACCAGGCGACGCATTTCCACGTCAGGGTGCCGGTGTTGGTGTTGGCGGATCGGAAGGGATGGAGGCCGATGGGGATGTTGAGATTGGTGGCGAATGTTGAAACGGAGCGCGCGTGACCGTTGGTGTCGAAATCGGAAAAGATCCGAATGGTGTCGCGGGGGCGGGAGTTCGTGGGGGCCGCGTTCGGGTATTCGCGCGATTCGGTGACCCAGAGGCGTCCGGCCGAGTCGAAGGCCATGTTCATCGGCTTGCGGAGATCAGGCTCGGCGGCGACGAGCTGGATTTCGAAGCCTTCGGGCAGATGGAAACGGGTCTGCTGCCCGGCGGGGGAAAGCGGCTCCGTGGGGCGCACGTTCGCCTTGAAGGGATCCTCCGCGGCGTTCACGACGCCGGCCAGGATGAGGAGTGTCAGGAGATGAAACCGCATGCGCCCAGCTTAGGGCGCGCGGTTCGCCGGGGAATGGAAAAGTGTTCGAGCACTTCCTTCCGCCCTCGGTGGGATGGGATTGGAAAACGCCGGGCGATTTCCCGGGGTGTCGCTACGCCAGGCGGGTGACGCCGGTGCCTTTGGCGATCTCGCCGATGATCCAGGCGGGCTGTTTTTTGGCGCGGATGGACTTGAGGATTGTGGCGGCCTGGTCGGAGGCGACGACCGCGACCATGCCGATGCTCATGTTGAAGACCTGATACATCTCCACCTCGTCCACCTTGCCCTCGCGCTGGAGGAGTTCGTAGATCGGAAGCATGTCCCAGGTGCCGCGTCGGATGACGGCGTCGCATTTCGGGGGCAGAATGCGGGGGATGTTGTCGATGAAGCCGCCGCCGGTGATGTGGGCGAGTCCCCTGATGGCGCGTTTGCCCGGGGTCGGGTTGAATTTCTTCAGCAGCGTTTTGAGAAGCGGCCAGTAGCTGACGTGGGTTTTCAGCAGCTCCTCCCCCACCGTGCAGCCCAGCTCCTTCACCCTGCGGCGCGGAGTCAGCTTCATCTGATCGAAGAGAATCTTCCGGGCAAGCGAATAGCCGTTTGTGTGCAGGCCGCTTGCTCCGAGCCCGATGAGGGTGTCGCCGGGTTTGATGTCGCGTTGGCCGTTGAGCATGCGGCTCTTATCCACGACCCCGACGATGGTGCCGCTGACGTCGTACTCGCCCTTTTGATAGAAGCCGGGCATCTGGGCGGTTTCCCCGCCGATGAGCGCGCAGCCGTTTTCCGCGCAGCCGACGGCGAATCCCCGGACGATCTCCTCAAACACGTGCGGCTTGAGCGTGCCCGTGCCGAGATAATCGAGAAAGAAGAGGGGTTCCGCGCCGAGCACGGCGATGTCGTTGACGCAGTGGTTGACGAGATCCTGCCCGATGGTGTCGTGCTTGTCGCAGCCGAAGGCGACCTTGAGCTTGGTGCCGACGCCGTCGACGCTGGAGACGAGGACGGGTTCCTTGTGCTTCCTGAGATTCAGGGCGAAGAGGCCGCCGAAGCCGCCGACCGCGCCCATGACTTCGGGGCGGCGGGTGGAGGCGAGCAGTGCGGGAAGGGTTTCCTTGACCTGGTTGCCAAGGTTGATGTCGACGCCGGCGCGGGCGTAGGCGGACTTTTTGTTCATCGGGCGGGTCAGAGAAGTTTCGGTTCTTGGGCTTCCTTCAGCAGGGTTTCGCCGAGGCTTTCCTCGCGCTGACGGCGCTGCTCCATGATGTGCTTGTTGACGCTGGAATCGTAGGGCACGGGGTAGTTGCCGTCGTAACAGGCGGTGCAGAAGGCGTCGGCGGGCTGGCCGGTGGCGGCGATCATGCCCTTGGTGGACAGGTAGGCGAGCGAGTCGGCGTCGAGATACTTTGCGATCTCCTCCAGGGAATGGTTGACCGCCATCAGCTTGTTGCGGTCGGGGAAGTCGATTCCGTAGACGCAGGAATAACGGTGTGGCGGACAGCTCACGCGGACGTGAACCTCTTTTGCCCCGGCTTCCTTGAGCGCGTTGACCCGGGTCTTGCAGGTGGTGCCGCGTACGATGGAGTCGTCGACGATGAGCACGCGCTTGCCGTCCACGAGTTCCTTCACAAGGTTCAGCTTCACGCGAACGCTGAAGTCCCGGATGAGTTGGCTCGGCTGGAGGAAGCTGCGACCCACGTAGTGGTTGCGAACGTAGGCCATCTCGTAAGGGATGCCGGATTCGAGGGAGAAGCCGAGCGCGGCGCAGTTTCCGCTGTCCGGCACGGGCACGACGATGTCGGCGTCCACCGGATTCTCGCGGGCCAGCTGGCGTCCCATCTCGACGCGCGCACGGTAGACGCTGCGGTCCATGATGATGCTGTCCGGCCGGGCGAAGTAGACGTATTCGAAGATGCAGAAGGCCCTCTTGGTGTGGTCGGGAAAGGCCTGGATGCTGGTGATGCCCTTCTCATTGATCACGACGATCTCGCCCGGCTCGACCTCGCGGACGAACTTCGCCTGAATGAGATCGAGGGCGGTGGTTTCGCTGGAAAGCACATAGCCGTCTCCGAGTTTGCCGATGCAAAGGGGACGGAAACCGTGCGGATCGCGGGCGCCGATCAGTTCCTTCTCGGTCATGATGACCAGCGAGTAGGCGCCTTGGATGCGGTTCATCGCCTTGGCGAGATTGTTGGTGTCGCCGGCGGCATCGGGCTGGGCGAGCAGGTGAAGGATGATCTCGCTGTCGACGGTGGTCTGGAAGATGGAGCCCTGGGCCTCCAGCTCGTCGCGCAACTCGTAGGCGTTGGTGAGGTTGCCGTTGTGGGCGATGCCGATCTGGCCGCGGTAGCAGTCCACCGTCATCGGCTGGGCGTTCTTCACCTCGCTGCTGCCGGTGGTGGAGTAGCGCGTGTGCCCGATGGCCATGTGGCCCACGAGCTCGTGAAGGACTTCGCCCTTGAAAATCTGAGGCACCAGACCCATTCCCAGATGCGATCGAAACTTCTTGCCGTCGCAGGTGACGATGCCGGCGCTTTCCTGCCCCCGATGTTGGAGGGCGTAGAGACCGTAATAGGTCAGCTCGGCCGCGTTTGGGTGTCCGTAGATTCCGAAAACGCCGCAATAATGTTTGGGATAGTTTGCCATCAGCCGACCGGGTTCCGCGCGGCAAATACCAACCCGCCGCGTCGGCCTTCGGCAAGAACCAAAAGCGCAAAGTTGTTCAGAACCTTTGCCAAATCCGGGTTTTCAGCCCGAGCGCCCAAGCTCCGGTTCTGCGGGAAAAATGAAAGCGAGCCGGCTTCGAGATTCCCCGGGTCCGATCTTGCCAATACGATGCGCCCCCGCATGAGCTCGGCCGCGCGCGTGATCTTTCATCTGGATATGGATGCCTTCTACGCGTCCGTGGAGCAGCGCGACCGGCCGGAACTGCGGGGCCGGCCGGTGATCGTCGGTTCCCCGCCGGACCGACGCGGCGTCGTCTGCGCCGCAAGCTACGAGGCGCGGAAATTCGGAATACGCTCCGCGATGCCCAGCATGACCGCGGGGCGCCTGTGCCCGGAGGGCGTCTTCGTGAGGCCCGAATTCAGCCGGTATCAGGCCGAATCGGTCGAAATCATGAAGATCGTCGCCACCACGGGCGCGGTGATTGAGCAGGTGTCGATCGACGAAGCCTACCTCGACCTCTCAAACGCCCTGCCTCCTGCGGAAGCGGACGAGCGGCTGTTTCGGGCCGTGCCCCTGGCGAAGGAGTTGAAGGCGCGCATTCGGAAGGAGCGGCAACTCGCCGCCAGCATCGGCGTTGCGGGAAATCGTCTGCTGGCCAAGCTCGGCAGCGAATTCAACAAACCGGACGGCCTCACGCTGATTCCCGAGCGCGACAAGGCGGCCTTTCTGCGGCCGCTGCCCGTTCGGGCGATTCACGGTGTTGGCGAAGTGACCGAAAAAAACCTGCTCCGACACGGGCTCAAGACCGTGGGCGATCTGCAGGATTACCCAACTGATCTGTCAGCGCTGCTCGGCTCCTTCGGTCCCGTGCTCAAACGCTACGCCTGCGGCGAGGACGATCGCATCGTCGGGGAGCGCGAGGGACGCAAGAGCATCGGCAGCGAGCACACCTTTGAGAGGGACACGGACGACCGGGCGATTCTCCGCCCCGTTCTGCGCGAATTGGCGGCGGACATCGGCAACAGCCTTCAAGGCAAGCAGCTGGGTGCCTACACCGTGCAGGTGAAGGTCCGATACTCCGACTTCACGACGCTAACCCGGCAGATGACCGTCGAGGAACCCGTGACCGATGCCGCCGATCTGTATCGCCTCGGCGCAACCCTGCTTCGTCGCGATCAGCTCGTCGACCGCCCCCTGCGCCTCCTCGGACTCAGCGTCAGCTCTTTGGGCGAACCCTTCCGCCGGCAGTTGGAATTCGACTTCGCCTCGATCTGAAGGACGGGCGGATCTCAAAGGCCGGTTTTCGGGATTGGACGGCTCCTTTGCGCACCGCACCCTGCCGGAAGGCATGAAACGAATACTCACACTATCCCTCCTGGGGATTTCTTTGTCCCTGCCACTTTCGACCCACGCGGCCGCGCTGAGTCCCGAGGCGACGGCGGCCATCCGAGCGGAGCTGAAGGGGTTGATTGACGAAGGCTTTTACCCCGGCGCGTCGATCCTGCTGATTCACGAGGGCCAAGTCGTGATGCGCGAGGCTCACGGGGTCGTGGACATTGACTCCAAGCGCCCGTTCAC
>JADHOF010000176.1 GCA_016779125.1 Verrucomicrobiia bacterium | reverse complement strand
GAGACCAGCTGACGGAACCCTTGCGCATTCATGAGCGGATGGGGGGACGTGAAGCCGCGCGGCGGGGGATTCAGGCGCTTGAAGAGGTGGGGGTTTCCGAAGCAGAAAAGCGGTTGCGTCAGTATCCCCATGAATTCAGCGGCGGGATGCGGCAGCGGGTGATGATCGCGATGGCCTTGATCACGAATCCGGAGTTGCTGATCGCCGACGAACCCACGACGGCGTTGGACGTGACGGTGCAGGCGCAGATCTTGGAGCTGGTCAAGAAACTGCAGAAGGATCACGGCACTGCGGTCATCTGGATCTCCCACGATCTCGGCGTGGTCGCCGGATTCTGTGAACGCGTCCAGGTGATGTACGCGGGACGGGTCGTTGAGGAAGGGGATGTCGGCGAGATCTACAAGACCCCGGCCCATCCTTACAACCGCGCCCTGCAGAAATCGATTCCGGCGCTGCATCGGAAGGGGGATGAACTCTACACGATCAGCGGACTGCCTCCCGACCTGACAAAGGAGCTGACTGGCTGCGCCTTCGCGCCCCGTTGTGAATTCGCCAGCCAGTCCTGCCGTGAGCAAGCGGCTGCGCTGGAGACGGTTGGCGAAAGTCATCGAACCGCCTGCCATCGGGTCAAGAACGGCGAGATCAATCTGAACGATGAGTGAAGCATTTCTTGAGCTGAGTGAGTTGAAGACCCATTTCCCGGTGGAGAAGGGATTCCTTTTTCGGCGGCAGGTCGGAACGGTGCGGGCCGTGGACGGGGTGAGTTTGAAATTACGGGAAGGGGAAATTCTCGGATTGGTGGGTGAGTCCGGTTGCGGAAAATCGACGCTCGGTCGCACGATCATGCGGCTTCTTCCCGCGACTTCGGGAACGGTCGTGATGCGGGGGCGCAATCTGACCGCGTTGCACGGCGAGGAACTGAGGCGGGCGCGGTCCGATTTCCAGATGATCTTTCAGGATCCCTACGCCTCCCTGAATCCTCGAATGACAGTCTACGACACCTTGGCCGAAGCGCTGACCGTGCATCGGCCGATTCAGCGGCGGGAGATGCCCGCAAAGGTCGGGGAGTTGATGGAGCGCGTCGGACTCGCCGCGCGATTCATGCGAAAGTATCCGCACGAGTTTTCGGGAGGGCAGCGTCAGCGGATCGCGGTGGCCCGCGCGCTTGCGGTGGAGCCCAAGCTGATCGTCGCCGACGAGCCGGTCTCCGCGCTCGATGTCTCGATCCAGTCGCAGATCATCAATCTGTTGTCGAAGCTGTCGCGCGAGATGGGGCTGACATTGGTGTTTATTTCCCACGATCTTTCCGTCGTAAAGCACATCGCCGACCGAATCGCCGTCATGTATCTGGGGCGGATTGTCGAGCTTGGACCCGCAGCGGAAGTGTTTGATCGTCCGGCACATCCCTACACGCGGGCTTTGGTGAGCGCGATTCCGATCCCGGATCCGGAGCGAGAACGGCTGCGTGAAAGACTGATTCTATCCGGCGACCCTCCCTCCCCGATGTTTCCGCCGGGTGGTTGTCCGTTTCATCCGCGTTGTCCCTTTGTTGAGGAAAAATGCCGGCGGGAGGTCCCTCGACTGGAAACGGTCGAAGGCCGGGACGTCGCCTGCCTTCGGATTGGTGAGATCGACTAGAGTCGATCCTGTCAAAATAATCCGTTTATTTCCTTGTGCCTTGGTCGACGGTCCCCCCTAATCCCCGCGACGGATCAATCAGCTTCTTTGTTCGGAAACTGTCATTACGCGCCCTCAAAGGCGGTGACGGTTTGAGACCCAGGGTGGGAACGTTCATCGGTGACTGATTGGCACGTTTAAAGTTCAGGTTAGTATATGTCGAATCGTCTGTATGTCGGGAATCTCCCGTACTCCATGGTTGAGGATCAATTGACCGATCACTTCGCGCAAGCGGGTGTGGTTGTTGAATCCTCCATTGTGAATGATCGTGAAACCGGTCGCTCTCGCGGCTTCGGTTTTGTTGAAATGGGATCGAGAGAAGACTCCCTTAAAGCCATTGAAATGTTCAACGGGCAGGATATGGGAGGCCGTAGTCTGGTTGTGAACGAAGCTCGTCCTCGTGAAGAACGTGGCGGCGGCGGCGGCGGTGGCGGCGGTGGCCGTCGCGGTGGCGGCGGCGGTGGTTACGGCGGCGGCGGTGGCCGTGGCGGTCGTGGCGGCGGCGGCGGTGGCCGTGGCTGGGATCGTTGAGCCAGCTCATCCGAATCCAAATTTGCGAGCGCGGACTACGGTCCGCGCTTTTTTTTGTGTCTGTCTCCAAACGGGAGCGTCCGTCCCGATTTCGGATGCTTGCCAATGAATCGCGGTCGAATCAGTCTCCCCGGCGTTCAATGATGAAGGAGTTACAAGAGGTTGGGCGGAGCTTTTTCTGGTGCGTGCTGCTTGTGGGAGGCGTGATTGGCGCGAACGCTCAGCGAGTGAAACTCTCACCGGAGGAACTTGTGAAGGCGGAGGCGCTGGCCAAGGTGCATTGCGCGACCTGCCACGCATGGCCGGAGCCGGGGCTTCTGGACAAGGAGACCTGGCGCCTGCATGTGCTGCCGACCATGACGCTGTTGGGCGGTCACACGAATCTGGTGGGATCGGCCGGCCGGGATTGGTACTCGGAGCTGCGTGCGAAGGGGGTGGCCCTGCCTCAAGCGCTGTGCTCCGACGCGGACATCATGTCGATCGGGCGCTACTACATTCAAAGTGCGCCCGAAAGTCTTGCCTCGGAGATACGGGAAACGCCGCCGGCGGGGAGTCTAGATTCCTTTGAAATCGCGGGACGGATATTGGTGGGCACATCCCCCGCGACCTATCATGTTTCGATTATTCCGGGTGGAAATGAGATCTTGGTGGGGGATGGCGGCTTTGGTCTGTGGGGCAGCTCGGTGGACGGTTCCCATAAGGCGCGAGTCATGTCAGGGCTTGCCCCGGTGAGCGTGACGCCAATCGAATCCGGAATCTATGTGGGGGCGCTCGGTGAATTCAGGCCGACTGAGCGGCAGCTTGGTTCGATTCATTTTGTGCCAAGAAAGGGGGTACAGGCGAAGCGGCGCGTATTGGCGGACAAACTGCCGCGTCTGGCCGATCTGGTGGTGGCGGATATCAATGGCGACGGACGCGAGGATCTGGTGGCTGCGATGTTTGGATTCTTTACCGGACGCCTTTCCTGGTTTGAGCAGGGCAAGGATGGAGAATTCACGGAGCGGGTGATTTACGAGAAGCCGGGTGCCGTGCGGGTGTTTGTTCGTGATCTCAACGCCGACGGTCGAAAGGATCTGGTGGTTCTGATCGCCCAGGCGACGGAGGAGGTCGTTCACTTCATTCAGGATGCCAAGGGTGGATTTGCCGCGGAGACGATGATTCGGCACCATGCCGCCTTTGGGTCCAGCAGCCTGGATCTGGCGGATTTCAACGGCGACGGACTGGAGGATGTCCTGCTGGCCAATGGTGACTTTGATTTTTCCACGCCGCCGAGACCCTATCATGGCGTGCGGTTGTTTTTGCGAACGGCGGACGGCTACGAGCTGAAATATTTTTTCCAGTTTCCCGGAGCTTACCAGGCGCGGGCTCTCGACCATGATCTGGACGGCGACATGGACATCGCGGCGGTGTCGCTCACGCCGGCCGGATCATCAACGTCGGCCTATAATTTTGCGTTGCTGGAGAACGACGGCAGTCTTGGCTTTCGTGTGTTGACGAAGGAGGGAACCTTGGACGGGCGTTGGATGACCATGGATGTCGCTGATCTGGAAGGGGACGGTGATGCGGACATTGTGTTGGGCTCGGTGCTGAACGTTCCGGGAAAGGTTCCGCCGGAAATGTGGAGGCGATGGCAACTGAAGCCCGTTTCGGCAATGGTGCTGCGGAATCTCGCTTCGGATCGAAAGCGGAAAAATTGACAGGAGGCAGACCCGCGTCGCGGCGAAGAACGACATGCGCTTGATTGGTCAAAATCGAGAATACGGGATGGTTGGGGCGGACCTGGCGGTGGCGCTTGGGCTGATCGTTCTGCTGGTCGCTCCGCTCGCGCATGCCTGGTTGAAGGAGCACAAGGTGATGCGGGGGCATTATCATCGGGCGATCGCGATGGAGCTGGTGGACGGCGAGATGGAGATCCTGGCCGCCGGTGAAGGGATGAGACTGGCCGAGGGGCTTCAAGAATACCGGGTGACGGCAGCCGCTGTCACAAATCTTCCACCCGGACGCTTCATGGTGGAACGGACCGGCCGGCATCTGCGGCTGGAGTGGGTTCCCTCCGAAAAGGGTCGACGGATTCTGCGGGAGGCATGGTTGCCATGAGATCGAGGGGGGATGTACGGAAGGCTCGCGGGATGTTTCTGGTGCAGTTGCTGGTGTATCTCGCCATTCTCGCGGTGATCTCATTCCTCGCCTTTGATCTATTCTTCAGCCTCAGCTCGGGCGCGCGTCGGGTGCGGATCGCTGGAGAAGACATTGTGCGGACGATGAATGTCGGCGAGCGCTGGCGCGGCGATGTCCGGGCGGCGGGCACGGTCGTGGCGGAGGGAGGGTCGATTCGAATGGGAAACGTTTCCTACGAACTGAGCGACGGCGCTGTGAAACGGATTGAGGCGGGACGGGTGGTGACGGTGTTGCCCAATGTGCTGGACAGTCGTTTTGTCCGGGATGCAAGGACGGCCGTGATTGCCTGGCGATGGGAGCTCGAATTGGTGAATCCGGATTCGCGCTCGAAGATGAAATCGTTGTTCACCTTTATCGCCGTGAACGCTCGGGAGGTCGGTGAATGAAATTCCGCTCCCACAAACAGGGGAATCGCGGGTTCGCGACATTGGTCGTGATGATGGTCGTCGGTTTGATGTTGATCTATGTGGCCGCGAACACGACGAGCATCGGATATGTGGATCGGAGTCTTCGGTTGATCGAGGCGAAACAGCTGGAGAAATTCCCACGGCCGGCGGAAGCGGGGGGGATCCGGCCGTGAAGCTGGCCGATCTCGCCTTTGTGAACCGCCAGCTCGCCGGGATGGTGCGGGGTGGGCAGCCCTTGGAAGGGGCGTTGAAGGAGTTGTGCCGCGAAATGGCACGGGGCGATTTGAAGCGTGAGCTGACGCGATTGGAGGAGGATCTGGCCAGAGGGATTCCGTTGGCGAAGGCCGTGGAGGATCGTGATCTGCCCGTCTTCTACAAAGGAATGATTCGTGTCGGTGCGCGCTCGGGCGATTTGCCCGGAGTGTTGTTGATGTTGGCGAACTACTACGCGCACATCGGGATCGTTTGGGACCGGTTGAAGGCCGCGTTGTTCTATCCGATTCTGGTGCTGCTCACGGCCTGCGGCGTGTCGGTCGCGATGGCGACGATCATTGACGGCGTGCGCGAACAGGTGGTGCGGCCGGATCTTGATTTTAACGCCGACGGATATTCGTGGTTTCTGTTCCTGAACTGGCTGCCGCCGATTGTCTTGGCGTGCGCGGCCATGGGGCTGTGCGTGGCGGGGTGCAGCCGTTCGACACGAGGCTGGATCAAGTGGCGTTTTCCGGTTTCGCGAAACACGGCGACCTCCCAGTTTGCCTCCGCCCTCGCGTTGTTGTTGCGCCGGGGAATGGCGTTGGGGGAGGCGGTGGAATTTCTCGCGGATCTGGAACAGGATTCTCCTTTGGGGCGCGAACTGCGGATTTGGCACAAGCGCATTCGCGAGGGGATGGTTTCCTTTTCGGCGATCGGAGAGCGGCCGCGCGTGTTGCCTTCGATGTTTGTCTGGCTGTTGGAGCAGCGGGCCAACGATCTGCCGGGCGGGCTGGAAAACGCGGCACAACTTTACGCCGAGCGGGCGGAGCGACAGACGGAATGGATGTTGGAGGCGGCGGCTCCGGTTGGCTTGGCGGGGCTCGGCCTGATTGTTTGCGTGCAGGTGTTTCCGGTGTTCTGGTGGCTGACGGAATGGTTTCAGACTATTGATCAGATTTGAGCTGACAGGGACATGAAGATCGCGCTCATCATTTTCATTTTGACCGGGGCCTTGGCCGGATTGATCTGCTATCTGGATCATCTTCTGCTCCGGCCACTTCGGTGGATGAGGCGGGCCCGCATGTTCGTAAACGTGATTGACGCGGCGCACAAGTCCGGCAGGCCGGTTGAACAGACATTGATCGAGATGGCGGCGCGGGGTGGGCAGTGGCCGGGAATTCATCTGCATGTGGTTGCCGCCTGGTTGCGGCGAGGACTGCGCCTGCACGAGGCGTTGGAGCGGGTGCCCCGGATGCTGCCCCGGGCGATTCAGGTGTTGATTGTGAGGGGATCCGAAACAGGCCGGCTGATCGAGCTGCTACCGCTCGCGAGAAGGGAAATGCGCGAGCTTTCCTCGGGTGTCGGGCAGTCGCCGCTGATCATGGGATTAACTTTGGGAACCGCGCTGTTGGGGGTGACAGGCCTGCTGTTCACTTTCGTGCTGCCCAAATTTCATGCCATCGCGATGGATTTTGAAATCGAGACGGGTCCGTGGCTGAACTTCATCCTGGAACATCGGTGGAGCTGGACGGCGTTCCACATCGGGGTGATGGCCTTGATGCTCTTCGCCTACGAATACCTGACGGGTGGCGGAGTCATGTTCGCGTGGAAGCAGCGCATGAGACCCCGGACGAGCGGTCTGATCCACGGGATGTTTCCGTGGCATCGACGCTTGTTCCGACGCCGGTTCGCGATGATCCTGGCGAGGCTGCTTGATATGCGTTTCCCGGAGGCGGATGCAGTGGAGGTGGCGGGAGAGGCCTGCGGCAATCGGGCCACGCGTGCGCGGGTGGCGGCCGTGAAGGAGCAACTCGCCTCCGGTGTGAAACTGGCAGACGCGCTGTGTTGCCTGGGTTTTGGTGCGGATTTTGAATTTCGGGTTCGGACGGCGGCGGCTTCCGGCGTTCCGTTGAGCGGTGCCTTGGAGGAGTGGTTCGAGACCGAGCTTTTCTTGGCCAGATGGCGTGAATCCGCGGCGGTGCAACTGATCGGATTCTGCTTCACGCTTTACAACGCGGCGATCATCGGTGCCGTGGGGATCGCGATTTTTGCCGTCGAGATTCGGATGATGGAAGCGGCGATGATTTATTGAGGATTCGACGATGACTGACGAGCGGGACGAGACTGAATCAGGACACGGCGCGGCGCGGGATTTGCGGATGTTGATGTATTCGCACAAGGCGTTGAGGGACGGGTATCTGTCGCTGATTCCCTATGTCGGCTTCGTGTTCGGACCGAAGGCCTTCGAATCCTACATTCGCAGCCGTTTGGAGAGCGGCATGCGGGACAATCCCGTTCGGTGGCACGCGCTGGCGGGGGGAGTCCTGGGCGTGATTGGTTTTCTCGCGTCGGGCGGCTGGATCGCGTTGACTTTCTTCAAGTGAGGCTCTCCGGCGTCCGGGTGGCTGAATAATCATTGCCGGCCAATCGGCGACCCCTATCCTCCCGCGCATGGAATGGCTGCTGTTACCGGAGACGTGGATCAGTCTCGTGACCTTGACCTTGCTGGAGATCGTTCTCGGCATCGACAACATCATCTTCATCTCGATCCTGGCGAACAAACTGCCCGCCGCGCAGCAGGGCTCGGCACGCAAAGTGGGGCTGATGCTCGCGTTGGTGACGCGGGTGATGCTGCTTTGCGGACTGGCGTGGCTGGTGAAGTTGACCGCCCCTTTGTTCCACTTTCCGGCGATCCTCGCGATGGAGCACGCGCACGGGGTTTCGGGGCGGGATTTGATTCTTTTGATCGGCGGATTGTTCCTCATCTGGAAGAGCACACACGAGATT
This sequence comes from Verrucomicrobiia bacterium, assembly GCA_016779125.1. GTDB lineage: Bacteria > Verrucomicrobiota > Verrucomicrobiia > Limisphaerales > JAYPXF01. Next base: position 1,286 of record JADHOF010000176.1, on the reverse strand, counting down.
CATGACAAGCTGGAGGGAGAAGAGGACGCGGAAGGCAAACGCGTTGCGCCGGCCTACGCGGCGGTGCTTGTCCAGATCATGCTCCTCGACATCGTGTTTTCCCTGGACTCCGTGATCACGGCGATCGGCATGGTGAAGGACGTGAAGGTGATGATCGCGGCGGTGGTGGTCGCGGTGGTGTTCATGATGGTCTTTGCGGACCGGATCAGCGCCTTTATCAACGATCATCCGACGCTCAAGATCTTGGCGCTGGCCTTCCTTATTTTGGTCGGCTTCGTGCTGGTGCTGGAGGGGGTTCACAGGGAAGTGCCCAAGGGATACATCTATTTCGCGATGGCCTTCTCGGTCGGGGTGGAACTCGTGAACATTCGAATGCGGAAGAAGCGGCAAGCCCTGCGACTTCATCAGGCCTACCGTTGATCGGCGATGAGCGTTGAAGCAAAACTCCTGAAGGAGCTGAAAGCCGCGGTCGGCCCTGAGAACGTGTTGACCTCGAAAGAGGATCTGATCCCTTACGCGTTCGACGGGACCGCCGCGTTGAAGGAGATGCCGGGCGCGGTTGTCTTCGTGACCAAGACGTGCCAGGTCTCCGAGATTCTTCGGCTGGCAAACGAAACGGGAACGGCGGTTGTCACGCGGGGTTCCGGCACGGGATTGAGCGGCGGAAGTCTTCCGGCTCCCGGCTGTGTCGTCCTTTGCACCGCGCGGATGAACCGGATTCTCGAGATCGACACGGCGAACCTTACCATGACCGTCGAGCCCGGCGTGACCACGCTGGAAATCGCGGAAGCAGCCGAGCGGAGCGGCCTGTTTTATCCGCCCGATCCGGGCTCCATGAAAATCTCCACGATTGGCGGGAATGTGGCGGAGAATTCGGGCGGGCTTCGCGGGCTGAAATATGGAATCACGCGGAATTACGTGATGGGGCTTGAGGTCGTTCTGCCCGGCGGCGACGTGCTGAACACGGGGAACAAATGCGTCAAGGATGTGGCGGGCTATTCGATCAAGGACTTGTTTGTGGGCAGCGAGGGAACCTTGGGCGTGGTGACGAAAATCCTTCTGAAACTGATTCCGAAGCCCGCCGCCAAGCGCACGATGGTTGCGACCTATGCTGAAATGGACAAGGCGGCCCAGACGGTCTCGGACATCATCGCGGCAAAGATCATTCCCTGCACGCTGGAGTTTCTGGATCGCGTCACGATCCACTGCGTCGAGGACTTTGCGAAGGTCGGGCTGCCGCTGGATTGCGAGGCGCTGCTGTTGATGGAGACGGACGGGCATCCGGC
>JADHOF010000175.1 GCA_016779125.1 Verrucomicrobiia bacterium | reverse complement strand
CATGCTTTCCACGATTCCGTAGCGTTCGGGATGAACGGCGCTGGCGTCGAGCGGGTTGCGGGCTTCGCGGATGCGGAGAAAGCCGGCCGCCTGTTCGAAGGCCTTGGGACCGAGGCGTGCGACCTTTTTCAATTCCGCTCGGGACTTGAAAGGCCCGTTTTCATTCCGATGCGAGATGATGTTTCCCGCGAGCTGCGGGCCGAGTCCCGAGACGTAGGAGAGCAGTTGGCGGCTCGCGGTGTTGAGTTCCACGCCGACGCGGTTCACGCAGCTGACCACCACGTCATCGAGACTCTTTTTCAGCAAGCCGGCATCAACGTCGTGCTGGTATTGGCCGACGCCGATGGACTTGGGATCAATCTTCACGAGTTCGGCGAGCGGGTCCATCAGGCGGCGTCCGATGGATACCGAACCGCGCACCGTGAGGTCCTCGTCTGGGAATTCCTCGCGCGCGGCTTCGGATGCCGAGTAAACAGAGGCGCCGCTTTCGTTTACCATCACGACCGTGATTGATTTCGGCAGCCCGAGCGAACGGACGAAGGTCTCCGTTTCACGACTGGCGGTGCCGTTGCCGATGGCGATGGCCTCGATGTTGAAGCGGACGCAGACCGCGCGGACGATGTCGGCCGCCTCGTTCACGCGCGGGCCCGGAATCGTTGGATAAATGACGCCGTGTTCCAGAAGTTTTCCCTGCGGGTCCAGGCACACGATTTTACAACCCGTTCGAAAGCCGGGATCGATGGCCAGCACGTTCTTTTGCCCGAGGGCGGGGGCCATCAGGAGTTCCTTCAGGTTGTCGGCGAAAACGCGAATGGCCTCGATGTCCGCAAGTTTCTTGGATTCCATCCGGCATTCCACCTCGATCGCGGGACTCAGCAGGCGTTTGTATCCGTCCTTGACCGCGAGTCGGACCTGGTCCGCCGCCGGCCCCGAGCCGTTCACGAACTGGCGTTCGATGTCGGACACGGCGAGGTCGTCGTCCACGCCGATACGCATGAGCAGAATTCCCTCGGCCTCGCCCCGACGAATGGCGAGAAGGCGGTGGCTTGGAATCTTGCCGAGGGGTTCCTTCCAGTCGAAGTAGTCCTTGAATTTGGCACCCTCAGATTCCTTGCCGATCAGCACCTTCGTGCGGATTTCGCCGCTTTCTTCATAGACCCTGCGGAGTGTGCCGCGCGCTTCTGGGCTGTCGCTGACCTGCTCGGCGATGATGTCCCGCGCGCCGGCGAGGGCTTGTTCGATGTTTTCGATACCCTTTGCCGCGTCGATGAAAGCGGCGGCGGATTTTTCAGGATCCGTCTCGGACTGGGCGTTGAGGATGAGATCGGCCAAGGGTTGAAGGCCGGCCTCGCGGGCGATGGTGGCCCGTGTGCGGCGCTTGGGGCGGTAGGGTTGGAAGACATCCTCGAGGCGGGCCATGTTTGGCGCGTCCATCACGGCCTTGCGCAGTTCGTCCGTCAGCAGGGAGCGTTCGTCCAGGGACTTGACGATTGCGTCCCGGCGTTGATCGAGGGCGGCCATTTCCGAGAAACGATCCCGGATGGCCGTGATGGCGACCTCGTCGAGACTGCCCGTCACCTCTTTTCGATAGCGCGCGATGAACGGGACGGTGGCCCCTTCTGCAAACAGTTTTCCGGTGGCGGCAACCTGACGGGGTTGCACTTGCAATTCGGCGGCGATGCGCTGGATGTAGTCCTCGTTCATGTGAAAGGGCGCGCATCTTCCCGATCGTCTGCTCGCGAGGCAAACCGGACTTATTCACATGGCGCGGAAAGGCGCTTTTCGCGAGCCGGAGGAGGGCTTCGCCGCTTGCAATCCGGGAACAGCTGACGCAGTTTCGCGAGCATGTCCAGCAAGGCGAGAATCGGCGTGATCGGAGGCAGCGGCCTCTATTCGATCGAGGGGTTTTCACGGCAGAAGTGGAAACGGGTCAAGACGCCCTTTGGTGCGCCGTCTGACGATTTTTTAACGGGGGAGCTCTCCGGTCGCGAAGTTGTTTTTCTTCCCCGGCACGGACGGGGACATCGCATCCTGCCCGGTGAGCTGAATCATCGCGCGAACATTTGGGCGATGAAGAAACTCGGCGTGGAATGGATCATCAGCGTGAGCGCGGTCGGATCCTTGCAGTCGAAGTACAAACCCCGGCATATCGTGTTGCCGGACCAGTTTTTGGATCGGACGAAGAAATCTGCGGAGCACACGTTTTTCGGTAATGGCATCGTGGGGCACGTGGCGTTCGCGGACCCGATTTCGGCGAATCTTCGAGGATTGCTGCTGGAGGCCTCCCGCAAGTTCAAAGCGACGGTTCATGATGGCGGAAACTATGTGAACATGGAGGGGCCTGCCTTCAGCACGCGGGCCGAATCCTTGACGAACCACAAGGCGGGCTACGATGTGATCGGAATGACGAATCTGGGCGAGGCCAAGTGCGCGAGAGAGGCGGAGATCGCCTATGCGACGATGGCGATGATCACGGATTACGACTGCTGGAAGACGGATGAGGCGCACGTGACCGTGGAGATGGTGATCGATTGTCTCCATCGGAACGCGGAACTGGCCAAGAAGATTGTCTCGGACGCGATCGCTCGGATTCCCGAAACGCCCGCATGGCCCGAACATGACGCGTTGAAGAACGCGATCATGACCGATCGGAAACTGTGGCCGAGAGTGACGATCAAGGCGCTGAAACCGATTCTGAAGAAATATCTCTGATGGTCGATCACGAGCAATTGGCAAAGGCGCTCGCCGCGATTGGTTGCCCCGATGACCGCGTCGGCGAGATGGCTGATCAGCTTGAGAAGCGCGCGGGCCAACTGGCGGCGGAACGGGGAATGACCCGTGACGAGGCGACGATGCACCTGCTGAAACTGATGAGCCAGGGATGGGCCGCGAAAGAGCGAGGGATTTAGCTTATGAACCGGTATCGAATGTCATGGATTGTCGGCGCGGTTTTTTTTCTGGCCGTGCGAGGAATCGCGGCGGAACACGAATCCTTGGTCGTCCGGGTGAAACACGGCGATGAACACCGCCTTTTGCTTCCGTTTGACCTGACGCCGGAAAACTTTGAATTGTCCGTGCCGGGAATCGATCGACAGGGGGCGGACGGCTCCGCCGGGGGATGGCGGTTTCGGGAAGGCGGGCAGTTCGACGTGTTGATCAAGCGGGAACATTTTCCTCTGCAGGTGCCGGAGTCCTGCTGCAATCACTACCTGATTTTGACCATGCCCTACACCAATCCGAGACTGCCGGGAGGCGATTTGAAGATTTCGGAGAAGCGCGAGCTTTTTGATCGGATCGGGAACTTGCGGGCGGCGAAGGAGGGCAGGCTGCGGGTGATGATCGATGTGACCTGGTATGCCAAGATTGATTCCGAGGAGCCGCTGCACGTTTCGCTGAAGGATCGGCAGATCTACTTCCGTCACTCGGATGGGCGTTATGTCGCCGACGCGGAGGGGATCGCCAGCACACCCTGATCAGGCGGCGCTTTCCTCGGCTTCGGCGAGTTTGCGATAAAGGGTGGCGAGGCTGACACCCAGCTGCCGGGCAGCCTGTTCCTTGTCGCCGCCGGCTTGGGCGATCGCCCGCTGAATGTAAGACTGTTCCTGGTCGCGGATGAAATCTTTCAAGACACCCACCGGGTGATTCATTCCGGTGACCGGCTGGGGGCTGGACTTGTCCTGAAGTCCGGGCTTCTCGGCGAAAGACGTGTCGGGACTGGCTGCAAGTCCGATTTCCGTGTCCGAGATTGAGGGGTCCGCGAGCTTGTGCAGGAGGGTGGGCAGGGAATCCGCGGTGACGAGGCTGTCCTCGCAGAGCGCGCAGGCGCGTTCGATCGCGTTCTCCAGTTCGCGGACGTTGCCAGGCCAATCGTGTGCGTTGATCGCCGCGAGAGCCCGCTTGCTGACCGCCGGGATCTTTACACCGTTTTCCGCCGCCTTGGCTTTGAGGAAATGGCTCAGGAGCAGTGGCAAATCCTCCATTCGATCGCGCAACGGCGGCAGATCAATGGTGATGACATTCAAACGGTAATAAAGATCTTCGCGGAATCCGCCGTCCTTGATTCTTTCCTCCAGGTTTTCGTTCGTCGCCGCGATGACGCGGACATTGACATAGACCGGCGTGTTGTCGCCGACAGGGCGGACTTCCCGCTCCTGCAACACGCGGAGGAGGCGGCTTTGCAGAACTGAGGACATTGTCCCCACCTCGTCGAGAAAGATCGTGCCTCCATCGGCTTCCTGAAAGAGGCCGATTTTGTCGTTGATCGCGCCGGTAAAGGAGCCCTTGCGATGTCCGAATAGCTCGGATTCCAGCAGGTGTTCCGGAAGGGCGCTGCAGTTGATGGGAACGAAGGTGGAGAACTGCCGTTTGCTGTTGTAGTGAAGCGCCTTCGCGACCAGCTCCTTGCCGGTTCCGCTTTCCCCCCGGATCAGGACGGTGCTGTCGGTGTCGGCGACCCGTTCCACCATCTTGAAAACGCCCTGCATGGCTCCGGATGTGCCGATGATCTGGTTGAAGCGGTACTTCTTTTTGAGCTGCTTCTTCAGGTAGACATTTTCGGATATCGCATCGTTGTAGGACAAAGCCCTCTGAATCGTCATTCGCAGCTCTTCGAGCTTGAAGGGTTTTTCGAGGTAGTCGTAAGCCCCTTTTTTCATCGCCTGAACGGCGGTTTCAATCGAGCCGTAGCCCGTGACGACAATGACGACCGGCGGCGGATTGAGGCTGCGCGCTCGGCGAAGCATTTCGAGGCCTTGAGCACCGGTCTTGTCCAGATAGAGATCGGTGATGACGAGTTCAGGCTGGGTTTCCTCCAGGGCCGCAAACGCAGTCTCGGCCGTCGTGTAGGGATGAACCTCGTGGCCGTCGGCGCGGAGCATCTCGGTGACGATCTGGACCATGGTCATCTCGTCGTCGATCAACAGTACCTTCGCCATGGGGCGAGCGTAGGACCGGGCGCCGGTTCTCGGCAAGCGAATGCTGGGCGGGGCAGGGTGGATTCGCGGTTTGGATCGCTCAAAAAGGCTTATGAATTTGACCGGGCTAGGGCGCTCTCCTAGATTGCGGAAGATGCTTGGAACGCGTATCGGCGACAAAACGCAGCCCCCACCGAATTTCGAGGGGGCCGAATGGCGCGACTTGGTTGAGCCTTTGCAGCCGTTCCTGCGTGACGTGGTGGAGGAGTTGGAGGGGCAGGTGGAGCGCTTTGATCCGGAGATCGCAGCCTACACGCGCTATGCTCTCACGAATCAAGGGAAGCATCTGCGTCCCGTCCTGCTGGCATTGAGCGGTCGCGCGATCGGGCCGCTCACCCATGATCACGTGCGTGTGGCCACGATCGTCGAAATGATCCACCTCGCGACCCTGGTGCATGACGATATCATGGATGAGGCGCGGGTCAGGCGGAAGCGCCCGACACTCGCCGCGAATTGGGGGAATCAGATTTCGGTGCTGGTGGGCGACTGTTTGTTTGCCCATGCGTTGACGTTGGCGGCAAGCTTTCCAACGCCCGTCATCTGCCGGAATGTCGCCCAGGCGACCAACACGGTTTGCAGCGGAGAAGTCCTGCAGACGCACCGTCAGTTGAATTTCGAGGTCACCCGCGAGGAGTATTTCAAGGTGATCTCGATGAAAACCGCAGAGTTGTTCGGGCTTTCCTGCCATCTGGGCGGCATGCTGTCCGGGGGAGGCGAGGCCGAAATCAAGGCGTTGAGGGATTTTGGAATGGCCTTGGGCACGGCTTACCAAATTTACGATGATTGCGTGGATGTCTTCGGGAACGAGGCCAGCGCCGGGAAGTCGCTCGGGACAGATCTCGCCAGCGGCAAGATGACTTTGCCGATTTTGATCCTGCTGGAATCCGTGGAGTCCGCCGACCGCGCCAGGCTTGAGGAATGGATCCGAAACTGGCGACCACACTATTTCGAACGGGTGGCCGAACTGATGGCCAGGCACAACATTCTTCGCGAATCTCAGCGGGTCTTGTGGGGATTTCTGGAACAAGGTGGCGCGGCCCTGCGTGAATTGCCCGACTCGGAAGAGACCGCCGCCCTGTCCGGTCTGTTGAGATTCCTGGGGCGGCAAACGGTCGAAATCGGGGCGGACTGACGGGTGTTTCATGACTTTGCCGGTCCCCATCAAGGAATCCGACAGCTCCGGCGTGATCGGTCGCTTGGAGGGAGCTGATGACAAGGAACTCGTGCGGTGGTCCAGGGACGGCGACCATTCCGCGTATGGGGAGCTGATTTGCCGATATCAGGAGCGGATCTACGCCACGGTCTACAACATGATCTCCAACCACGAGGACGCGGCGGATCTGGTGCAGGAGGCTTTCGTGAAGGCCTGGCAATCGCTCAAGAAATTCAAGGGGGAGTCCAGCTTCTACACCTGGGTCTACCGTATCGCGGTGAATCGGACGCTGAATCACCTGAAATCACCCAAGAATCGGAGGCACATGAGCCTCAATGATCTGGACGCCGGGGTCGAAAACAACAAGGACCTCGTTGCCTTGATCTCCCACCAAACCCCGAGACGGGAGGCAAAACTGGCGGAGTTGAAGGAAAAATTGAACGAAGCGTTACAGGGTCTGTCCGAAGCTCATCGGGCCGTGGTTGTCATGCATGACATTCAGGGCATACCTCATGACGAAATTGCGGAAATACTCGAATGCAAACCGGCAACTGTCCGGACTCGGCTTTATTACGCCCGGCAACAGTTGCAGGGTTTGTTGGCAGACTTTTTAGGATAGCGCGCCATGTCTAAAGAATCGGAAAACTTCGACTCATTGAAGAAACTGCTCAGCCTGAAAGGCCATGAACAGCCGCCGCCTGGATTTTTTAGAGATCTTCCGGGGCGGGTCCTGAGCCGGATTGAGTTTGAGGAAACCCAACGGACAGGGTTTTGGTGCCGTGTCAGGTCGGCCTTCGAATTACGCCCAGCTCTTTCCGCAGCCTGTGCCGGGGGACTGTGTCTCCTCTTGTTGACCGGCATTCACCTTGGAAAACAGGCTGCCGGGCAAGGTGGCGCGGATTTGGCGGTCAGCGAACGGTCTGCAGAAGTTCAGAATCCCTTCAATGCAACCACCGGCGGCGCGTCCCAGCCGCCGGCGGGAATCTTTGATCCCGTGAATTCGATTCAAGTGGATCGGGCCAAGTTTGAAACCAACGCTGCCCCGCCAAGGCGACCTTAGTTTGCGGCAGGGCGGCAAGCCTCAGAGGTATCGGTAGAAGACGCAGGTGTTTCCCGATTGGGTGAATGAAAGGACGTTGTTTTTCAACGTGCCGCCGCCCTCAGATTTCCCAGCCTTCCCAGCCAAGGTCACCGTGATTTTTTCTCCGCTGCCGCTCCAATTGCCGATCGCCAACTGTTGGGGAACGGCCCTCGCCGGCAGAGGGGGCAACGGGGTGCGGTTCTGGTAAAGCGTAACCAACTGATAAAAGGTTGGGAAATTGCCTGCCGCGCCTTTCAGGAAGGCCCCGGAGTCCGGGGCGATCGTCAATGTGATATCTCCGTAACGGCCCTTGATGTAATCGGGAAGACGCGAGAGATAGGCGCCGGGAACCTGGGGATACTTCCGGCCGTAATCCCGGACGGATCGCGGAATGTCGATCCGCCATTTGCCGACCAGTTCGTGGTCTTTGTATTTTTGGGAGACCCCGGTCTTGATGAACTCCTGAAGGTCCGCGTAGTCGAGGTCGGTCAGCTTCGTCATCAAATCGAGGTCGGCCATCACTTCCAACGCCTTCTCGTGAACCAGGATGTTGCCGAGACCGCCCTTGCCGGTCACGAGGGTCCCAAAATCACCGTCAAAATAGGCGGCGAAGGTTTCGGATTCCGCCAGAGTGTAGAATTCAGGATATTCCTTGAGAAATTCCTGAACGGAAGGGTTGTGGTAGATGATGGCCGCCGTGTCCGCCATCATGAAAAGTTTGTCCGTTTTCGGGGCGATCGCCGCAGCGATCTTGTCCATCCCGGTGCTGGTCAGGTCCTTCCGCGCCTTGCTCAAGGTGCTGTAGATGAAGGGGTCGTTGTCGCTGGCAAGTTGCACGGTCACGTGTCCGGCAATGTAAATCGGCACGGAAAGAATGCAGAGCAGCACGGCTCCGTTGGCGATTCCGAGGCTCAACCCGAGGTTGGTGTCCATGCGTTCAAAGCGAATCTTCGCGTCTTCCTTGGCCCTGTAGTCGAAGAAAACTTTGACCTTCATGTAGATCCCTTGGGCGATGCCGTTCATGAAGAGATAGACCGCGAGGAAAACGGCCACAGGACCGAGCCACCAGGCGGTGATCGGATTCTTCACCCCGACGGTTTCAAGGTGAGGGGTGACAAGCGGGGCCAGAAAGATCGTGGCCACATAAGCCACGATGGCCCCGATAATTGAAACGCCCATCCGAATCGAACCGATCTGCCGCCCTAGTGCGGCCAGTCCGGCTATGAGTACCACGCCGAGAATCCAGATTGTCATGGGCGCGAATTATTCGGGTTGAGACCCGGAAGGCACGAAAAAAGTGAAGAATTTTGCCAAGAGTTGAACTTGCGTGGACTTTGCGTTGCCGCCCGGGAAAAGCGCAGGCAAACTTTCGTCATGGGCAAGACTTTCAAAGTGGTGGTCACGGACTTCATCGTCGAGCCGTTGGAGCACGAACGCGAAATACTCGGGGAAAACGTTGAGGTTGTGGCGCTCGGGGCCCGCTCGGAGGAGGATTTGATCGGGCGGATTGAGGACGCGGACGCGGTAATCCTCTATCATTTGATCTCCCTGACGGAAAAGACGGTATCGCGTCTCAACAGGTGCAAGCTGATCGTTCGGGCGGGCGTCGGCTACGACAACGTGGACTGGCGATTGGCCCGCGAGCGAGGCATCGATGTCGCAAACGTCCCGGATTACGGCACGGAAGACGTGGCTGACAGCGCCATCGGCCTCATGTTGGCGCTGACCCGCGGGATTCACTTCCACAACAGCCGGCTTCGTCGCGAACTCGGAGCCTGGGGCTATTCCGAGTATCCGGCGGTGCCCCGGCTGCGCGGGAGGAACTTTGGTGTGATCGGTCTCGGTCGGATCGGGACGGCCGCCGCGTTGCGGGCGAAGGCCTTG
>JADHOF010000174.1 GCA_016779125.1 Verrucomicrobiia bacterium | reverse complement strand
TTGATCCAGCTCGGAAACGCTCAGGATGGGCGTGACGCCGCCGGTGAGCATGTTCGCGAACAGCGGGTGTTTGACTCGTTTGGGAATCTCCTCGAGTTCGGCAACGGACTGAGGAGCCTCGATGAAGGCGATATCGGCTCCGGCCTCGCAGTATTGGTTCACCCGATCAATGGCGTCGTCGAGACCGTTCATCTGGCGGGCATCCGTGCGGGCGAAGATGGTGAAATCATCGGAAGATCGGGCAGCGACCGCGGTTCGAATCTTTTGGACCATCTCGGCTGCCGGAATGACCTGCTTGTCCGCGAAGTGGCCGCAGCGTTTGGGCATGACCTGATCTTCGAGGAGCAGGCCCGCCGCGCCGGCGGCTTCAAAACATTCCACCGTGCGGCGGACGTTGCGCAGATCCCCGTGGCCGGTGTCCGCGTCGGCGATCACGGGGATGGTCAGGCGCGCCGTCATTCGTCGGATCGCGTCCGCCATTTCCGACATTGTCAGCAGATTGAGATCCGGCAGGCCGAGCAGCGAGGCGCTGGTGCCGAAGCCGCCCATGAAGACGGTCTCCAGGCCGGACTGCTCCGCGATCAATGCGGAGAAGACGTCGTGCACGCCCATGGACGGAATGATGCCGGGGCGGGCGAGGAGTTCGCGGAACTGTTTTGCGGTGCTCATCCTGATGGGGACAGCCTAGCGGACAGCACGGATCGATAAAACAAAAGCCGCGCGTTGCCGCGCGGCCTTGGTTGTGAATGTTCGAGTTGCCGGACTCAGTATTTCGGAACGCCCGGGTCGATCTCCTCGGACCAGGCGGTGATCCCGCCCTTGACGCTCTTCAGGTATTTGAAGCCCTTTTCACGGAGCTGGTTGAGGGCCTTCAGCGAGCGGACGCCGCCTTTGCAGTGCAGGTAGTAATGCTGGTTGGGATCGAGTTCGGTAAATCGTTGATCGATCTGGCTGAGCGGCAGCATGGGGACGCCTTCCACCTTCGCGATCTCGGCCTCGTCCGGCTCGCGCACGTCGATGACCTTGATGTTCAGGCTTGGATCATCGAGGGCCTTCTTCATGTCCTGAACCGTGACCTCGTCCGGATTTGCGCCGGGGTCGATCTCTGCCGCCGGCTGGATGCCGCAGAACATCTCGTAATCGATCAGTTCGGTGACGGTCGGATTGTCGCCGCAGATGGGGCAGGCGGGATCGCGGCGGAGCTTTACTTCGCGGAACTTCATGTCTAGCGCGTTGTAGAGCATGAGACGGCCGATGAGCGGCGTTCCCTGACCGAGCGCGAGCTTGATGATCTCGGTGGCCTGAATGCAGCCGATGATGCCGGGCAACACGCCGAGCACGCCGCCTTCGGCGCAACTGGGAACCATGCCGGGAGGCGGGGGTTCGGGATAGAGGCAACGGTAGCAGGGGCCGCCCTTGGACGGGGCGAAGACGCTGGCCTGGCCCTCGAAACGGAAGATGGAGCCGTAGACGTTCGGTTTGCCGAGCAGGACGCAGGCGTCGTTCGTGAGGTAGCGGGTGGGAAAGTTGTCCGTGCCGTCGACGACGATGTCGTAGGGCTTGATCAGCTCCATCGCGTTGGCGCTGGTGATCATCGTCTTGTGGACGTCGATCTGGCAGTTCGGGTTGATGCCGTTGAGCGTCTCCTTGGCGGAATCGGCCTTGGACCGGCCCACGTCGTCCGTGCCGTGGAGGATCTGACGCTGGAGGTTGGAGAAATCCACCTCGTCAAAATCCACCAGGCCGATGCGACCGATGCCAGCGGCGGCGAGATACATCGCGATGGGGGAGCCGAGACCGCCCGCGCCGATGCAAAGCACGCTGGTGGCTTTGAGTTTCTTTTGTCCCGCCATGCCGACTTCAGGCAGGATGAGGTGGCGCGAATAGCGCCGGATTTCGTCGTTGTCCAAGTTCATCGTTCCTTAAAAAGGGTCGGCAACCTAGTCACAGAGGGCGAGTGCGGCAATATTTTGATTTAGCCGAACCCGCTTTGTTCTATCCTCGCCGGGTGCCTTTGCGGGCACAAAAGACAAATGGCCGCGAAAAACCGAAAACCGAAGTTGCAGCCGGGGGCTGATCTGGACGCGGCCGTGGAGCTGGTGCGGTCGCGATTGGGGCGTTCGCGTCCCGCGTTGGCGATCATTCTCGGCAGCGGATTTCACGGTGTGAGCGCCTTGGTGCGGGCGAAGGCTTCATTTGACTACGGGGATGTTCCGAGTTTTCCCCGCACGGGGGTCAAGGGGCATTCCGGTCGTCTGGTGGTCGGCACGATCGGGGACCTGCCGGTTTTGCTGTTGAGCGGGCGGGCGCATTATTACGAAGGCTATTCCATGCGGGAGATCGGGTTTCCGGTGCGCGTGTTGGCGGAGCTGGGGATACGGGACCTGTTGGTGACCAACGCGGCGGGCGGAATCAACCGGCGCTTCAAGGTGGGGGATTTCATGACGCTGACCGATCACATCAACTTGATGGGGGCGAATCCGCTGCGGCCGGACCGGGCGGGGGAATGGGACGGCCGATTTCAGGATCTGAGCGCGGTTTACGATGCGGAACTGGGCGCGCTCGTGAAACGCGCGGCGAGGGCGGCCCGGGTCCGGTTGCGGAGTGGGGTCTACCTCGCGGTGAGCGGTCCCAGCTATGAAACGCCCGCCGAGATCGCGGCGTTTGGACGATTGGGTGCGGACGCGGTGGGGATGAGCACCGTGCCGGAGGTGGTTACGGCCCGGCATTGCGGATTGCGGGTGGCGGGGTTGTCGCTGATCACGAATCCGGCGGCGGGGATTGGCGGCGGTGAGATCACGCATACCGAGGTGATGGAGACCGGCCAGTTGGCGGAGTCCGCCGCCCAGACCTTGGTGGCCGAATTTTGCCGGCTGTATTTGACACGATGAATGCCATGACGATTGACCGGGACGAGCTGTTGCAACGAGCCCGGGAGGCGACCGCGAATTCGGTGGCACCCTATTCCGGAATCCGCGTGGCCGCCGCCTTGCGGACCGGCTCCGGCGAGATTGTCACCGGGGTGAATGTGGAGAGCGCCAGCTACGGGTTGACCTGCTGCGCCGAACGGGTCGCCCTGTTCAACGCCCTGTCGCAGGGGTATCGCGAGTTCAGCGCGATGGCCCTGGTGAGTTCGGTGGAACCGGGTTTGTTGCCCTGCGGGGCCTGTCGGCAGTTGTTGTCGGAGTACGCGGCCGACGCGGTGATCTGGTGCGGCAACCTGGCTCAGCCGGATTCAATCCGGGAATTCGCGGTGAGGGACCTCATGCCCGAGCCGTTGATCGAACTGCCGTCGAACCGATAAGATGTTGTTATTGGCGACGGTGCGGCTACCGTCCTCCACCGAGCTAGGCGATGTCCGATAAGAAAGAAAGTTTTCCTCTGGATGGTGCCAAATGGCCTGTGTTGACGCTCGACGTCACGGCCAAGGTGGTACGTTGTAACCAGGCCGCTCGTTCGCAATTGAGCCCGACAGGCAAGGACATCGCGCATCTGGATGAAATCTGGACGCCCGAGAACGGCTGCTCGGCCTCGGATTTTGTGAAGCGGGTCGCTGCGGCGGGCATTCCGACTTTTCCTTTGCGGTTGCGTGTCAAGGCGGCGGAACTGAAACCCTTCACGGCGCACATCTGTCAGGTGCAGGAAAGCGATCGCAAGCTGATCATCCTGCAGTTTCACGGACGCAAGGCCGCCGCCGGAGCGACCACAATTGCGAATCGGGAAGCATTTGAGCAAGCGCGGGGCCAGGAGGCCGAGGTGGTGCCCGCTCCCGCGATCGCCGCACCTGCCCCGGTTGTCGAAACGGCCGCACTGGCCGGACCTCCGACGGAAGGGGATGTTGTGGAAAAGAATTCGATGCTGTCCGCTTCGGATCAACGCAAGCTGATGTGCGCGCTGCAGCTGACCCGAACGGTGGCAATGGATTTCAACAACGCGCTGACGAGTATTCTGGGGCACACCACGCACCTGTTGAACCGGATCGGTCCGGAGGACGCGAATCGCGGTTCGTTGGAACAGATCGAAAGGTCGGTGGAGCGTGCCGCGCAGGTTGCGTTTGATCTGGCAGCTTTCAGCCGGGAAGAGAGGGACATGTATCCCGCGGCGGCGGCCAGCCTGAACAAGCTCGTCCGCAGGGTTGCGGACCAATACAAGCTCAAGACCGATGCCGGCGTGGCGTGGCGGACCAGCCTGGACACCAAACTGCACTCGGCCACCTTCGCCGAGGCGAAGATGCATCAGGCTTTGGAAAAGGTCCTGGACAACGCGGTCGAGGCGGTTGGCGATTCCGGGACGGTCTCGATCAACACGATGAACAAGGTTTTCGAGGCGGAGACATACGATGGTTACGCCCGCATCGTGCCCGGGGTGTATGTCTGCGTGGAGATCAACGATTCGGGTCCCGGGATTCCAGAGGCGCAAATCACGAAAGTGATGGAACCCTTCTTTACCACAAAGGAGGGACATCGCGGTCTGGGCCTCGCCTGGACCTATGGTCTGATCACCAATTTCAGCGGCAGTATCGCCGTGGTGAGCGAACCCGGGCAGGGCACCACCGTTCGGATCTATCTGCCGGCCGGGGAGGTCGATGAGGCGGAGGAGGACTACGAAACGGACGACCAGTTGCGGGGCGACCAATCCATCTTGATCGTGGATGATGAGGAGCTTTTGCTGACAATGGGCGAGATGGTTTTGACCTCCTACGGCTACGACGTGATGACCGCCGCGAACGGTCGGGCCGCTCTGGACCTGCTTGAAAAAGAGGGGACGCCGTCGGTGGATCTTGTGATCACCGATCTGGTGATGCCGCACATGGACGGTTACGCGCTGATTGAAAATCTCAAGAAGCACAAGCCCGATCTGCGCATCATCTGTTGCAGCGGCAACTTCCGACCGAGCAACAAGGAGCTGGGGATTACCTACCTTCAGAAGCCTTTCGACAGCATGGACCTGATCCGGGCGGTAAGGAAGGTGCTGAAAGGCACTCCAGTGCAGGTGGACACCAAGGAGAGCAAAGCCTGAACGAGCCGCTTGCTCGCGGGATCGTGCTTGGCGGATTTTGATTAGTTGACGTTATTGCTGTGCTCTCTATTAATCGGACTTATGCAAGTGCAGAGTCTGAAGGTTTTTTGTGATTTGGCGGAGACGGAGAGTTTCACCAAGGCGGCGCAGATAAACGGCGTGACGCAGTCGGCGGTGAGCCAGCAGATCAGTTCCCTGGAGAAGCAATTCAGTTCGATTCTGATCGAGAGGAGCAAGAAGAAGTTCCGTCTCACCCGCGAAGGGGACGTGCTCTACGAGTACAGCAAGCAGATCATGCAGAGCTACGATTCCCTGCTCAGCCGACTTCAGGAAATCAAGGACATCATCAGCGGCACGATTCGTGTCGCGACCATCTACAGTATCGGCCTTCACGATCTGCCGCCGTACATGAAGAAGTTCCTCAAGACCTATCCGACGGTGAAGGTTCACGTCGAATACCGTCGCGCGAATCAGGTTTACGAAGATGTGCTCGGCAACGTGGTGGATATCGGTTTGGTCGCCTATCCGAACAAGGACTTGCGGCTGGACATCACTCCGTTGCGACGGGATCAGCTGGTGTTGATCTGCCATCCGGACCACATCCTGGCCAAGTCGGAAAAGATCCACCTCAAGCAGTTGGCAGGGCAGAAGTTCATCAGCTTTGAACCGGACATTCCCACCCGTAAAGCGATCGACAAGATCTTCAAGGACCGGGAGATCTCCGTGAAAACCGTCATGGAATTCGACAACATCGAGACGGTGAAACGGGCGGTGGAAATCGACGCAGGCGTGGCGATCGTCCCACGAGGCACGGTGTCGCAGGAGGTGAACAAATCGACTTTGTCCCAGCTGCTTTTCGAGGATGAAGATTTTTACCGACCGCTGGCCGCAGTGTACAAGAAGAACAAGGTGCTTTCTCCGGCGATCAAGCAGTTCATCTCGATTCTGAAGGAAGCGTGATCCGGCCCGTCGCTTCCTCGTTTGCGCCCAGCATTTCGAGCACGGACCACGCCGAGCGCCCCCGGGCGAAGCGGCGGACCAGGCGATGCTGTTCGTCGACAAGCGCGAAGCACGGAACCTCGCCGGCTTGGAGTTCGATTGTGAACCGGCCCGAAACATCGAATGCGATCGGGAAGCGATAGCCGTGGAGCGCCGCTCGCTCGGTGACCCGCCTGCTCACATCGACGAATTTCAGGGCAGGCTGGTGGTGATGATCGTGCCCGTCGTGGTGATCATGATGACCGTGGCCACCCCAGCCGACGTTTTTGTCGCCGTCCCATCCGGGAATCAGGTCCGCGTGCTGGGTTTCGTTGTGCTCGTCGGGCAGGGCGTCCAAGGCAATGCCGATGACGGAAACGCGTCCTTCGGCGCATTCGTGTAGCGCGTTCAGTTCCGCAGATTCCGAGAAGGGCGAGGATTTCCAGACCGTGAAAAAATAGTAAAGGATGGGTTTCCCCTCGAATGGGGCGAATTCGAAAGGATTCCCTTCCCGATCGACCAGTCGCGGCTTTTGCACGAGTGGGGCGGGGACGATGGCCGGTTGTTCGATGGGCACCGGATGGTTTTGGGCATCCGCCCCGTTCCGATTCCACCAAGTCTTGGCCGAGGACAGTGCGGACTCGTAGCGTTTCTGATTGTCCGCGCGTTCATCGTCCGGCATGAGAACCCGGCCGCTGATCCACCGGGTCTTCATGCCGTGGTCGATTTGCGTCGCGTTTTGGAGCCAGATGACGGCGTTGCAGACGAGGTAGGGATCGGGGATTGCGAGCTGTCCGGCAACCAAGGGGAGAATGTTTGTGACGCCTTCTTGTCTGAACAGACGCATCGCGAGGACACGCATGTGGGTGTCGGGATCTTGGAGCTGTGCGGCGACCAAGGCCTGCCATCTGGGATGGCCGTGCTCCGCGAGCAATTGCAGCGAAGGGCTTCGAACGCCGATGTCCCGGGACGCGGCTCCGTCCAAGAGATACCTTTCGAAGCGTTCGACGGGACTGAAGCGTTGTTCGGGCGTTCCTGGAAATTTGATCAGATGGAGTGCCGCCTGCCGGTGTGCCAGTTTGCCGCTGTCCCAGAATGCCTCCAGCGCCTGGTCAAGCCGGTTTGGGTGCTCTTTCAGGTATTCGAGGAAATATTCGTCGGGTTCCAACGCCTCGACGGAACGATTCAACCGGATTGCAAACGCGAGCTTTTCACCTCCGAAAATCGAAAGCAGCAACAGGCAAAGCAGGGCGGTGATCCGGAGCGGCGTGGGTTTCTCAAGGCGCGCCATGCCCGCTTTTTTCGGCCGCTCCAAGGACTGAGGTCAAGCGAAACACGGATTCTGAATTGTCAACACATTGCAAAAACGCTTGGCGCGGAGATACGGGCAATCCTAGTCTGCCGATCTGTGACTCAGTGTTCGATTGAAGAAAAACGCGCGGCGGTTGCCACGCAGGTGAGAAAAGCGGTCGCCTCCGTTGAGGTGTACGACATTCACACCCACCTTTACGACCCTGCTTTCGGGGGATTGCTGCTTTGCGGAATTGATGACCTGCTGGTCTACCATTACCTGGTGGCCGAAGGCTTTCGGCAGTTCGATATGGATTACGACACCTTCTGGCAGATGAGCAAGGAGGAGCAGGCAAACGTCATCTGGAACGCCCTATTCATTGAACACTCCCCGATCTCGGAATCTTGCCGGGGCGTGTTGACCACGCTGAACAGTCTCGGCTTGGATGTCAAAAAACGCGATCTGCCCGCGTTGCGTCAGTGGTTCTCGCAATGGGAGAAGCGCAAATACACCAGCCACGTCATGGATCTGGCCAAGGTCGGCTCGATCTGCATGACAAATTCCCCCTTCGACCCCGAAGAACGTCCGGTCTGGGACGCCGGATTTGAACGGGATCCCCGATTCACAGCCGCGCTTCGAATCGATCCGCTCCTGCTTGATTGGGCGAATTCCAGCGTCGATCTGAAGAAGTGGGGATACGATGTGACCGCGGAACTTTCAGAAAAAACAATCTGCGGAATACGCCGTTTCCTGTCGGATTGGACGAAACGTCTGGATGCGCAGTACCTCATGGTTTCGCTTCCGCCGACCTTTGGGTATCCCGGCAGCAACGAATGCGCGCGAATCATGGAGACCGCAGTCTTGCCGCACTGTCGGGAACACGGGCTTCCGTTTGCCATGATGCCCGGCGTGAGGCGGGGCGTGAATCCCCTGCTGAAAATGGCCGGGGATGGCGTCGCCAAATCCTGCCTGGAAAGCTTTGCCAATCTGATTTCCGCGCACTCGGACAACAAGTTTCTGATCACCGCGCTGTCCAGGGAAAACCAATACGAACTGTGCGTGATGGCCCGGAAATTTAGGAATCTCCACATCTTCGGCTGCTGGTGGTTCACCAACACGCCCTACCTCATCAATGAATTGACCAGCATGCGCACCGAATTGCTGGGACTGAGTTTCACGGCCCAGCATTCCGATGCCCGGGTTTTGGATCAGATCATCTACAAATGGGCCCACTCACGGCAGGTGATCGGCGGGGTGTTGGAAGAGAAATTCACCGATCTCGTGGATACGGGATGGGAACCGACCGAAGAGGAAATCAAGCGGGACGTGGGCGACTTGTTCGGCGGAGCATTCCGCAAGTTCTGCTCGTAATCCCACCTGCTCGTAATCGACGGGATATGGATCAGGAGCAGCCCCGGGAGCCGGCGGCCTCAATGCCGCCACTCAAACGCGCGTTTCTTCAGTGCGTAGATGTATCCGACGAAAAGGATTCCCACGAAGCTCGCCATCGAGCCGAGAATCAGGCCCGCATTGTGGGTGAGCTGTTCCTTGTAGACCACCGCCCACGGATACATGAAGACAAGCTCAATGTCGAAAAGGATGAAGAGCATCGCCACCAGATAGAATTTCACCGAAAGCCGAGGCGCGCCTGCACCGACCGGGAGCATGCCGCATTCATAGGCGGTGTCCTTCATCCGATTCGGCGTCAGGCGGTTGCGATTGACGATATTCCCGATCAACGCGGACGCGATGGAAGACACGGCCACAAAGCCGAGGCCGAACACGCCGAGAATGATCACCGGCAGGTATTGTTGGAGCTGAT
>JADHOF010000005.1 GCA_016779125.1 Verrucomicrobiia bacterium | reverse complement strand
GCAACGCGCCCGCCGTGAAGTTGAGGAATTGGCGCGCCTTTTGGGCGGCGAGCTGCAACGCGCCCGCGCCAATCAAATGCAGACGAACCAATTGGCCATGGCCGGAGAAAATGCCGGTAAAGAAGGGGACCAAGGCAAGCCCGGCGAAGGCAAGGGTCAAGGCGAAGGCAAGGGTCAAGGCGAAGGCAAGGGTCAAGGCGAAGGCAAGGGTCAGGGCGAAGGCAAGGGTCAAGGCGAAGGCAAAGGTCAAGGCAAAGGCAAGGGTCAAGGCGAAGGCAAGGGTCAAGGCGAAGGCAAGGGTCAAGGCGAAGGCAAGGGTCAGGGCGAAGGCAAGGGTCAGGGCGGAGGCAACGGTCAAGGTGGCGGCGGAACGGCACGGGCGGGCCGCGAAGCCGGTCGTCAACCGGGAGGCGCGCGATCAGCGGACAGTGGCGGTGGCGGTTGGGGAAATATTTTACCCGGCGAGGCCGGCGTGATCGGTGAGCGAACCGGCGAGAACGCGGGTCCCATCACCGGGGATGGTTTCGCCGAATGGGCGGACCGCATGCGCAACGTCGAGGAAATGGTCAGCTCGGATGAAATGCGGAACCGTCTGGCTTCCGTGCGGGAGTACGTGCGCGCCATGCGGGTCGAGCACAAGCGTCACAGCAAGGAGCCCGAATGGCAGCTGATGAGCGAGTCGGTGATGAAGCCGCTCGTGGAAATCCGCGACCAGATCGCCAACGAACTGGCCCGCATCAATTCGCGCGAGGCCATCGTCCCGATTGATCGCGATCCCGTTCCCGATCGGTTCGCCGACCTGGTTCGTCGCTACTACGAAACCCTTGGGCGCAACGCCAAGAATTGATGCCCGTTCCCGCTGAAATCGTTTGGTCGGGACGGGATTGGATGATGCCGGTGCTGATCCTCGGTGCCGTCGGACTCGTGGCCCTGGCCTTCAGTTATCGCGGCACTCCGGGTCGGCCGGGCACGCGCGCGCTCTGCGTTTTTCTGCGCGTGATCGGAGTCGCGGCCTTGGTGCTCTGCGTGTTGGAACCCCAGTGGTCCACACAACGGGCCAAGCCCGGCGCGAACCTCTTCGCCGTGTTGGCCGACAACAGCCAGGGGATGGGGATTCACGATCTCGGTGATCCGGAGAGCCGGGGGGACCGACTCCGAAAGTTGCTCGACGGCGGCAAGGCGGCGTGGATCAACACCTTGCGCGAGGATTTCAAACTTCGCTCCTACGCCTTTGATTCAAAAATCCGATCCACGGACGATTTTACGGACCTGGATTTCAAAGGCCGCGCGACTTCGCTCGCCACCGCCCTGACCACGGTGCGGGATCGGTACGAAGGCCGTCCGCTGGCGGGCATCATCGTGCTGACGGACGGAAACGCGACCGATGTAGCGGCAGAGGGGCTCGACGTCGGAAAGCTGCCGCCGGTGTATCCGGTCGTGATCGGCCGGGACGACGCGGGACGCGACATCAGCATCCAGAAGGTGACGGTGACACAGACCGCGTTCGAAGACGCGCCCGTCACCATCGAGTCGCGGGTGGACATTTCTGGATTCCAGAACCGCAAGGTGATGGCGCTGTTGTTTGACGATGCGGGCAAGGAGGTTGGACGCAGGGAGATGACGTCAGCGGACGCCGCCGATTCCGCGTCCTTTCGCTTTGAGGTCCGCCCGAGCAAAGCGGGCGTGACCTATTATCGCCTGCGGGTCGGGACACCGGGCTGGCTGGAGAAGGAAGCGAAATCGGACGAGGCGACCGAGGCGAACAACCATCGCGTCATCGCGGTGGATCGGGGACAGGGGCCCTACCGGGTTCTTTATGTCGGCGGACGGCCGAACTGGGAGTTCAAGTTTCTGAACCGGGCCGTGGTCGGCGATGATCAAACCGATCTGGTCGGGCTCATCCGCATCGCGCGGCGGGAGCCCAAGTTTGTGTTTCGCGGACGGGCGGGCGAAAGCAGCAATCCTTTGTTTCGCGGTTTTGGCAACCAATCCGAAGAGGAGGTTCAACGCTACGACCAACCGGTTCTGATTCGCGTGAACACCAAGGACGGAGAGGAACTCGCCGGTGGGTTTCCCCGGACGGAGGAGGAACTCTACGGCTTCTCCGCCATCATTCTCGACGACATCGAGGCGGATTTTTTCACCGCCGACCAGAAGTCGCTCGTTCGCGATTTCGTTTCCCGCCGCGGCGGCGGGTTCATGATGCTCGGGGGCATCGACGCGTTTCAGGACGGCAACTACGACAAGACGCCGATCGCCGATCTGATGCCCTTCTATGTGGACGGTGCTCCGACCGAGCCGGGCTTCGATGATCTGAAGTTCGATCTGACGCGCGAAGGCTTCCTGCAATCCTGGGTGCGGTTGCGACAGACGGAGAGCGAGGAAAAAGGCCGCGTCGCGATGATGCCGCACTTCGAGATCATGAATCCCCTTCCAAAGGTGAAGCCGGGCGCCGGTGTCGTGGCCACGGTGACCGACCAGTTTGGCGATCAGCGGCCCGCGCTGGCCGTGCAACGTTTCGGGTATGGACGCACGGCGGCACTGACCTTGGGGGACTTCTGGCGGTGGGCCATGGCCGACCCCGAGCTGCACGCGGATTTCGCGAAGGCGTGGCGGCAGATGTTGCGCTGGCTCGTGGCGGATGTGCCCCGGCGCGTGGAGCTGAAATCGGAGCCGGTCGCCGGGGATCCCAATCAGGCCATGCGTCTCACGGTGAAGGCCCGTGACCCGAAATTCAACGCGCTCGACAACGCGACGGTCGAGCTGAAGGTCTTTCCCATCGGGGAAGACGGCAAGCCCGGCAAGGCGATCCGCTTGCCGGCGGAGCCCTCCGACACCGAGTCCGGCATCTACACCTCGGTCTACGTCCCGCGCGGCACGGGCGGATTTCTCGCTCAGACGACGGTCACCAACGCAGCCGGTCTGGAGATCGGAAGCGACCAGACCGGATGGACCACCGATCTCGCCGCCGAGGAGTTTCGATCACTACAGCCGAACCGCCCTCTGTTGGATCAGCTCGCACGGCGTACCGGCGGCCAGGTCGTCCAGGCCGACGCCCTGGCCTCGTTTGTGGGCGGACTGCCCAACCTGCAATCACCCGTGATGGAGGCCTGGACACAGCCCTTGTGGCACACGCCCCTGGTGTTTGCCTTCGCGTTGGCCTGCTTCGTGGCGGAGTGGGGCCTGCGTCGCTGGAGGGGAATGCCGTGAAATCATCCACTGCTCCGAAACGGTTCCGGGTCCCTGGCACTCGCCACGGATTTTTGTTTGCGCTGCTCGCCGCTCTGTTGCCGTGCCCTGTTTTCGCGGCGCAGACGAACGCGCCGTCCGCTCGGCTTGTCGTGGTCAGCGGCGCCGCCGGCGAGAAGAGCTTTGGCGAAATGTTCGCCAACTGGTCGATGCGCCTGAAGGAGGCCGCGGAACCCGCCGGGGTTGAGTTCACACTGGTCGGCCAAGGAGCGGACGCCGTGAATTCGGATTTGGATGAGCTGCGTCTGGCCCTCGAAGCCGCTCCCAAGACGTCCACCGAACCGCTCTGGCTCGTGCTGATCGGACACGGCACCTTCGACGGCAAGCTGGCGAAACTCAACCTGCGCGGACCGGACCTTTCCGCGAACGATCTGGCCGAATGGCTGAAACCGTTCAAACGGCCCTTGGCGATCATCAACTGCACCTCCTGCAGCGCGCCCTTTCTCGACCGGCTCAAAGGGCCTGATCGAATCGTGATCTCCGCGACCAAGAGCGGCAGCGAAAAAAACTTCGCGCGCTTTGGTTCCTATTTCACCTCCGGGATCGGCGATGTCGCGGCCGACCTCGACAAGGACGGGCAGGTCTCGTTGTTGGAGGCTTTTCTGAAAGCCGCGAAGGACGCCCAATCCTATTATCTGGAGCAGGGCCGGCTCGCGACGGAGCACGCGCTCCTGGACGACAACGGCGACGGACTCGGCTCGCGGGCGGAATGGTTCCGCGGCGTCCGCGCGGTGAAGAAGGCGAACGGCAACGCGGAAATCGACGGCCTCCGCGCCCACCAGCTTCACCTGGTCCGGAGCGAGCTTGAGAAGCGCTTCACACCGGAACAACGCGCCGAACGCGACCGGCTTGAAATGGCGCTCAACCGGCATCGCGAACGCAAGCAGCGTCTCAAGGAGGACGTCTACTACGCGCAGCTGGAATCCATCGTGATTCAGATCGCGAAGATTTACGAACAGGTCGAAACCGGCGCGAAAGGGAAGGACACCGGCAATGAAGAAACGACAGCCAATTGAGTCGATCCACCCACGCCTCCGTCTGGTCATCACTCTTGTCCTTGTCTTGATTGCGCTTGCTCCGAGCGCCTCGGCGACCGATTCCAAGAACATCGTGCTGCTGGGGGACAGTATCGGCGCGGGCTACGGACTGGACGGCGAGCCCGCCTTCGCAACCCTGCTGCAACAACGCTTGGACGCGGAGAATCCCGGTTGGAAAATGGTGAACGCCTCGGTGAGCGGCGACACGACGGCCGGCGGTTTGCGGCGGATCGGATGGGTCCTGAAGCGTCCGGCGGCCGTGTTGATCATCGAGCTTGGCGGGAACGACGGCTTGCGCGGCGTTCGTCCCGAAGAGACGCGGAGAAATCTGGAAGGCATCATCGACCAGGCCCGGAAACGTCAGCCGGGACTACGCATCCTTCTGGCCGGCATGCAAATGCCCGGCAACATGGGGCGCGACTACACCGAGGCGTTCCGTGAAATCTTCCCCGCCGTCGCCAAGGCAAAGGACGTGGAACTGATCCCGTTTCTGCTGGAGGGCGTCGGCGCGCAAGCCGAGTTCAATCAGGCCGACATGATTCATCCCAACGCCGCCGGTCACCGTCGCGTCGCGGACAACGTGTGGCCTGTGCTCAAGCGCGTGTTGGGAACGTAAGGCGTCACGGTGCGCAGCTGCGCAAGTCTCGAGGGCAAGGCAGCACCGGCAAACGACAAGATCGGGCGTGCCCGTCGCGGAGGCGATCAGCAAGCTCGTCGCGAAATGAAAAGCCGCCCAAGCACCCGCAAGGTCTGCCTCCTGATGATGGCGATGGGCGTGGTTTTGCGATCGGGCGGGACCGCCTCGGCGCAAAGGGTTCCGGAATTCGAGGAAGATCCGATCCACTACAGCGCGACAATCACCAGCAACCGCGCCGACCGCCTTCAGAATCTCTGGTTCGAGGGGCGGCTGGAGGGTGTCGGCGATTACGGCAAAGCGGCGTTGAGAGCCTTTCTTGCCGCGTTTGAAATTCCGATCGATTCGCAGACCTTGGTGTTCAGCAAGACGAGCCTGCAGAATTCCCGAATCGAACCGCGCAATCCCCGCGCGATCTACTTCTCGGACGATGCCTATTTCGGCTGGGTGCCGGGTGGCATTTATGAACTCGCACTCAACGATCCCCGGCTGGGTCTCGTGTTCTACGAGATCGATCCCTACAAGAAACGAATTGCCCGCAACCGCGATTGCCTCTCGTGTCACGGGGGATCGCGCACGGGCGACTGGCCGGGCGTGCTGGTCCGCTCCGTGTATCCGGAGTCGGATGGCAACGTACTCTGGCAGGGCGGCAGCCATGTGACGCGACAGGACAGCCCCATCGAGCAGCGCTGGGGAGGGTGGTATGTCACCGGCCAGCACGGTGCCGCCCGACACCTCGGGAACGAGTTCGCGACATGGGACGGAACCGCCGCCGTGCTGGACACCGAGGCGGGCGCCAACGCAACGGATCTGGGCGGCCGCTTTGACACATCGAAGCACCTGCGGCCCGACAGCGACATCGTCGCGCTGATGGTGCTCGAACATCAGTGCGAAATGCACAGCCGGCTCTCCCGGGCGAAATTGCGAATCCTCAAGTGGCAGGCGCATCAGGAGGACTTCTACAAGCGTATTGGCGAACCCGCGCCGTCGGAGCCGACGGGAACCTTGCTGACAGTGCTGAACGGCGAGCGCGACCGGATTCTCGAATACCTTCTTTTCCGGGATGAGATTCAACTGCCCGACGGCGGCATTCGCGGAGCAGGCCGCTTCGAAGCGGCGTTTCTCGCGAATCGAAAACCCGACACTCTGGATCGGAGCCTCAAGGACTTCGATCTTCAGACAAGGCTCTTTCGGTATCGCTGCAGCTACATGATCTACTCGGAAGCCTTCGACCTGTTGCCCGTGATGCTGAAGCGCGCGCTCTATGCGGAGCTGGAAACGATACTCCGGGACTCCACACCGACCGACCGGTACTCCCACCTCACCGCAAAGGAGCGGCGCGACATCCGCGACATCCTGTTCGCGACAAAGCCGGAGATGCGCGAATTGCTGAAAGACCACGAACCTCGGTGAGCATTCGCCAACCGAGGCGGGACTTCTAATTCACGGCTCGTCGGCTAGCGTCCGTCGCAATTGATGAATCGAAAATCAAACGAAGGTCCTCGGTCAGAATCAACCTTCCGGATCTTCGGCCTTGGAACCGTGGTGGTGGATCATCAGGTGATGTTGGACCGGTTGCCGGAGGCGGACCACAAGGGGGAGATCGTCGATGATCGTCGGCAGGTGGGCGGGCCCGTGCCGACGGCGCTTTGTGTGCTCCGTCGTCTTGGCCACGATACGACGTTTCAAGGCAGTTGGGCGGCGGATGGGGACGGAGATCGGATCGAGGCCGACCTGCGGCGGGAGGGAGTTCATTTCCACGCCGCGTCGAAGCGGATGGAGGGCAGGACGGGGTTCGCGCACGTCTGGGTGGAACGAGGAACGGGCCGGCGCTCCATCGCGGGATACCGGGGCAGCCATCCGATTGAGGAGCATCAGGTGCGGGCGGAGCTGCTCGCCGGGCACGACGCCCTGCATCTGGACGGTTGGTCCGCCGCGGCCGCGATCAAGGCCGCGCGAATCGTTCGCGCGCGGGGCGGTGTGGTGTTTTTGGACCTTGGCTCACCGAAACCCGATCTCGCGAAGCTGCTCGCGGAGGTGGATTTCGTGAATTGTCCCTCAAGCCTTTTCCAGCGGCTTTACGGAAGCGGGGACATGGAACGCGGGGTGCGGGAGCTGCTTGAACACGGGCCCCGACAGGTGACGGTGACTGACGGCGCCAAGGGGGCCTGGCTTTTTCGAAACGGGCACCCGGGAATTCATCAGGCCGCGTTTCCGATCGACGCGATTGATACAAACGGAGCCGGAGACACCTTCTCGGGGGCGATGATCCACGGGACGTTGAAGGGCTGGCCGGCGGAGCATCGACTGCGATTCGCGGCGGCGGCGGCGGCGGTCAAATGCGCGGGGATAGGGAACCGGGACGCGCTGCCGACGCT
This sequence comes from Verrucomicrobiia bacterium, assembly GCA_016779125.1. Classification (GTDB taxonomy): domain Bacteria; phylum Verrucomicrobiota; class Verrucomicrobiia; order Limisphaerales; family JAYPXF01. The sequence goes on along the minus strand of JADHOF010000005.1, from coordinate 33,292 downwards.
GGTGGAGATCGACGCGCTGATCAGAAAAGGCTGTTGATCGCGGTGCCGAACACGCTGAGCGGGCCGGTGTCCTCCAGACCTTCCGTGGCCTTGTCGATCTTCTGCAAGGTCATCTTGGCGTTGTCGTAGAAACCGGGATCGTTCACCAGCATGCCCGCGCTGCCCTCGCCCCGATTGATCTTGTCGAAGATCTCCCGAAGGGTCGCCATCGCGGCGGTGCTGTTGGTGTAAAGAGCGGTGTCATGCAGCAGCATGCCGATGGTGCCCTCGCCCGCGTTGACGCGATCCATGGTCTGGCGCGCGCCCTGCAAGGTGAGCTTGAGGTCGCCGAAGATGGATTGGGCCTCGTCGAAGGTGCCCGTGACCTTGGACAGGGAGGATTTTGCGTCGGTCAAGAGCAGGCGCGCGTCTGCGGCGGTCTGGTTGAGGCCCTTCACGGTTTCAACCGCCTCGGTGTAAAGCCGCTCGTCGGTGATGAAGCGCCCCATGGTACCCTTGCCCTCGCGCAGGTTTGCGGAGACCACCTGCATGTCGCCGAGAATGGAGGTGATTTTTGGGTTGTTCTGCTTCATGAAATCGGTGAGGGGACCCAGCACGTTCTGGATCGAGTCGCCGCTGAAACTTTTTGTGAGGTTTTCAATTCCGCCGGCGACGTTATCGAGCTTCTTCATGATGGCGTTGATGTCCGGCAGTTCCTCCGTCTGCACGACACCGTCGGCTTCAAACGCGGGCGAATCCGCCGCGCCGATGTTGAGCGCCACGTAGTTCTGCCCGACCAATCCGGCGGATTGGATACGGGCGATCGCGTCCGTCTTCACCTTCCGGCCCTCGGCGATCTTCATGCTCACGCGAACCTTGTCGTCGATGAAATCAAAGCCGATCACGCGGCCGATGGGCACACCGGCCATCTTGATCGGATCGCCCGCTTTCAGCTGGCCGATCGTCTTGAAGTCGGCGTGCAGCGTGTAGCCCTTGCGAAAGACGTCGACACCGCCGGAGAGTTCGATCAGGAGCACGGCCGCAACGGCGGTCAGCGCGAAGAATATTCCAAGGCGGGTTTCGAGGGAGGTCTTCATGTTCTATCTGCTTCTTCGGGAGGTTGGTAACTGGCGTTGAGAAAGGTCCGAACTTCCGGGTTGTCACATGCGCGGACCTCGTCCGGCGTGCCCAAGGTCAGGATTCGGCCGCCGCTGATCAGCGCGATCCGGTCGGCAATGCCGAAGCCCAGATCGCGATCGTGGGTGACCACGATGGAGGTTGCGTGGGTCCGCTCGCGCATCTTGACAATCTCCTGCCCGATCGTGACGGAGATCAGCGGGTCCAGCTCACTGGTCGGTTCGTCGTAGAGGATCAGTTGGGGATCCATGACCAAGGCCCGCGCGATCGCAACCCGCTTCTTCATGCCGCCGGAAAGCTCCGTGGGCATCTTTTCCTCCGAGCCGGCCAAGCCGACGATGGCGAGCTTCTCGCGGACGATCCGGTTGATTTCCGCCGGTGGATGGATGCGGTGTTCGCGGAGGTAAAGCCCGACGTTTTCGCCCACGGACAGGGAGCTGAGCAGCGCGCCGGACTGGAACACCATTGCGATGCGGTACTTGCTGAGCAGTTCGGGGGAATCAATCTCGTGGCCGTCAATGCGCACCGAGCCGGCCGTCGGACGTTCAAGCCCGATCAGGTGTTTCAGCAACACGCTCTTGCCGCTGCCACTGGGGCCCATGATGACGAAGATCTCGCCGCATCGAATTCCGAAGTCGATGCCCTTGAGGATTTCGCTGGTGCCGAAACTCTTGCGAAGTCCGCTTACCTCCACGCAGACGCGACCGCTTTCAACCGTGCAGGATTCGTTCATCGTTCAGAGATCCAGAGTCAGCAGCAGGCGGGTGATAAAGTAGTCGGTGATCAGAATGAGCACGATCGCGTTCACGACGGACTTGGTCACGGAGCGGCCGATGCCGCGGGGTCCTCCGATTGTGGCGAGCCCCTGGTGGCATCCGACCAGGCCGATGATCGCCGCGAACAGCAGGCTTTTGATCAGGCCGTTCAGCACGTCCAGGGTGTCGACAACCTTGGACAGGTCGTTGAAGTAGGCCTGCCAGGGGATGCCGATCTTCGGATTGCTCATGCACACCAGCGCGCCGCCCACCCATCCGATCAGGTCGGCGAAAACCACAAGGCAGGGGAGCGCGATGCAGACGGCCAGAACCCGGGGCAGCACCAGATAGTGGATCGGGTTGATGTTCATCGTACGCAAGGCGTCGATCTCCTGATAGACAGCCATCGAGCCGATCTCGGCGGCCATCGCGGAGCCGATCCGGCCTGCGATCAGCACGGCGATCATCACGGGGGCGAGCTCCTTGCAGACCGAGAGTCCCACGACAGCGCCAACGACGCTGTTCAGGCCCTGCTCCACCATCACCGGGCCTGTCTGCAGGGCCAGCACGCCGCCGATGAAAACGGCCAGAATGCATGACATCAACAGGCTTGCGTTCCCGATTTCGAAGAGCTGGTCGATCAGCTTGCGATAGTGACGGAATATGAGCGGCAGAGACCGGAGGGTCCGCCAGGCCAGAATCGCCAATTGTCCAATGTCACGAAACATGTCTTTGCTTCAACCGCCGACAACAGAAGTCTCAATACCCGAGGGACGCAAGCGAATCGGATCAATCTTCCAGATCGAGATCGGCGCCGCTTCCGCTTTCGCCTCCGAGCCTTCCTGGAGAGGATCAAACCACGACCATCGGGTAGCGTCAGCCGTTTTTCGATTGCTTAGCAGACCGAAGAAATAACTGTTCGACCGGCCTTCCTCGGAGACTTCACGCCGCCACAAATTCCACAAAAAGGAATCACTGCGACGATTGTTCGACGGGTCTTTTTCGGAACGCCATATCGACCACAGAGGCGACCAGTTTCGTTCGATGCTCTTGTTGTTCGGAAGGAGCGGTTCCAACAAGGCCAAAACCTGGAGGCGTTCTCGGCCGTCCGTTTGTTTTCGGTAGTGGAACAACGGCCAGAGATCGCGCCGATGCATCTCCCTGCCGGTCACAGTGCTTCGTTCAACAAGGTCGTTGTAGAGGAAAAACAAGAGCCTTGTCCGCTGGCGTTGCAGCGGAGGCACATCGATTGAATCCCGCCGCCAGAAAGGCCAGAGATACCACTGGCTGGTCAGCTCGCCGTTTGTGGCCTTGCTGAAGAGCGGCCAAAGGCGGTTCATCTGTTTACCCTCGCCGCGCGCGATTCCCCATAGCGGCCAAGGGAATCCCCATTCCCGATAGCTTTTTTCCCGATCATCGGTGTAGCGGAAAAAGGGCCAGATCACCGAGGACGAGTCCCGGGCGGGAGACCGCGTGAAGCTGGCGAACGGCAGAAACGATGTCTCGTGGACTTCGTTCGTGCCGCCGATCCCGCTGTCGTGCTTGAGAAAGAAAGGCCAAAGCACGAAATCCGTGCGTTCACCGAGCACCAGATCCTCGGTGCCGAAGCGGTTTGTTACCGTGTGAGTCTCGCGGCTTTCACGCCCAACCAGAGGCCAGAACTGCCAACCCCTCAACGCGCTTCCCTCACGAAGATGAAAGAAGGGATAGAGGTAGTTGCGGGTCACGACGTCCCGCTTGCGGGTCTTGGAATACATCGGGAACAACACAAACGAGATTTCGTCCCGCAGAATCCGGTTCCGCAGAGTGCCGTAGAAGGGGAACAAGGCCGTGTAGTTCTTCGCCGAATTTGTCGAACGCTGCTGAAAATAGAACGGGAAGATCGTGAATTTGCTCCTGACGTCCGAATCCTGATCGGAGGAGCCCGACAGACTCAGCATCTGAAGCAATTGAACGCGGCTCTCCAATCCGAAGCGATCATAGGTCAGCAAGGGATACAGGAGGTCGAACTCCTGGTATTCGAGGACCGGATCGTTGAGCCATGAGAACAGCGGCGGAACGGCCAAGGTCGATCGGGTGCCGACCGTCTGACGGTAGAAGAACGGCCCCGCTGCCTCGCGACGCGATCCAGACTCCAAAGTCAGGGGGAAATCATGAACCAGCGGACCGGCCGTAACTTCAGCCCCTTTCGCGCAGAAATCGAATTGGAGGAAAAAAACCACCAATACAGCCCAAAAAATGGCTTTTACCCGTCCAACAACCTGAAATTCACCTGTTCCTGCCATCGTGTGTGATGCTTGCCTTCAGTTGAGCGAAAAGGAATGAAAACTTCGGGCAACTATAACGTTATCGAATACTAAACGATCAGGTATTGGCCGTATCTTGATACTTATTGGATTGACATTCATCGATCGAGTCCTATCGTCCGTCGTTAGTTGATTGAGGTTTTAGTTGGCCTCGGTTCCTCACAGCCCAGCGACGAAGGGTGCATATCTCGTCGCTGGGTTTTTTCGTGCCCATTCTTCCAACCCATCCGATTCAACATTCCGATCACTGCCGGCAACAAAGTGAGCGCGGCAATCATGCAGGTGGCTGTTCCGATTGACATCACATATCCCAAACTCTCGATTCCCTGATGTTCCGCGACCGTGAGGCTCCCGAATCCCGCGATCGTGGTCAGACCCGACACCAGAACCGCCTTGCCGGTGCTGTTCGATAACAGGGACGGGTTTTGGTCTTCCCGAAACCGATTCAGGATATGAATCCCGCTGGTCACTCCTATTCCCGCAACCAGCGGCAAAGTCATGATATTCGCCGGATTAAAAGGAATGCCAAACCAGGCCATGAAGCCCAGCAGCCAGAGTGTTCCAATGACAACCGGCAGGAGCGAAAGTCCCATGCAGACAAGCGAGCGGAAATGAAAGAGCACCATCAATGACGTGGCGCCGAGAGCATACCAGGACGCCTCGACGTAGCTGTCCTTCAGCAAGGTCGTATATTCCAGCATTTGCACGGGGGTTCCGGTCACGTCCGGATCAATGCCGCGCAGCTCCGCAACGAACTTCGCCTGATTTGCCTTTTCCCAGACGTCGTCCTTCGGGAAGACCTGGAGCAACATCTTGCCATTGACGCCGACGAAGCGCTGGCGCAGCGAGTTCGGCAGATCCGCCACGGTCAGACCGCCGTCGATTCGCTGCCGCTTCAACACACCGAAGGTTTCGTGCAGATCCGACAAGAACGCGCGCTGAAAAGCGGCCAGTTGGGCCGAAATCTTCTCCTCCGGCAGGGCGTTGAGCGAGCGACGCAAGGTTTGCACCGCGTCCCACAGACTTTGAATTTCAAAAAACAGGCGGCTTTCGCCATCCGACTCGCGAACCGCCCTGGAAGCCGCCCCGATGTATCCCTGAAAGGAGTACATCACCTGGCTTACCTCCGGGGGAGAAACGGGTTGCCCGTCGATCTGCGCGAATTCCAGCTTCGCCGCGAGATCGCGAATCTCGCGGATCAACGCCAGCTTCGGCCCTGAGTTTTCAGCCAGATACGAGGCCATCGACCGTACGTCCGCGACGGAGGGCAGCTGGCGAATCCGCGCCTCAAGTTCAGTCGCCTCTTCGACGGAATCCGCCACCACGGCACCGAACAGAACAGAGTTGCCGGCCGATTTGATCAGCTTCTCCTCGTAGATGACGGCGGGCAGATCATGGGACTGCATGTGCAGCAGGTTGTAGTCGAAGAAGACACGGTCGAAGCGGGAGACACATAGGCCGCACAAGACCACAGCGGCCACAATCACCGTTCGCGGCCGCGACAGCCACGCCTGCTCCCAACGTTCCCGTCGGGCCGAATTGTTCCGGCTCTGTTCGGCGTCGATCTCGTTCTGCCGACCGCGCAGCAACAGGATTGGCAACAAGGTCATCATCGGCACGAGACTGAGCAACAGGCCGCCGCCGGCAATGATGCCCATCTCGCGAATGCCGTCGAATTCCGTCAATCCCATCGCGAAGAACGCCGCCGCCGTCGTCAGCGCGCCCGTGAAGATCCCCTGTCCGGTGTTCACGAGCGAAAGCCGGACCGCTTCCTGTCGGCTCCTGCCGAGACGCAGTTCCTCTTCGTATCGTGTGATCAGATGCACGCCGAAATCGATCGCGAGCCCGATCTGCATCGGAGCGAAGGTGATCGTGAGAATGTTCAGGTGTCCGACTACCAGCGTGGTGTAACCCATCGTATAGCCGAGACCCACCAACAGACAGGCCGTCGCCTTCACCGGCCGGCCCGTCTCCTGATATCCGTAGACGAAGATGATCCCCACAAACACCAGGGCGATCAGCGAGGCCGTGATCGTATCTCGTTGTGATTGAAGCATCTCGTCCAACTCCAAAATCAGCTCGCCGGTCACGCCCACGCTCAGGCCCGGGACCTCGTCGCGGATCTCGCTCACCAGTTCTTCCAGACGACGCACCGCCCGCGCCTCCACGTCGCCGTTCGCGACCTGAACGGTCGCGAGATACATGCGTCCGGAATCAAAGGTGATGTAGAGCTTGGCCTGCGCTTCCTCCCCGCCAAACAGCGCCGCAATGCCCGGACTCGGCGGCGGGCCCGGCCTGTGGAGTGCGGCGTCCGCCTGCTCGACGATTCGTCGCAACGCGGGCAGCGATCCGATCAATTGCTCGACCTCCTGCTGTGGCTTGTGCTCCGCAAGGCGGAACTCCGTGTTGATCAGCTGAAAAAGAGATATGAAGTTGGTCGCCCGCGAGAATTTGCTGACGAAGGGCTCGAAGGCGGTCAGCTGCTCCCGAAACGCGGCCAGTTCGTCCTGCTTCAGGAAGAACAGCGCCTTGTCCCCGAGCATCTTGAAATCAGCCCGGTAGAACGGATTCGTGAACAACTCCGGCTCGGCCTCCAGCTTCGCGCCCAAACGCTCGACAAACTGGCGGTTCTTTTCCGTGTCGTCGCTCTCGACGAGGATCACCAGATCGTCCTCGACGGGAAACTCCTTGCGAAAGTTGAGAAAATTCTGGTGGTAACGTTTTTCCGAACTGACCAGATCGTTCCGGCTGGTGGTGAATCCCAGCTTGGAGGCGGTAAAACAGACGCAGCCGAGAAACAGCAGCATCTGCGGGTAGAAGAACCATCGCGGCCGACCAACCAACGCGGCGGCCAGCGCGGACAGAATCCGCTCCGCTCCCGTGCTATGCCGTTCAGGTTCCGTCACCGGGCGCGGAAACTACCAGAAGCACTTCGGGGATCGACCGGAAAAACAAGACACCTTAGTCCTCGTCCCCGCCTTCGGACTCCGGGAACTCGGCGTTGTGATAGATCGCGCTGACGTCGTCATGATCCTCGATCTTCTCCAGCAGGATGGAGAGGGACTTGGCGGTGGCCTCGTCCACCGGGGCGGTCAGATCGGGAATCTGCGAAATCTCGGCCAGCTCCGTCTCGATTTCCTTTTCCTCGATCGCCTTGAGCACGCCCTCGAACTCGTCCGGCCCGGTGATGATGGTGAATCCTTCGGGCTCGCTCCGAAAATCCTCCGCGCCCGACTCCAGCGCCAGTTCCATCAGGTCGTCCTCAGCGGCGTTTTCCCGTGCGACGACAATCTGGCCCTTTTTCTGGAACAGCCGCGTCACCGCGCCGGCGGTCGCGAGATTGCCGCCGGACTTCGTCACGTAGCTGCGGATGTCGGAAGCGGTCCGATTGCGATTGTCGGTGCTGATTTCGGCAAGGATGGCGACGCCGCCGGGCCCGAAGATCTCATAGGTCAGGTCTTCGAAGTTTGCCCCGTCCGCACCCGCTCCCGTGCCCTTCGCGATGGCGCGGTCGATGTTGTCCTTCGGCATGCTGGCCCCCCGGCATTTGAGGAGGATGAGCCGCAGGCGCGGATTCAAGTCGGGATCGGCCCCGCCGAGCTTCGCCGCGATGGTGACCTCGCGGCTGAGCTTGGCGAATACCTTGCCCCGTTTCGCGTCGGCTGCACCTTTGCGATGTTTGATGTTAGCCCACTTGCTATGTCCGGCCATATATCTCGAATCAGTTTGAAAAATGTTGTCCCGCGGCCGTCACGTCGGCCGCCTTGTCGGAGACCGGTTCTACAGAAACCGCCGTTCCGTAGCAAAGCACTTCCGTGACGCCCGCGCCGATTTCGTTCGCGTCGTAACGCACGCCCACCACCGCGTTGGCACCCAGCTCGGCGGCGTGGGCCAGCATCTGGTTGAACGCGTCGTCCCGCGCCTGCTCGCACATGCTCGTGTAGAGCGTGATGTTGCCTCCGAAGAAGATCTGAAGCCCGGCGGCGAAATTCCCGACCGCCGATCGGGACCGCACGACAATGCCGCGAACCACGCCGTGGGATTGGGTGACGCGGTAGTTCGGTATTTCGAAGGTCGTGGTGGTCAGCGGATGGGTGGCGCTCATGCGGAAGGAATCAGTATATCGGGCGGGCGATCTTTCAGTTCGCGGATTTCAACACACCGCCCAGCAGTTTCACACCCGCGCGGATGTTTCTCAGGCTGGCCGCACCAAAGCTGATGCGCATCTCGTGCCGAGGCCGTGGACGGGCGGGATCATCCGCGTAGCACAGTCCGCCGGGTACAAAAAACACACCCGCGTCCAACGCGGCCTTGAACAGCCCCGATTCAAGCCCGGTTTCCGCACCCGGCACGTTTACCCAGTAATAGAGGCCGCCACGGGTGTCGGGCCAGGTGATGTCCGACGGGAAGTGTCTCCGCATCGCCCCCAACATCACCTCGGCTTTGTGGGCGTAGCGCTCGCGCAACTGCTTCAGATGCCGCTCGTAGCGGCCGGAATGAAGCGCCCGCACCAACACCTGTTGAACCAGATTGGCCGTGCCAAAATCGTGGTTTCCCTTGATGCGGGTGACGACCTTCAAGATCTCTTCCGGCAACACGCCATAGCCGGCGCGGATGCCGGTCGCGAAAGGTTTGCTGTAGGTGCTGGTGTAAAGCACGCGATCCTCCGCGCCTTTCAAGGACAATGCGGACGGCGTGTCGTCGCCTTCGAAGCGCAACTCCCGATAAGCGGCGTCCTCCAGGAGATAAAGTGGATGCCCCGCCGCCTTTTCGTAGCCGCGCAACAACTCCAGCGCCGCCCTCTTCTTGGCCAGCGAGGTGGTCAGGCAGGAGGGATTTTGAAAATAGCTGACCAGATAGAGGAACTTGACCCGTTTCAGTTCACCGCTCCGCTTGAGCCGCTTGAGCGTCCCGTCCAAATGCTTCAGGTCGATGCCGTCCTGTTCCAACCTCAGGCCCTTGCATTGAACGCCGTGACTCTGCGCAATGCCGAGATAAACGAAATAGGTCGGGTCCTCGACGAGCACGATGTCCCCGGGATCGCACAGCGCCTCGGTGAGCATGTAGAGCAACTGCTGCGATCCGTTGGTGATGATTGTGCGATCGGTCGGGTAGCGGGACTTCGGAGCCCGCGCGCCCGCGCCGTGGTCCAGCTCCCGCACCCGGTCGGCCGTCAGGGATCGCAGCTCGGGATCGCCGGCCGTCGGTCCGTATTGAAGCGCGGGACGTCCCCGCTTCGAATGCCGGAGCAGCTCGTGCAAGATCTCACGGGTGAAATCGACCGGCAGCGACTCGTTGTCCGTGAAGCCCGCGGCAAGTGAAATCAGGTTGGGCCGCGACAGGGCGAGGCCCATCAGCCAGGAGATGGGGGGCTCGGTGGTTCGGCGTCCAAGTTCCGACAGGCCGGTTGTCATCGCGTGTTTGTGTCCTGTTGCATTTCGAGAATCTTTCGGGCGCCGGCCACGTAGCGGCTCGCATCGGCGATCAAGGCGTCATTGTGCCCCCCCGCGAGCTCCACAAAGGCCTTGGGTTCGCCGGCTGCCGCGAAATTCGTCCGGCCGTGCTCGTAGGGAATCGTGTCATCCACCGGACTGTGCATCACCACCACCGGGCATCGAATCCCGGGCAGACGCCCAAGCGTGTCATATCGAATCGACGCCAGCAGCTTCACCGGCAGGAACGGAAACAACTCGGCCCCGATGTCCGGGATGCTCGTGAAGGTGCTCTGCAAGACCAGTCCGGCAAGCTCTCTCTCCTTCGCCACCTTGCTGGCAATGCCCCCGCCCAGAGATTCGCCCCACACGATGATGCGGTTCGCCGGCACGCCCCGCCCGCGCAGCCAATCGTACGCCGCGAAGGCGTCCGCGTAGGTGCCCTCCTCGCCGGGTTGCCCGGCGCTGCGCCCGTAGCCGCGATAGTCGAAGGTCAACAATCCCGCGCCGGTGGTCAGAATCGCGCGATAATAGCCCGGCCGGCTGGTGAGATTGCCACCGTTGCCGTGACAGAAAAGGAACACGAATTCCTTTTCGAATCCCTCGCCGTCGCCGCCGAAGAACCACGCGTGAAGCGGAACACCTTCCGGTCCCGCGATCTCCAGATCCTCGCCGTCGCGCCGCACGTCGGTGATCGAGTACTCGGATTCCGCGGACGGATGATAAACTTGGCTGTGTTCGAACGCGCGCAACATGACGAGGGGCGGAATGACGCCCGCGCAGACTAGGAACAGTGCCCGCAGCGCGCGAGCCCGGAAGCGGCCGGGTCGTTCAGATTTTGATGTTGGTGAATTCACGCCCGGCTTGACTAAGCATTTATCGCAACTAGCGTCGTCCGGGAACAGCCAAGGGCATTCACTCAAACCAAACACGAAGAAAATCACCTTATGAGTCAATATCTGTCACAGGGGGCGGCAGTCATCGAACTGGGCGCCGACGCGCGATCCCGCTTCATCAACCGCACCTACGCGCATCTTACCGGTGCGATTTTCGCCTTCACCGGCCTTGAAATCGCCCTGTTCAAATCGGGTATCGCGGACAACATCGTCCGGGCCCTGGGTGGCAATTGGATGCTCGTACTGGGCGCGTTCATCGTGGTCGGCTGGCTTGCCAGCAGCATCGCGCATCGGGCGACCTCGCCCGGGATGCAATACGCCGCCCTCGCCGCCTACGTCGTCGCCGAAGCCGTGATCTTCGTGCCGATCCTGTGGATGGCAGATCGCTTTGCGCCGGGTGCCATCGGCAGCGCCGCGCTGATTACTTTCGTCGGCTTCGCGGGCCTGACCGCGACCGTCTTCATCACCGGGCAGGACTTTTCCTTTTTGGGTGGTCTGTTGAAGTGGATGGGAATCGTCGCGCTCCTCGCCATATTCGGTGGCCTCATCTTCGGATTCCAACTCGGCACCTGGTTCTCCGTTGCCATGGTCGGACTGGCCGGTGCCTCAATCCTCTACACAACGTCGAACGTGCTGCACCACTATCCGGAAGACCGCTACATCGCGGCCTCGCTGGAACTTTTCGCCGCCATCGCGCTGATGCTCTGGTACGTCCTTCGCATCTTCCTGATGCGCGGTGACGACTGAGTCCGACTCGATCGAAGCCGAAACCCTTGCAAAGCCGGACGGGAAACCGTCCGGCTTTTTTCATTCGCGACCCAGCAGGTCCTCCAAAGTCTGGCGACGAAGACCATAAAACTCCTTCAAGGCGGCCAGTTCCTCGCGGGCGGCGGCGGCCCGGGTCGAGCGTTCGTTTCGAACCGCTGTGATCATTCGGTTCCGGTCCGTGTGCTCGAGCGAAATGAATTCGAAGACCTTGACGTCGTAGCCGGCGATTTCGAGAAGCAGCGCGCGGATGGAATCGGTCAGCATGTCGGCTTCCGCACCGAGATGAACCCCGTGTTTGAGCAGCGGGCGCATGATGTCTGGAATCCGGACCTGCGGGCGGATTTCCTTGTGGCAACAGGGGGCGCAGAGCAGGAGCCGGGCACCGCCGGCAATGCCGGTGTGCAGGGCGAGGTCCGTCGCCGTGTCGCAGGCGTGCAGGGCGATCATGACGTCGAGCGGCTCCTCCGGGAAATCCGCGATGTCTCCGGCCCGAAACGTCAATCCCTCCGCGCCGCATTCCACCGCGAGCCGGTTCGCGCCCGCAACCAGTTCTTCGCGAAGCTCAATGCCGGTGACCTTGGCCCGGATATCGCGGAGGCGCAGCCAGTCGTGCAGCGCAAAGGTCAGGTAACCCTTGCCGCATCCGAAATCGACGACGCGCGGGGAAGGCGCCTCGCCGGGGAACGCCGCCGCGAAATCGACGGCGAAGACCTCCAAGAATCGGTTGATCTGTTTCCACTTGGCCGCCATTGACGGGAGCACGCGGTCCCGCCCATCGGTGACGCCAAGGCCTTTGAGGAAGGGACGATCCACCGCGATCGGACGCCGTTTTTCGCGGTCGTGTCCGCCGGATCGGGATGGATTCCCCGCAAGCGGCCTGCGCCGCAAGGTCGCCTCGCCGCGTTTGTTGAAGAGCAGCTGCGTTTCGTGATCATGGGTGAGGAGCGTCGCGGAGCGAAATCCCTCGTCGAGCCGGCGGCGGATCTCCGCGATGCCCTGCGTTCGTTCGACATTGCTCGTCACGTCGCGGCTCTTGTGGCGGGTGACGAAACTGAGCTGCTCGCGCCCCTTGATGGTCACGAGCCGCAGGGTGACGCGTTCCAGGTCCTTTGCCGCTCCGCGATATTTGCCGAGGGTGAGTCGAAGAAAGGAACCGCTTTCCAGCGCCTGTTCAACGGCGGTCGTGAATGCGTCAACGGGCGGCGGTGTGGTCATGCGAGATCAGGAAACGACGTTGATCGGACTCCCGCCGATGAAGGCGCGGAGGTTGTCCTCGGTCACGCGCATCAGACGCGCGCGTGCGGATTGGGAAGCCCAGGCGTTGTGGGGCGTGACGATGCAGTTTCGCGCGGCGGGCAAAGGATTGTCCGGGGCGGGCGGTTCGGAAGAAAGCACGTCGAGCGCGGCGCCGGCGATGCGGCCTGCGTTCAACGCGGCCGCCAATGCGGCCTCGTCAATCAGCGGACCCCGGCTGGTGTTGATCAGGAGGGCTGAGGACTTCATCAGCGCCAGCCGGTCGGCGTTGATCAGGCGATCCGTTTCGGGCGTCAACGGGCAGTGCAGTGAGACGACATCCGAACGCCGCAGCAGTTCTTCCAGAGGCACCCGTTCCACCTTGTCGTCCGGCTTCGGCGTGGATGTCCCCCGGCTGGATGCGATCACCTTCATCCCCATCGCCGCCGCGATCGCCGCCGCGGCCCGCCCGATCCGCCCCCAGCCAATAATGCCGAGCGTGAGCCCGTCCAGTTCCGAGATGGGACTGAGGGTGAAACACCAGTCGGGACTGCGGACCCATTCGCCGGCCCGGACCGCGTCCCCATGCGCGCCCACGTGGTTGGTCATTTCCAGCAACAACGCGATCGTGTGTTGCGCGACGGACCGGGTTCCGTAGGCCGGCACGTTGGTCACGGTGATTCCCGCCGCGCGCGCGGCGGCGACATCGACGATGTTGTAACCCGTCGCCGTGACGCCGATGTATCTCAGGCGAGGAAGGGCTGCGATCGTTTCGTCGCTCAAGGGAGCCTTGTTGGTGATCACCGCGTCGGCATCTGCGGCACGCTCGATCGTCTCGCGCACGGTCCCCCGGGGATGAATTACGCATTCGCCAAGCGCCTCCAGGTCCGCCCAGCTCAAGTCGCCGGGATTCAGGGTGTGCCCGTCAAGAACCACGATTTTCATGCAGGGGGAGTCTGGACCGTCCTGAATTTCGGGCGCGAGGGAAAAGAGCGTGATTTCCCTTTGCCGCCGCATACAATTCGCGCATGTCGAGTATCGGTAAGTTGATGAAGCAGGCTGCCAAGATGCAGCAGCAGATGGAACGCGTGCAGGCGGAGCTGGCCGGCAAGACCGTCGAGGCCACCAGCGGCGGCGGCGCGGTGAAGGTCACGGTGCGCTGCGACGGCACGCTCGGTGGAATCAAGATCGACAAGGACGCCCTGGATCCGGAAGACGTCGAGGTGCTCGAGGACATGATTCTGACCGCCGTCAACTCGGGCCTCGCCGAAGCCAAGGAGATTTCAAACCGCGAGATGGGTTCGGTCACGCAGGGCATCGGCCTTCCGGGCCTGATGTGATTTCCCGTGTCCGCCCTCCCCGAACCGGTCATCCGTCTCACCGCCGCGCTGAACAAGCTGCCCGGCATCGGACCCCGGTCCGCCGAGCGGATCGCGGTGCACCTGGTGCAGGAGGAACGCGGTCGCGTGGCCGCCCTCGCCGAGGCGATCACGGTCGCCCGCGAAACCGTCTCCACCTGTGAAACCTGCGGCGCGCTCACCGAACAGCAACCCTGCGGCATCTGCTCCGATCCCCGTCGTCAGGAGACAACCGTCTGCGTCGTCGAACATCCCACCGACGTTCTCAACGTCGAAAAATCCAAGGCTTACAACGGCAGGTACCACGTGCTTGGCGGGCGCATCTCACCCTTGAACGGAGTGGGTCCCGAGGATCTCCGCATTCAGGAATTGGAAACCCGGCTTTCCGCCGAAGGCATCACGGAACTGATCCTCGCGCTCGGCACCGATGTCGAGGGGGAGGCGACCTGCCACTACCTCGCCGATCGATTGACCCGGGGCGAGGTCCGCGTCAGCCGCATCGCACACGGATTGCCGGCCGGAAGCGGCCTCGAATACGCCGACGAAATGACCCTTCGCCACGCGCTTGAAGGTCGCCGCAACATGTCATGAAACCCGCCGCCGTCATCTTTGATCTGGGCAAGGTCCTGCTCGATTTCGACTACTCCATCACCGCCCGCGCGCTGGCCGGCCAATGTGCCGTGCCGGCCGAGGAACTTCGCCTTCACATCGACCAGTCGCCCCTGCTGCTTCGTTATGAATCGGGGGAGATGACCACGGAGGAATTCTACCGGACGGTGCGGGAGGCCGCCGGTTATCGGGGCAACTACGAAACCTTTCGCGAGGCCTTCGGAGGAATCTTCGCAGAGATTCCTCCCATGGTGGATCTCCAACGCCGCCTGAAGGACGCGGGCGTGCACTGCTATATTTTTTCAAACACCAATGAGGTCGCCATTCATCATGTGAAGAGGAACTTCCCCTTCTTCGCCGGATTCGACGGCTATGTTTATTCCCACATCGTCGGCGCGATGAAACCGGCGGCGAAGATCTACGAGGCCGTGGAGGCGTTGGTCGGACTTCGGGGCGCGGATCTCCTCTACATCGACGACCGCGAGGAAAACATCGTCGCGGGACGCGAACGCGGCTGGCACGCGGTGCACCACACCGCACCCGCCACGACCATTGCCGCCGTCGAAGGCTCGGGTCTCCTTCCGACCTGACCCGGGAAGCGCCTCAGAGCTTGGGCGCTTTCCAGTCGGGAATGCCCCGCTCTTTGAGCTGCTTCTCGTATCGAACGAGTTGAGGTTGCACCGGCGCGTATTCCGCGTCCTCGTTCACCATCAGCGGCAGGGTCTCGCTCCACCATTTGTCGTAGGCCTTGCGCAGCCGGGCGACGACTTCGGGGTGCTCGCCAGCGACGTCCTTGGCTTCGTAGGGATCGGCCTGAATATCATAGAGTTCCTTGTTGTTCACGAAACGCCAGCGCTGCGTCCGGACGGCACAATTCTTGAACTTGCTCTTGTCCGGGTCCGAACCCTTTTCCCAGCGGCCCTGATGAACGAACAGCTCGCGGTCGGACCATTTGGCCTTGGGGTTCTCCAAAAGCGGGAGCATGGAACGCCCGTCGATCTTCTGGATGCCGGACGGGATCTTCACACCGGCCAGCTCGGTGAAGGTCTTGAAGAAATCGATGTGCGCGGTCAGCGCGGGAATGTCCACTCCCTCGCCCAGCACGCCCTGCCAACGCCAGAACGAGGGCACATGCGTGCCGCCCTCGTAGGGCGAGCCCTTGCCCGTCTTGAAGCCGGCGGTCCAGAGCTTTTCGCGCTGCCCGTTCCGCTTCCCGCTGCTGCCTGCCTGCCCGTTGTCCGTCATGAAAATCACCAGCGTGTTGTCCCAGGCCTTCCACTCGTCGAGCTTGGCGACCAGCAGACCGAAATTGTCGTCGATGTTCTCGATCATGCCGTAACGACCGGCCGTGCCCTCGTCGAAGCCCATTTCGAGAAAGCGTTTCTTGTATTTCTCCGGCGCGATCATCGGTCCGTGCGGCGCGTTTGGCGGTATGTAGGCGAAGTAGGGTCGGCCCGCCTCGTGGTTCTCCTTGATCCAGCCCAGCGCGGCCTGAAAGAACACGTCGGTGCAAAAGCCTTTCGTCTTCACGATGGTGTCATTGTGCAGAAGAACGTTGTCGAAATACCTGCCGTCCTTCTCCCGGTTTGGCGGAAAGTCTGCGCAACTGCCCGGATAGGCCTGCCCGATCCCGCCCGCGCCGTGAATGAAGGTCTCGGTGAATCCGCGATTGTACGGCTGGTAGGCATCCTCGTCGCCGAGGTGCCATTTGCCGAAAATCCCCGTCTGGTATCCGGCCTTTGCAAGCAGCTGCGGGAGCGTGGTGGTGCTCAGCGCCATGCGCTCGCGCTCCTTGATGGTGTGCGTCACACCGTTCCGAAACTCGTGGCGGCCGCTCATGATGGCCGACCGCGTGGGCGCGCAGGTGGGGCTCACGTGAAAATCCGTGAAGCGCGTCGAACGGGCGTAAAAGCGGTCGAGATGCGGGGTTTTCAGAACCGGATTGCCGAGGCTGGACAGGTCACCCATGCCTTGGTCGTCCGTCATCACGAGGATGATGTTCGGGCGGCTGTTCTTCAGCGGTTTCGCCTCGGCGACGCAGGCGATGACGAGGATCAGTGAGAGGAGGGTTTTCATGGGGTTTCGAATCGTATGCGGGGAGTGACGGTCTTTTGCAATTCAAAGACGTGACGGATTGACGGGGACGGTCGGGATCTTGCCGCTGCTGCGTTCCCGCAAAAGAGGTTGAAGGCGCTTGATGACCTTGAGTGCCTCCTTGTCCGGCCGCATCGCGAGGTTGTTGAACTCCATCGGATCGGCGTGGTGGTCGTAAAGCTCGACTCCGGACCTGCCGTCGGCCCATTCGGTGTAGCGCCAACGAGCGTCGCGAATGCTGCATCCCATCACCTGCGTGGCCAAACGGTCATCCTGGGGGCGGAGGATCTGTGTCACGGCCAGCCCGTTCCACGCCCGTGTCGGGTCCTCCAGCAGCGGCATCAGACTGCGGCCGTCCAGGCCTTTCCCGGAAGGCAAGCGCGCCCAGTCGGTGACGGTCGGATAAATGTCGATGAACTCGACGATCCGGCGACAGCTTTGGCCCGCTCCGGCAGCGCCGGGCGCACGGATCAAAAGCGGCGCGCGTGCGCCCTGCTCGAACAGGGTCCGCTTCTGCCACGCGCCGCCGTGTTCGCCGAGGTGATAGCCGTGGTCGCTCCAGAAAACGACCAGCGTATCGTCCGCCAGGCCGAGTTCATCCAACGCGTCCAGCAACCGGCCGATCTGGGCGTCGATGAAAGACACACTCGCATAATAGGCCTGGATTGCCTGACGCAGCACGGATTCCGGCAGGCCGTAGTTCGGCACCGGACAGTTGTGGGCGAAGGCGGCCACCGGAATGTCGGCGCGATCATCGGCCGGCGCGTAGGGCAGACGGATCTCATCCAATGGATAGAGATCGAAGTATTTCTTGGGTGCCACGTAGGGCGTGTGTGGACGGAAGAATCCGGCGGCGATGAAGAACGGCTTGTCACGATGTTCCCGCATCAGACGGATGGCCTCGGTCGCGACCATCCCGTCCGTTTGTTCCCCGTCCGTTCCCTCGGCGGCAAGCCAGCTCAGGGCGGCGCTGATCTTGCGGTGCGGCTCGGCGTTGAAAATCAGCGCCTCGTCGGTTTTGTCGCGTCCCTTGGGGTTGATGGTTTGCTGCCACGAGGGCGGATCGTCAAAGCCGTCCGTGCCGATGCTCGCGGGAACATTGTAATGATAAATCTTCCCGACCCGCGCCGTGAACCAGCCCCGATTCTTGAACTGTTGGGACAAGGTGACCGCATCGGGAATCTCGTCCCGAAAGTGCCGGTCCAGATCGTACACCTTGATCCGGTCCGGACGCAGCCCGGTCATCACCGAGGCGCGGCTGGGATTGCACAACGGAATCTGGTTGTAGGCGTTGAGAAACGCGGTCCCTCCGGCGGCGAGTCGATCCAGATGCGGCGTCTTGGCCATGGGATCGCCGTAGCACCCGACCGTCGCCGCGAGATCATCGGCGGCGATGAACAGGACGTTGCGCGCCCTCTCTGCGGCGCCGCAGGGATTCGCGCCCAGCAGGAGCGCGACAAGGCAGGAGCTTCGAATGAGATTCATGGTGTGGGAACATGGGAAACGAAGGCCCGTTTTTGAAAGCATGGAATCGAAGGAATTTTGGCAACACGGGCTCGACAAATCGACTCTGCCACGACAGCGTCGCCGGCGGGTGAGCGATGGAGAAAGAGGAGTCAAAACCCGACAAATGCGTGCTGGGTTCCGGAGACGGAACCGGACCGGTGGCGGGCGAATATTGGCGTTGGTGTCCGCGTTGCTCAACGGAGCTGATCAACCAGAAGTGCAAGCTGCGCTGCCCCCGATGCCACTACTTCATGAGCTGCTCCGATTTCGACTAGAACCGGTTTTTCGCTGAGCGGGGAATAGAAATGATGAAGACGTTTCGGAGGATCCTGTTGATTGTTTTCGCTGCCCTGGCTTTTGTCGGCGGCGGGGACCTGTCTCGCGCCGACGATCTGGCCGGCTTGTTCGAGCAGGCCAAGTCGGCGGCCGAAACGGACCGACTGGACGAGGCGGGCGATCTTTTGGAGAAGGCGAACGCCCTTGCGGTGAAGAACGGCAAGACCGAGGAAATCCTGCTGGCGGAATTGAATCTGGCCCAATGGTGCATCCTGTCGAAATGGACAAATTCCTCGATAGGACACATCGAATCCGCCACGCGCCGGGTCCGTGCCTCGTCACTGGCGCGCCTCGAACGTGGCATTGTCCTGAACAGCCTGGGAACACTCAACTTCCGCCTGCGCCGGTTCAAACCGGCGGTCCGGGAATTGACCGAGGCGCTGGATCTCTTGGGTCGCGAGATGGGCTTTTACCATCCTCAAATCAGCTTCGTTCAAGGAAGTCTTGGCTCGGCACAGCTGGCGGCCGGCGACGAAAAAGAGGCCGCCAAGAATCTTCGTGAGGCGGCCACAAATCTGCAACAGATGCACGTCGCCAGCTGGACCGGTCTCTTCGTTTTCGTCTTCAAGGCGCAGGTTGAGGATTATCATGTCATTGTCGGCTACCTGAGTGACTACGCAAACCTGCTCCGGCGTCAGGACAAACGACGCTATGAGTCCAAGCGCCTCGAGGAACTCCATGAATTGCAGACCCGCATGTTCGGCAAGAACAACGTCTCGCTCGTTCCCGTTCTATGGCGAAGCGCCTACAACGCCGAGGACAGAGGCTACGAATCCTCGGCAAAAAAGCATTTCCTCAAAGCGGTGGAGATCGCCGACACCCATCGCGATGTGCTCGATCTGCGGTTGTCCTCGCGGCAACATCTCTCAGCCTTCCACGATCGGCAAAAGGAACCGAAACTCCGCGATGCCGTGAACCGGGAAATCGCCGGCCTTGGAGGGCGCACTGACAACCTCGCCGAAACCGTCGAAGAGCAACGCGGGAAACTGTTTGAATACACATTCAATCGCTAGGCACGGAACACCGTGAACCGCCTTTCGACATCCACCCATTCAATCACATTATGAGACCCATTCGATCCACGCTCGCCATTGCACTTTTGACCACCCAGCTCGCCATTCCCGCCGGTGCCGGCCTCTTTGGCAGCAAGATCACCAGCGAGTATCGCAGGCTGGCCGCGGCCGCCGAGAAGCTGGCCAAATCGGGTAAGGCGGACGACCACCTGAAACAGCTCAATGCGGCCCACGAGGTGATCAAGAAGGAGCCCTCGAGCCGCTACTTCGACGAGTCGCTGATCAACCTCGGCAAGTTCCACGCCCGGCGCGGACTCTGGTGGAATGCCGAGCCGTATCTGCGACAGGCGGTCGAAAGCGCCACGGGCAAGCACGGCACAAATCACCTTTCCACCGCCCGGGCCATGTTCATTCACGCCCAGTCCTTGATGCACCTCTATCAGTTCGAGGAAGCCGCCCGGGAGATGACCATGGCGGAGTACACGGCGCGATGGAAAACCGGCCGCTATTCGGTCACGGTCGGATACTGCAAGGCGGTGCTCGGGCAGTTGCTGGTGCTCACCGGAAAACCCGCCGAGGCGATTCCGATCCTTGAGGACAGTCTCCGCCAGATGGGTCGTTTGCGGTCCTTCACCAGCGTTTCGGCGGTCACCTCCGGCGTCATCAACAACAGCCTTTCGCTGCCCGGCTCGTCCACCGACGTCTATCGCCCCGACCCGGAGGACGTGGTCACATTGCTGGTCGACTATGCCGTCGCCCTTCGCGGCGTGGGTCGCGAGGCGGAGGCCGAGGAGGCGCTGGCGGGCGCACGGACGACGCTGTCCGGCAAGCTGCGCTATCCGATGCCCGACTTCTTCATCAAGCGTCGCATCTCGGAGGCCCACGAGGCCGCCGGGAATCTCAGCCTGGCCGAGAACTACATCTACGAGGCCGTCAACGCCGCCTACCAAAGCCCGATCGCCACGCCCCGGGAGAAACGCGCCGCGAACTTCTCCGCGCTCGGTTTCCATGTCCGACAGGGGCAGAACAGCCAGGCCAGCATCCAGGAAGGCATCCTGATTCAGAACGGTCTCACCCTGGACGATCTCGATCCCTTCAACACCCGCCAGATGCGCCTGCGCGAGGAGCGCCTCAAGGCGCGCGACAGGCAGATGAAGGCTTCTGCACCACCGGCGGGGTCGGACAAGCGCTAAGTGCTCGTCAGAACAGGCTCCCCCTTCGTGGGACCTGCGCGGCGATCCGGATGGCAACTGTTCCTTGGGACAGTTGTCCGGATGAATCGGGGGTGCTCCGATTCCCTTATGCGGAATAGAACGCGATCCATCGCGCTGATTGTCATGGCCATGATGCTACCGTTTGTCCTGGTCACACGGCATGTGCAACAAGATGACCGAGTATCGGGGCTACCCTCTCCCGCGCGAAACGGAAAGCCGTCGTTTGATCCTGTATCGAAGAAGGGGAAACAGCGAACGACTGAAAATGTCCCTGTCGATGGCGGAAAGGATGGCGGCCGCGAATTCAAAGAGTCCGCAGCGTTCCAGAGGGTGGTGGTAACGAATCGTCCGCTCCAACCCATCGGCGCGAAACCAAGGACAGCGAATCCTTCCGTGACGATCCCGGCTCCGGGAATCTACGGCCGGGTCATTCTTGAGGGGAATCTTCCGCCGGAACGGCCGCTGCCCTTGGACCCAAATTGCGCCACCGTGTTTGCCGAGCGGTTTCCAGACCGAGACCCGACGACGGGCCTCTTTCTCCGAAACACGACCGGAGGCTTGGCGGACGTTTTGGTGATGATCGAGGGCGTTGAGCGGAACTCAAACGGACCCGAAATCTCGGGCATCGTGATCGAGGCGCGCGCTTGCGTGTTCCATCCCTACGTCAACGCCTGCCAAACGGGCCAGGAGCTGATCTTGGTCAACGCGGATCAAGGCCTGCACTCTCTCCATATGTCACCGACCAACGAGACCAACAAGCCCCTGAACATGGTGATGCCGCCGGCGGGTTTATCAGTTTCGTTTCGCCTACAAGGAGAGGAATTCTTTCTCCGTTTCAAGTGTGACGTGCATCCGTGGATGTTCACCTACGTGAACGTGTTGCCGCATTTGTATTACTCGATCACGGACACGAACGGTACCTTTTCGATTCCGCAGCCACCACCGGGCACCTATCGGATGCGCGTCCAGCATCGCAAGCTGGTGCCCGTGTACCGCCCGATCGACGTCGTCCATCATCGCGGTCGTTGGGAACACTTCACCCTGCGAATGGAGCCGTCCGCTCCGGGGCGCGAGTCCGCTAACCCATCGCAGAGATGAGATGGCCGAGTTCCTCGTCGACGTTTTCGGAATCGGGAAGTGTTTGGGCGACGGCGGTCTTGACCAGTTCGCGAAAGCGTTTTCGAAGCCGATGGATGGCGACCTTCACCGCCCCTTCGTTCATGCCGAGCTGTTCGGCGACCTGGCGTTGGGAGACGGATTCGGCGTCGCCGGTGAGCCAGGGTTTCAGCGTCTCGAAGAGTTCGGATCTGGCGCCCGCGGCGTGTTCCGCCTCGAGCTGATCCAGGGCCTGCGCCAACAATGACAGCGCCCATTGGCGGTCAAACTCGCGCTCGGGCGAGCGAAGGGAATCGTCGGGCGGATCGATCCCGGGGGACGTGTCCGTGGCGGGGCGCAACTCGACGTGCTCCCGGTCTCCGCCGCGCTTCGCCGCCCTGGCCTTGGCGCGCTTGTCCGAGACGAAATGCTTCACCGCCGCGAGCAGGTAGGAGCGGAAACGACCGCGACCGGGATCGGCCTTGCCGAGCGCGGGATTGGCCAGGAGCTTGGCGAAGAACTCATGGGCCAGCTCCCGGGCCTGATCTTCGGGGTTTCCGGTGCAACGGAGGAACGAGACGACCGGCTGATAATACTGCTCGCAGAGCTCGCTCAACGCGGCCTCTGCCGTCGCGCCTGAACCGCCCGCCGCGACGACACGTGTCCAGCGGGTGGTGACAAAGGCAGGGCTTGCGGGCATGGCGGCGGGTTTCAACGAAGCGGCCGCGGGGCCGCGTTCGTGGCTTCTTGGGAATCGCGAAGCCGTTCAGCCTCGACGGTGGCGGTCTTCTCGATCTCTTCCTGAATTGCCTCCATGGCCTCCCTCCCTTTCGGTCCCGAGCTTACGAAGGCGGGCCAATGGCGGGGATTCACGTGCCCGACAACCCAGATTTTGCGGGCTTCGTCAAATCGGAGCCGCGCCGTGGTTTCGTTCGGTTGGTTTTCATTCAGGCGGAAGAGGAAAAGTTCGGCGCGCACCTGCGGATTCCCTTGGCGCATTTCGGCGAAGGTTTCCTGAATCCGGGCCGCGGCCAATCGGGCGGAGTTCTCATCCGGCAACGCGAAGGCGGCACTGTAGCGGGCCGCGCTGTTCTTGTAGAAGGTCGCGGCGAAACGGTTTTCAACGAGTGGGCGCTTGCCGATCGGTGTCGGAACGATCAACGCCGTGTCGGGAAAGGTGGGTGTGGCGGCGATCAGATTGTCGTCCAGAGTCATTCCCTCGTATTCGGGAGTGACCGAAAATCCGCCGCTTCGCGAATAGACATCGAAACGAGCGACTACGAGGTTCGAATTCACAAAAACAGATTGCAGACCCACCTGTGTGGGGTGTGGCTGCGCTGATTGACGCCAGGCGAGATAGGGAACGAGCAGCATGATCACAAACAAGGCGATCGGCACGACGATGAGGCCGATGATCAGATAATAGACGCGGCGCGGCCATGGGTTGCCGGTGGGCGGCGCGGCGGGTTGGGCCTGAACACGGGCCCGATACGCCCGATGCAATCGCACGGCCGACCATGGCAGACCGATGCAGCCCAGCCAGATCCAGGGAACCATGATCGCCTCGGCCGGGGCGGGATTCCAACCGCCGGATTCGTTCATGAGCGCGAAGACGAAGAACAGGCCGAAGGCGATGACCGGCAGGGACATGAGGGTGGCCAACCAGGCAAAGAGACGCAGCGTGCCGGTCTTGAGCGGTCCGTGCCCGAGGAATTTCATGCCTTGAAACATCACGAGAAGGAACACGAACACTCCGATCACGAGCGTGAGATCGCTTCGAATCGGAAGGGATCGCAGGAGACTTAATCCCACCATGGCGAGAATGAATCCACCGTACAAAACAACAAGACGAACACCGGTCGTGACCCCGTGCTCTGAGAACGGAACCGCTCCGGGCGTTGCCGCAGGCCGCGAATACGTGGTCAGCCCGTGGAGGTTGCCGCGATCCAAGGCCCATCGGGTCGTGACCAGGCCGAGCGCGCCGAGGAACGCGGAGAAGGCGGCGATCAAGGCACCGGCGATGATCAGGAATCCAAGCAATGTCACCGGCATCTGCTGGTGCCGCTCGCCATTGCTGACGATCTCCGCCCCCATGAAGCCAAAGAGAGGGGCGAATAGGATTGCCGCGATGACGGCCGGCTTGATCCAGCCGGGACCCGGCGGCAAGGGCAGACAGTTCGCGGGTGTTTCGGCGGGTTCGGAACTGGAAACTGAACGCACGGCCTCGCGGATGGACTTTGCCCAGTCGGCGACGTGACGGTTGCTCTCCCAGACCGGCTCCGGCCACGGACCCGTCGGGCGCAGCACAAGCGTCCGTTCGGCGCCCTTGTCCTCGTAGGTGAGGGAAAGCAGCGCGATCTGGCGACCATTCGCGGACCACCATTCAAGATGACCGACACTGAGATCCCGGATCGATTTCAGCTCGATGAGGGTTCGTTCGCCGCCGCTCTCGAAGACCAGTCGATCGCTTTCCAAAATCAGGTCCCCCGCCGCGGTGAAAGGATGCGCGAAACGGGCCTTGAAGGTTTGAAGATGAGCGGGCGTCGTGGTGAAACATTGCGCCGACTTCAACACCTTGCCGACGCGGGGCGCGGCGGCCGGTTGGGTTCCCGCACCCTCGACCTGGGTTTTGATTTCGGTGGCGCTTTGCTGGCGGAGTTCGCGCTCCTTCTCCAGAGCCCGCATCACGATTTCGTCGATGCGCGCGTTGACGGCGGCCTTGGCGGACGGAGCCGCGAAACGGCCGAGAGGCAGCTCACCGGTGAGCATCTCGTAGAAGACAACCCCGAGAGAGTAGATGTCCGCGCGATGATCCACCGAAGCGGGCCGCTCGATCTGCTCGGGAGCCATGTAGTGCGGTGTGCCGAGCGTGGCACCCGCCCCCGTCAGAGCGATGTCGCCGGGGTCGCCCGAACCCATCATCTTGGCGATGCCGAAATCGGCGATCTTCACCCGGCCCTTGGCGTCCACAAGAATGTTCTCCGGCTTGATGTCGCGATGGAGAACACCTTCATCGTGGGCGTATTGCAAGGCCTCGCAAACCTTCGGCACAACGCCCAGCGCCTGCTCCGGCGTGAAGCGCCCGGCATGCATCGCCTGACGGAGGTTCACTCCGTCCATGAACTCCATCAGCAGGAAGAACCGCCGGGCGGTGACCGGCTGGGCGGCCGGGGACGGGGCCGCGGCTACAGAACCCGTGGCGACCGTTTCCGACGTGCCGGCCGGCAGCGTCAATTCCGCCACGCCGAAATCGTGGACGGTGACAATGTTCGGATGGTTGAGTTTCGCGAGCAGTTTGCCCTCGCGGCTGAATCGCTCCGCGAAGGCGGGATCGTCCGCCAGCGCGGCGGGAAGGATCTTCAACGCGACCAGCCGGTCCAGTTGCGGCTGGCGTGCCTTGTAAACATAGCCCATGCCGCCCTGACCGATCAGTTCCAGTATTTCGAGATTGGGAAAGAACGGAGCCAGCTGTTCGGGGGACGGCGCGACCGGCTTCGGAATCGGGGTTGTGACCGGCGCGCCGGTCTCCGTGCCTCGAAGGACGCCTTCCATCAGGCATTTTGGGCACAGACCCCGGGGCGCGTCCGCCGGCAGAGGTGCGGCGCATTGGGGGCAGGATTTGATCGTGTTGCTCATGTCTGCCGTTTCCTGAGGATTCCGTGGGTCGAGGTTACACGGAAAGTTTCATTTTTGCCCGTCGGGAGAAAGTTCGAGATTCAGTCTGGCCTTTCCCCGCTTGTCAGCGGCGTCCCCCGTGTTCGATTGTCGCCATGAGCATTTCGGCACCTGTGACTGCCACCTTGAACCGCCCGGAAACGGATCGAGCGGAGATCGCGCAGCGGATTCTGGAGAGTCGGGCGGTTTCGCGCCCGGAACCCTTTGGAAAATCGCATTGCCTTGCCGGACCCGCGGGGCAGAGTTGCACCTTACGCCATGACAAACTTTCAACTTCCGCGAACCCTGGCCCTGCTGGTCGCCTCCACGGCGCTCGGCTCAGCCGTGGACTTCAACCGGGATGTCCGGCCCCTGCTTTCCGACAAGTGTTTCGCCTGTCACGGACCCGACGCCAAGCAGGTGAAGGGCGATCTCCGGCTCGATCTCCGGGAAAGCGCGATTCGACCCAACGCTGAAGGCCGCGCCGCGATCGTGCCCGGCTCACCCGAGAAGAGCGCGCTGATGGCGCGGCTCGTTTCGACGGATCCCGACGAACTCATGCCGCCGCCCGAGTTTCACAAGGAGTTGAAGCCGGCGGAGATTTCAGTCTTTCGGGAGTGGATTGGCGAAGGGGCCAAGTATGACCGGCATTGGGCGTATCGCTCTCTGGAGTGGATCCAACCGCCCCCCGCAAACCCGGATGCCGCGCGCAACGCGATCGACCATTTCGTGACCTCGCGCCTGGCGCGGGAGAAGATTGCCCCCGGCGCGGAGGCCGATCGCGTGACCTTGATCCGTCGACTGAGCTTTGACCTGCTGGGTCTGCCGCCCACGTCCGCGGAGGTTCAACGCTTCGTGGCCGACGGGTCTGAACAGGCCTGGGAACACCTGATCGACGAGGTCTTGAAGTCGCCTCACTACGGCGAACGCATGGCGGCCTATTGGCTCGATCTGGTTCGTTATGCGGACACGCGCGGATACCACGGCGACCAGCATCAGGACGTGACGCCGTACCGCGACTACGTGATCAACGCCTTCAACCAAAACCTCCCCTTCGACCGCTTCACGGCCGAACAGCTCGCCGGCGATCTCTTGCCGGAGCCCACCGAGGAACAGAAAATCGCGTCCGGCTACAACAAGCTGCTGATGACCACGGCGGAGGGCGGCGCGCAACCGAAGGAATACACCGCCAAATACGCGGCCGACCGTGTGCGCAACGCGTCGTCCGTCTGGCTTGGCTCCACGCTTGGTTGTGCGGAATGCCACGATCACAAATACGACCCCTTCACCCAGAAGGATTTCTATTCGTTCGCCGCCTTCTTCGCGGACGTGAAAGAAACGCCGGTGGGCGGACTTTCTTCCGTCATCAAGCTGCCGACCGATGCGGAGACCAGGAAACTCGCTTCGCTGGACGGCGAGATCAAACCCTTGGAAAAGGAGATCCGCGAAGCCTTGGCGAAGTTTGAATACGTCGAGCCGACGGCGGATGCCTTGAAGGAGCACGTGGCCGCAGCGCTCGGCAAGAGTGAGCAACAAAGCTCCGCGAAGCCGGTCGAAAACGTCCTCGTGGACGACGCGGAACCGGCGTGCAAAACCATTCGCGCGAACAAGGGCAATCATGCCTTCCGATGGAGCGAGGAGCGCGCCGCGGCCGGGAAACGCTCGTGGGTGCGATCGGAAAGCGGGTTGGGGCAGGATGTCTTCGACCACCTTGAGAAACCATTGACCGTCGGTGGCGGCGACCGGTTTTTCGTCAGCGTGTGGATCGAGTCTGCGGACACAACCAAAGCCGTCATGTTGCAGTTCCGCACGAAGGATTGGAGTCACCGCGCCAACTGGGGCGACATGGCCGCGATCCCGTTCGGAGGCACGAAGGAGAACTCGGCAAAGAAGGATCTTGGAAAACTGCCCAAGGCCGGCGAATGGGTGCGGCTGGAGGTGCCGGTTGAAAAGCTTGGACTCAAGGCGGGCGACGTCGTGAACAGCATCGCCTGCACCATCTCCGGCGGCACGGTGCATTGGGACGCGCTCGGTCTGACGAGCAACGCCGAAGGGAAGGAGAAACCCGCCGACACCAAAAAGCCGAAGGAGCCGTTGGAGATTGAAGCCGGGATTTCTTTTGCGGCCTGGGAAAAGTGGGTGAAGAAGGAGAATTACAAAGGCATCGACAAGGGCCTCAAGGCGATCCTTCAAAAGGCGGCCGACAAACGCGGGGACAAGGACGCGCGGACGGCGCTGGATCACTACGTTGAGAACGTCTACGAAGTACAGCGCCCCTACTTCAAGTCCCTGCGTGACCGGCTTGATCCCTTGAAGAAGGAACGCGAAAAAACCGACGCGGGCATTCTGCGGACCATGGTCACGGAACGCCTGAGCGAGCCCCGTATGTCGCGCGTGCTTCCTCGCGGCAACTGGCAGGACGAATCCGGCAACGAGCTTCCACCCGCCGTGCCGGTCAGCCTGGGTCGCCTCTCCATCGGCGAACGTCGCGCCACCCGGGCGGATCTGGCGAATTGGCTCACGTCACGCGACAATCCCTTGACCGCCCGCGTCTTCGTGAACCGCCTCTGGAAGATCCTGTTCGGTCGCGGACTCGCCTCGACGTTGGACGATTTCGGAATGCAGGGGACAAATCCCACCCATCCCGAACTGCTCGACTGGCTCGCGATGGAGTTCATCGCCAGCGGCTGGGACGTGAAGCACATGGTGAAACTGATCGCGCTCTCGAAAACCTATCGTCAGACCTCGTTCGCCGACGAGGCCTTGCGCGCGCGGGATCCCTACAACGACCTGTTCGCCCGGCAGGGCCGCTTCCGCCTCGATGCCGAGATGGTGCGCGACAACGCGTTGAAGGTCAGCGGATTGCTGGTGGACACCGTGGGCGGCCGGAGCGTGAAGCCCTACCAGCCGGAAGGCTACTGGGTGCACCTCAATTTTCCAAAACGCACCTACGAAAACGACGAGGGTGACGGATTGTATCGGCGCGGCCTCTACACCTATTGGTGCCGCACCTTCCTGCATCCGAGCCTGGCTGCTTTTGACGCGTCCCCGCGCGAGGAGTGCACGGTGGAGCGTGTCCGCAGCAACACGCCTCAGCAGGCCTTGGTGATGTTGAATGATCCCAGTTACGTCGAGGCCTCCCGAGTTTTCGCGGAACGACTGCTGCGGGATGGCGGCGCGACGACGTCGGACCGGATTCGTTTCGCCTACCGTGAAGCCTTGTCACGGGAACCTTCCGCCGAGGAGTTGAAGATCCTCTCGGAGATTCACGCAAAACACCTGTCCGACTATGAAGCGGACGACGATGCCGCGATCGCCCTGCTCGCCAACGGGCAACGCGAAACGCCCGGTGATCTGCAAAAAGCCGAGCTGGCCGCCTGGACCTCGGTCACCCGCGTCGTTCTGAACCTCCACGAATTCATCACCCGACATTGACGGCCGCTTTGCGAAACGAGCGTGAAAGGATAGACTGAACTCATGAGTGAAATCGTACTCGACGTTCCCGAAGGCTGGTTGGCGGCAATGGGGAGCAGCCCCGAACAGTTTGCCCGGGACGCGAAAACTGCCTCGGCGATGAAGCTCTATGAGCTCGGAAGGCTGTCCAGCGGCCAGGCCGCCCAATTGGCGGGCATGAATCGGGTTCAGTTTTTGCTTTCCTGCCATGAATGGGGAGTTCCGTCGGTGACGTTGGACGACAGCGAATGCGAGGCGGAGTTCTTGACGGCCCTTCCATGAGTGACGCGATCATCTGCAACGCCGGGCCTCTCATCGCCTTGGGCGGTGTCGCGCGGCTGGAGCTGCTGCGTGATCTGTTCGGTCACGTGTGGGTGCCGGCGGCGGTGCGGGATGAAGTTGTCGCTGGTGGAGTGGCAGGACTGGGGACGGGAGCGTTTTTGAAGGCCGATTGGATTCGTATTGCGGATCCGAACCGTCTGCCCGACCAGTTGCTTTCCGCGTTTCTGGACCTGGGTGAGGCGGCGGTCATTTCGTTGGCATTGGAACGCTCCGCGTCGTTGGTGTTACTGGACGACCAGAGGGCCCGCCGCATCGCCCGTGATGTCTATCGACTCCGGGTGATCGGGACGGGTCGCGTGCTGGTCGAGGGCAAACGGCGGGGCCTGATCGGACCGGTAAAGCCGTTGCTCGATCAAATCCGCTCCAACGGCTACTGGATCGCCGAAAGACTGATGAACCGAATACTCTTGGAAGCAAACGAGTTGACCCAGCCATGAAGAAATCGAACCCGCTTGAATTTGGTGATCACCCGCTGCCCCGCCGCGCCTTTCTCGGACGGGCTGGAATCGGATCGATGGCGCTGGCGTCGTTGTTGCGACCGGGATTGCTCCCGGGCGACGACGGGGTGCTGGATCGTCTGCACCACCGACCCCGGGTGAAGCGCGTGATCCATCTCTACATGGCGGGCGGTCCCACGCATCTGGAGACCTTCGACTTCAAGCCGGAGCTGAGAAAGATGGACGGAAAGCCCATGCCCGAATCCTTCACCAAGGGGCAGCCGATCGCCCAGTTGCAGAACAAGGAGCTGAAGTGCCTCGGTCCACAGCACGACTTCCTGTCCCGCGGCCAGTCCGGTCAGGAAATCTCCGAAATCTTTCCGCACCTCGGGACGGTGGCCGATGATCTCGCGATTGTTCGTTCGATGCGAACGGACGCCATCAACCACGATCCCGCCCACACCCTGATGAACACGGGCACGCTCATTTCGGGCCGGCCTTCGATGGGTTCGTGGATGCTCTACGGTCTGGGATCGTTGACCCATGACCTGCCCGGCTTCGTTGTTCTCAGTTCCATCGGAAAACACGGCCAGTCGCAGCCGATCTCGGCCCGGCAATGGCATAGCGGATTTCTCCCCAGCCGGTTTCAGGGGGTCGAGCTTCGCTCCGTCGGCGATCCCGTTCTCTACGTCGGGCGTCCCGGCGGCGTGAGCGCCGGGCGACAGCGGGACGTGGTGGAGGCCGTGAATCGCTTGAACCTGTTGCACGAGCGGACAACACGCGATCCGGAGATCCGTACCCGGATCGCCCAGTATGAGATGGCCTTCCGCATGCAGACCAGTGTGCCGGATCTGGTGGATCTCGCCAACGAGCCGGAGTCCGTGAAGGAGATGTACGGCACGAAGGGCGCGGACGGCTCGTTCGCCGCCAACTGCCTGCTCGCCCGACGACTGGTGGAACGCGGAGTGCGTTTCGTGCAGCTCTATCATCGGGGCTGGGATCATCACGGCAGCGTGAAGGACAAGGTGAAAGGAACGGCCGGCGAGGTGGATCAGGCCTGCGCGGCGCTGATCAAGGATCTCAAACAGCGGGGCCTTTTTGACGAGACGCTCATCATCTGGGGCGGTGAATTTGGTCGCACCCCCATGGCGCAGGGATCCGGCCGCGACCATCACATCAAGGGGTTCTCAATGTGGTTCGCCGGAGGGGGCATCCGGGGCGGCACCACCTACGGCAGCACGGATGAACTCGGCTACAACGCGGTGGAGGACGTCGTGCACGTAAACGATTTGCAGGCGACCCTGCTGCACCTGCTCGGCGTTGATCACAAACGGTTGACGGTGAAGTTTCAGGGGCTTGACATGCGCCTGACAAACATCGCGGGCAAGGTCGTGCAAGGCATTCTCGCCTGACGGCCGGATCACGCGGGAAGCAGGTCCAATACTTCCCGGAGTGACGACAGGTCATCGACGGCCTTGGTGAAACGACCCCGGGCGATCAGACGCGCGTGCATTCCGGCTTTGCGGGCGCCCTGGCAATCCTCGATCGGGCTGTCCCCGATATGCAGCACCTGTTCCGGGCGAACCTTCAGCCAGCGGAGGGCCTGCTCGAAGATGACCGGGGACGGTTTCGTGAAACCGACATTGCAGGAGGCGACGATGGTGTCGAAATAGCGGGTGAGACCGAGCCGTTCCAGCAGCGGAATCAGCCGATCGTCCCAATTCGAAATGACGGCCAACTTCAACTCACGGGCGGCCAGCTCCTCCAAGGTTCCCATCACGTCGCCGTAGACGATCCAGACATCCGGATCCGCGAATCGCTCGTAGACGCGCGGGAAAAATTCATCCGGCAATTCAGCGCCTTCGATGCCGAAGGACTCCCGGACAATCTCGAACCAGGCCGTGCGTGAATAGTCGAAGTTGTGCGCGGATTTCCAGGCGTCCTTGAAGCGCCAGTTGATAAAATCGGGCTCGGCTTCGACCCCAAATTCACGGGCCACCTCGACGTACACATGCCCGACCGACGGCCACGGATTGATCAACGTCCCGCCGACATCAAACGTCACCGCCCGGATGTCCCCATCTTCGATCTTCATTCCAAAGCCGCGCGCATGGCGGCGAACATGTCTCCGCCCTGGGTTGCGGCAACGGGCGTCTTTCCTTTTTCCGCAGCGTCCTCGATGAGTTCCGCCGGTATTTCCTTGAGGAAGGGTGACGGGTGGCAACCCAGCATTTCGCCGTACTTCTTCCGCGCTTCGCAGTGGCTGATCGTCAGGGTCTTTTGCGCACGCGTGATGGCCACGTAGAACAGTCGGCGTTCCTCATCCATTGTGCCTTCCACCTTGGACCGCGAATGCGGCAGCAATCCATCCTCCGCGCCGACGATGAAGACATGGGGGAACTCCAAACCTTTTGCCGCGTGCATGGTGATCAAGGTGACCATGTCTCCGCCGCTCTGCTCCTTGTCTTCCAGTCGATCCTGATCCAGCGCCACGTCTTCGAGAAAGCGCTCCAGTCGTTTCATCAGGGTCCAGCGCTCGTGCTCGCCGTCCAGATTGCCCATCAAATCCTTGAGATTTCGGACGCGGTTTTCGGCATTTTCCTCGTTCTTTTCCGTGCGGCGGATTTCGTCGAAATAACCCACCTCGGCCATGAGTCGCGTCGCCCAATTCTGCAGGCCGGCAGGATCGTCGGCCGCCTCCGGGTCCTCCAGCTCCGCGCGGAATTCCTCGATCAGTTCGAGAAAGGCCTGAACCGAATTGCAGGTGCGGGTGAGGAGGGATTCCTGCACGTCGCTGTGGCGCATGGCGGCGTAGACAGAGCAGTTGCGATCCTGACTGTGCCCCAAGAGCCGCTGCATGGTGACGTCGCTCAACCCGCGGGTGGGCGTATTCGCAATCCGCAGCAGGCTCATGTCATCGTGCGGATTCATGAACATCTTGAGATAGGCCAGAAAGTCCCGGATCTCGCGCCGGTCAAAAAAGCTCTGGCCTCCGATAAGGTTGTATTTCACCTGTTGGCGCCGGAGTTCCAACTCAAGCATCCGGCTCTGCTGGTTGGTTCGGAACAGGATGGCGTGATCGCCCCAGGCGATGCGTTTGCCCAGACGGTTGAACTCGATCTCGTCCACGATCTCGCGGGCTTCCTCCTCGTCGTGTTCAAACGCGTTCAAAATGATCCGTTCGCCCTTGCCCTTCGCGGACCAGAGCGTCTTCCCCCGCCGCCGGGCGTTGTTGCGAATCACCGCGTTGGCCGCGTCGAGAATGTTGTTTGTGGAGCGATAGTTCTGCTCGAGTTTCACCACCTTGACCTCGGGATAGTGCTTTTCGAGATCCAGCAGGTTGGCAACCTCCGCGCCGCGCCAGCCGTAGATGCTCTGGTCATCGTCGCCGACCACGCAAAGATTGCGGTGCTCCTTGGTCAGCGAGTTGACGAGTTCAAACTGCGCTGCGTTGGTATCCTGATACTCGTCCACCATCACGAATTTGTACTTCGCCTGGCAGGCCGCGAGGCAATCCGCGTGTTCGCGAAACAGTTGCAGGGTCAGCACGATCAGATCGTCGAAATCAACCGCGTTGCACGCCTTGAGCGCGGAGTCGTATTTGCGGATGACGATCTGTGCGGTCGCCACCAGGTTTTCATCCACGTCCTCACCGAAGCTGCCCTTGTTCTTGTA
>JADHOF010000173.1 GCA_016779125.1 Verrucomicrobiia bacterium | reverse complement strand
TCAAGGACATCCTGGCGTGACGGGAACTGTCGAAGACCCCGTGTCGGGTCGAGCCCGCCCGTTCGGATGTCACGGATTGGGACTGGATGACGTGCCGATGACGAGGAGGGTTCGGTCTCCGTTTGGCCATTCGACCAAGGCGGTGGGGGTGTCCTGCAGGAAGGCGAGGAGTTGATCGTCGTTGAGTTCGCGGATCGGGGAGGAGGCCGGCTTGGGGGGCGCTGTTGCGACCAGCGGCGGCGGGGTGTCTTCGGGACGCCACAGCAGGGATGCGGACATCACGATCAGCGCGGCCGTGAACAAAGCCGTGCCTCGTCTGCCACGGCGACGGCGTTCGTCGCGCACCATCGTCAGCACGTCGGCGCGATCGGGTCCGCAAGGTTCACCGGACGTGTTCAACAGGTCTTGCTCCAGCGCCTGAAGGTTCCTCTTTTTTGAATTCATGGACGTTGGGACAGAAGTTCTTTCGCGATGAGTTCGCGGAGTCGCACCCGGAGTCGCGCGAGGCGACCCTCGACGGCGCGGGTGGTCAGGTCAATTTGTCTGGCGATGTCTTCCAGAGAGGCGTCGTTGAAGTAGCGGCCTTCGATCAGCAGGCGTTCCTCGTCGGAGAGGATGGCCAGCGCGGATTCGAGCGCCGCGTGCAAATCCTGGGCCGCGTCCCGGGTCTCCGTGTTCGGCCGCCACCAATCGGCGAAGCGGCCAAGGGCCCGCTGATAGCGGCCGCCCGTTCGGCGCAGATCGGTGGCCGCGTGCCGGGCGCCGCAGGCGATCCAGTTCCACAGCGCCGCCTCGCTTTCCAACACCCGGATGTGGCGGACAACCCGCAGCCACGTCGCCTGCGCGATCTCGCCGGCAAGGGTCGCGTCACCGGCCGCGAGCGCGAAGCAATACTGCCGGATGCGGCCGCTCCACGCGTTGTGCAGCCAGGCGAATGCGGCCTCGTCTCCCCGCTTCAAGCTGGCCGACAGACGCGGCACATCCTCGAATGTGAAGTCCTCGCGGGAAGGCCCGGAATCCACCATGGCGGGCTCCGGGCAATCCATCGGGAGATGTAGGGAGGAGGCGGGCAAAGATTTGCTTTGTTTTGGCACGGGCGTGTTGCCGGGTGCCTACGGTTGTTTTGCGGACTCGGATGCCGTTCCGTTTTCTTTCAGGGCGGCGATCGCTTGAGCGATGATCGCATGTTGCGCGGCGGGGGCTCGAACGACCAGCGCCTTTGATTGGCTGTGAATCGCGATGTTCTTCGGGGTCAAGGGATCCCTTCCCGCCAATTGAAGGGCGGATTCGATCAGTCCGTGAATCTGTTCCATCTGCTCCGCCCTCTCGCGATCGTTACCGGTGAGAATGGGGCCCAAGGCGTAGATCTGAACAAGCGGCATCGACTCTTTGGCCGGGTCCGTTTCCATTGTTCCCCCCGGCTTGGTCTCGGAACCGTAGTCGCGTCCGGCCCCTCCGCTAAAGGGATCCGCGGCGCGGGGCTTGACGGCGGACACCGACGGCAGATCTGGTTTCACGTCGAGCACGATCCCGCCGCCGGCGAATTCTTCCGCTTGATCCTTGCTGTAAAGGTTCGAGAGATGATTCCGCACGGAGACCATCTTCGGATGATTTGGGGCGAGAGATCTGCCGAGTGTGCTGAGTTGTTGTTCCAGCTCCGCTCGTTGGAGATCGGCATGCGATGGTTTCCGCGCCGGTCCGGCTTCCGGCACGATTCGATAGCCGATGATCTGCGGTTTCAGTTCGGCTCTTTCCTCCGGGGCGAAGATCGCTTCGAGGGTGCAATCCGCCGCCGCCGCCGCCAAGGCCAGCGCCTGCACGGGCGACACACCGCGCAATCGCAGATCGCCGGGAATCAAGGCCCGGCGGGTGTCTCCGCCGAAGAGGACGTTCGGCAGCGCGGGTTTGCTTCCATCCGCGGAAGGCGTCCAGTAGGCGGCGCGCCGTTCAATCTCGGCGACGACCGCCTCCAGGGTGCCGGCGGAGAGCGTGACACTGCCGTCCGGGTTCATGTTCGGATCCTTCGCCTTCCTCGTCTGGTTTGTCGCGGCGAACGGATTGGAATTCGTGGGCGATTGCGAATGGGCTGTCAGGACCACGCCAAGCGCGACGGCGGCGACGAGGGGACGCAGTTTCAGTGAGCGGAGGAAGTTGGAAGATAGTTGCATGACACTTCCGAATACGACGGCCGGGGTGGAATCCCACGATTTCTTTTCAGTTCATTTCCCGGCCGGGGCAGATTCCAGCCAGATGTGTTCGAATCGTCTGTTTTTATCCGATTCAAACAGCCTCGTTCAGCTGACGATCGAGACAGTCGTCCAGGTTCGGCAATGCCTGTCAGTCTTTCTGCGGCCATGGGTTTCGCTTCCGTCGGGGGAAGGATTGCAAAACGTGGGACAGCGCCGTACTACACCCACACCATGAATTCCCGATCCCTTGTTCTTCGTCTTTCGCTCATTCTCATCCTGCTGGCCCTTTCGCCGCATCCGGCACCGTGTGCCGACGGCGCGGAATACAAACCCGAGTTGTTCAAGAGTACGAAGCTGGTTTACTCCGAGACCTTTGACGGAAAGCTCAACACCAATTTCTGGGAGATCCGGCAGAACAGCACGTGGAAGATCAAGGACGGCGTCCTGACCGGCAGCCAGTCGTCCAAGGAGTTTCAGGCCAGGATGATCGCCAAGGGCGACAGGGCGCACGCGGGATTCAAGCCCGTGATCTGGCTCAAGCAGGTGCCCGAGAGTTTTGTCTGCACCCTGCGCATGCGATACAACGCCAAGGAATACCATCCGAAGTTTCCGCTTCTCGACCTCGGCCATCACATCCACACGCTGACCTTCGGTGAGAAACAGACGACGCTGACGATCCGCAAGAACGTCGAGACGGTCAAACTGGAGCAACAGTTCCTGCCGCTCAACGAATGGGTGGACGTCGCCATCGAGCTGAAGAAGGGAACGCTGCTCGTGAAGATGAACGGAAAAAAACACGTCTTCACCAGTCCTCATATCGACGGGACCGACCAGCATCAGATTGACTTCAAGGGAGTGGATCTCGGCACCTGCCAGATCGACCACCTCTCCCTTTGGGAAGGACTCTAAGTTCCGGCACGCGGCCAAGTCGCCGCCGGATTGTCGGGGAGTGGGTTCGTCACGAGGGTCTTGTCGCGTAGGCGATTCAGCGTCGCTGAAAGGACCTCCAGGGATTCTTCATCGGACCTCGGTACCCTCCAGGAAATCTGTTCCGGATCCGACGCGTCTCATGTTTTCGGTCGTGACCCGGGCGATTTCAGCGAGGGCTTCACGGGTGAGGAAGGCCTGGTGCGAGGTGATGAGCACGTTGGGAAAGGTGAGCAGGCGGCTGAGTTCATCGTCCGGGAGCACGCAGTCGGAGAGGTCCTCGAAGAACACACCTTCCTCCTCTTCATAGACGTCCAGAGCGACCCCTCCGAGGCGGCCGGACTTCAGGCTGCGAATCAGCGCGGTGGTGTCGATGAGTTTGCCGCGGCTGGTGTTGACGAGAAAGGCGCCGGGCTTGAGCCTGTTGAAGGCGTCGTCGTCGAAGAGATGGAGTGTGTTCGGTGAAAGGGGCAGATGCAGGGAGAGGATGTCGCCGTTCTCCAGCAGCGAACCGAGATCCGTGTACTCAACGCCATGGGCCGCCGCCCAGTCGTTTTTAGGCACCGGATCGAAGGCCATGACGCGGGCGTCGAAGCCGCGGAAGATCTGGGCCGCAATTCGACCGATTCGGCCCGTGCCGATGATACCGACCGTCTTGCCGTGGACGTCGAATCCAACCAAACCGCCGAGCGAGAAGTTTTGTTCGCGGACGCGGTTGTGCGCCCTGTGAATGCGACGGTTGAGTGTCATCAACAGGGCGACGGCGTGCTCGGCCACGGCATGAGGGGAGTAGGCGGGCACGCGCGTGACCGCGATGCCCAGCTCGGCTGCGGCGGCGATGTCAACGTTGTTGAAGCCGGCGCAACGAAGGGCGACGTGCCTTACCCCGACCTTCGCCAACTCGCTCAGGCAGTCGCGATCGACGTTGTCGTTGACGAAGACGCAGACGGCGTCCCGACCCGATGCAAGGGATGCGGTGTCGGCGCTCAGGCGGAACTCATGGTAGTGCCAGGCGATGTCGCCGCGCCCGACCGCATTTTCGAAGTATTCGCGGTCGTAGGATTTGGCGTCAAAAAGGGCGGCCTGAATCATGGGTTGCTTCATGGCGATCGTGGCTCCGGTCTTCAATGAGAATTTCTTCGCCGGAACCATTTTTCCGCCTCAACGGCGAGGTGGGTCAATACGCCGACTAGGAGAATGTGGCCCCAGTCCGTCAATCCGATCGGCGCCGTGTGAAAGAGGCGGTTCAGCGGTGGCGCGTAGGTGATCAACAATTGGGCCATGGCCATGCCGCCGATGCCGATGAAGATCCAGCGGTTGGTGAAGAATCCGATGTGAAACATGGAATGTGTCAGTGAACGGCAGTTGAGAAGGTAGGCGGCCTCGACCATCACGATCGCGTTGACGACCACGGTCTGGGCCTGCGCGAGTTCAGCGCCAAGGACGCGGCGTTCCAGCAAGAACAGTCCGAACGCGCCGCTCACCATGAAGAGCGTGACCAGCACGATACGTTGAAGCAGCGTGGGGGTGAGCAGGGGCTCCGCCGGGTTGCGCGGGCGGCGCAGCATGAGGTTCGTCTCCTTGGGTTCGAACACCAGCATGAGGCCGAGCAGAATGGCGGTCGCCATGTTGATCCACAGGATGTGCACCGGCATGACCGGCAGGGCCGTGCCCAGGAAAATGGCGGCGAGAATGATGAGGCCTTCCCCCGCGTTGGTGGGCAGGGTCCAGACGATGAATTTGGTGAGATTGTCGAACACGCCGCGACCCTCCTCGACGGCGGCCTCGATCGAGGAGAAGTTGTCGTCGGTCAGCAGCATGTCCGCCGCGCCCTTGGCGACCTCGGTGCCGGAGATGCCCATCGCAACCCCGATGTCGGCCTGCTTCAGGGCGGGCGCGTCGTTGACCCCGTCGCCGGTCATGGCAACCACATGGCCCCGTTGCTGGAGGGCGCGGACGAGCTTGAGCTTTTGTTCCGGGGCGACGCGGGCGAAGACGCTGGCCCGTTCGGCCAAGGCGGGAAGGTCCTCGTCGGAGGTCTTTTCGAGATCCCGTCCCGTGACCGAGATCAATTCGGAGCCGTCTGGAGATGTCAGGCCGAGCTGGGCGGCGACGGCCGTGGCGGTGACGACGTGATCGCCGGTGATCATCTTCACCTGGACGCCGGCGGCCTGACATTTGGCGA
This sequence comes from Verrucomicrobiia bacterium, assembly GCA_016779125.1. Lineage (GTDB taxonomy): Bacteria > Verrucomicrobiota > Verrucomicrobiia > Limisphaerales > JAYPXF01. The sequence continues at coordinate 3,893 of JADHOF010000173.1, read as the reverse complement.
CGGACTCGACGGCCTCGCGTCGCGGTGGATCGATCATGCCCTGCAGCCCGACGAAGGTGAGTTCCCCGGCCACATGGTGGTGTTCTAGCTTCTCGTGCGTGGTGTCTGTGTGTCTGCGCGCGATGGCGAGCACACGCATGCCCCGGGAGGCCATGCCGTCGGCGGCGGCGCGGATTGCGTCCGCGTCCAGCGGCCCGGTGTTGCCGTCGGCGAGGAGCATGTCGTGACTGCGTTCCAGAAGCTTCTCCACCGAACCCTTCTTGAAGATGACGCGGCGGCCGGGTTCATGGTGTCCGTGCAGCGTGGCCATGAACTGGTGCTCGGACTCGAAGGGAATGGAATCGATCCGGCCGTGGCGGCTGTTCAATTCATCCCCGCTCAATCCTGCCTTGCCGGCGGCGACGGAGAGCGCGGCCTCGGTCGGGTCGCCCTGCACCTGCCATCGGCCGTCCGCCGACACGATTTGCGTGTCATTGCACAGCAGGCCGGCGACGAGGCATTCGCGCAGCGCGGCGCGTTCGCCCAGATTGACGGGCTTGCCGTCCTCCAGCACCGCGCCCTCCGGTCCGTATCCGGTGCCGGTCACCCGAAAAACGCGGCCGCCGGCGTGGATCTCCTGCACGGTCATCTGGTTCTCCGTGAGCGTGCCGGTCTTGTCCGAGCAGATCACGGTGGTGCTGCCCAGCGTCTCCACCGCCGGCAGCTTCCTGATGATGGCGCGGCGTTGGGCCATTCGGTTGACGCCGATTGCTAGGGTGATGGTGACGGCGGCGGGCAGACCTTCCGGAATCGCGCCGACGGCCAACGCGACCGCGGCCATGAAGATGTCCACCGCCTTCTCGCCGCGCGCGAGTCCGATCACGAAGGCCATGGTGGCGAGCGCGAGAATCGCCCAAAGCAGCACGTTGCTGAATTGGTGGATCTTCCGCGTCAGCGGCGTGGCTAGGCTGATCGCGCCGCCGATGAGTCGCGCGATGCGGCCGGTTTCGGTTTGGTTTCCGATGGCCCACACGACCCCCTCCGCCTGCCCGTAGGTCACGAGCGTTCCGGCGTAGGCGAGATTCGAGCGTTCGGCGAGAAGCGAGTCGAGCGCGACGGGGTCCGTGTTCTTCTGCACCGGCAGGGATTCCCCGGTCAGGGCCGACTCGTCCACCTGCAGGCTCTTGTTGTGGAAAAGCCGCAGGTCGGCCGGAACCTTGTCCCCGGACTGCAGGAGCACGATGTCGCCGGGGACGAGTTCCTCGGCGGGGATGCGGTCCTTGTGTCCGTTCCGACGCACGGTGGCCTCGGTGGTCACCATCCGGGCAAGGGCCTCAATCGCCTTCTCCGCCTTGCTCTCCTGCAGGTAACCCACGAGGGCGTTGATCATCACGACCAGGAAAATGACGGTCGAATCGATGTATTCATGAAGCGCGAGAGTGACGCCGGCCGCGACCAGCAGGATATAGACGAGCGGCTGATTGAACTGTTGAACAAAGCGCTTCCATTCCGGCGTCCCCCGACGTGCGGTGAGGCGGTTTGGGCCGAACTGTTTTTGGCGCGACCGAATCTCCGCGTCGGACAATCCATGCCTGAGATCGACGTCGAGGAGCCGGACCACTTCCGTGTCCGCCAGCGCGTGCCAGACGGGTTCGGGGTGTTTGATTTTCATGTCTGGTAAAAGCTGCGATGTCTCGGTTTCAGCTTTGGGGAGGCTTGATGACGAAGACGGGACGGTTGGAGCGTGACAGCACGCCCTGGGTCACGGATCCGTGGATCATCTTTTTCAAACGGCTGCTTCCGCCGGAGCCGATGCTGATCGCGTCAACTCCCAGGCGCTCGGCCGCCTGACAGATTGCGGCGGCGACATCCCCGTCCTCGGCAATCTCGAAACAGGCCTTGATCCCGTGTTTCCCGGCATCCGCCGGAACCAGTCTTCGAAGCCGCGCGTCGAGTTCCTTCAACCTTCGGAGCTGGTCTGATGCGGTTTCGGATTCCGATTCGAAATTGGGTCCGAGTTCGCTTCGCCGCCGCATCGGCTCCGTCACGTGCAACAGGTGGACGGTGCCGCCGGCCGGGAGGAGTGAATGAGCCCGGTGCACCGCGAGATTGCCGGCGTCGGAAAAATCGGTGACAGCGAGGATGGTACGATGAACGGAAATTCCCTCCTCCCGCCCCCGAACTGCGGGGACAAGTAGAACGTTGGTCGAGCAGTGTCGGGCCAATTCCAGCGACACCGAACCCTTCCAAAATCGGCTCAATCCCGCGCGTTGATGAGTGCCGCAGACAACCAGGTCTGGTTGGGCCTTCTCGATCAGGCGAAGCAGCGTCACATCGTTGCGACCGAACGAGGGCTCGACGACAATTTTCACCGGAGTGTCGCCCAGATGCTTCCTGACCCGAGACCGAAGATCGCGCTCCAGGATGGCCTGGACCTCGGAATCGTTGGTGGTCAGCGACATGGTCCTGTGGATTCCCAGGCGTTGGTATTCCTCCGGCGGCCAATCAACATGGGCGAGGGTCAGTTCCACACGCCCGTCCAGGACCCACCGGGCCAGAAACGCGAGAGCCAAATCGCTGGTCGCATCAAAATCGTAGGCGAAGAACACATTCAGCGGCTTCTCCTGTTCGCTCCAGGCCCGAAAGGCCTTCGCGTCGCGAACCAGCAGGACCGGCGTCGGCGACGCCTCAAGCACGCGTTCCGCTGTGCTTCCGATCAACCAGCGATCCACGTCCCGTTTCCCGAGCGGGCCCATGACGAGCAGGTCGGGTTCCGCTTCGACGGCGTGACGGATCAAGGCCTCATCCGGAACGCCGGCCAGCACCCGTTCGCCGATTTTCGTGTCGTGTTGTGGCACGGACTTGACCATGCGACGAAGGGCTGCCTTGGCCTCCGCAGTCCAGTTCGTCTGGATCGGTTCGGGCAGCGCGTGCGCGGAAGGGACATCGACCGCGTGCACCACCGTGAGTTCACCTTTGAATCGCCTGGACACCGCAGAAGCGGCGTCGATCACGTGTCGGGTTTTGGGGGAGAGATCGGTTGCGCAGATGATTTTCATGGGATGTCGACAGGGATGGCTATTGAAGACGGGTGCCCGCCACGTAGTCGCAACGGCACCTTGATTTTTCTGGAGGCTTGGCAATCACCATCGGAGACCGGACGCAGGCCGGAGATTGAAAAATTACAACGGTTCCTCCGAAGCTTGAAGTTTGCCCGTCTTGATGACGTCCTTAGCACGTGGGCATACTCAGCCCCAACACATTTATGAACCGACTTAAGAACATTGTGGTGGGTGTCGATTTCTCGAAGCGGGCAAAATGCGCGTTGACGGAAGCCGTGAGACTGGCCCGCTGGAATCACTCGAAACTGCATCTCGTCCACGTCGTTGAGGAAGAGGCGGCTGCGGAGCTGGCACGGCACGAGAATCGCGACCTGGACGATCTCAGGGAGGAACTCGTCGCCGACGCCAAGGAGTCCCTGCTCGAATGGTCTGCGGCGGCGGATCTGCCCGAGCATACCAGCTTTCGGGTCGTTTACGGCTATCCGACCGAGGAACTCATCAAACAAATCAAACAGGTGAACGCCGACCTGTTTGTGGCCGGAGTGAGGGGCACCGTCAACGAGGCGAAAGGGGCGGGTAATCAGGCGGCGCGCCTTGTGCGCGGCGCGCCGTGCAAAGTGATGCTGGTGGAGGAAGGCGGCACCCGGCCCTTCAAGGTGATCGTCGCGGCGGTCGATTTTTCGCCCACCTCGAAAACGGTGGTTGAGCAGGCTCTGCAAATCGCAGGGTTGGATGGAAGCCAGGTTCATTTCCTCCACGCCTACGCGGCACCGTGGCGCAAGTTGCACTATCGATCCGAGAGCCGTTACTCGGGGGAGTTTCAAAAACAGTATCTTGCCGAATTGACGAACA
>JADHOF010000172.1 GCA_016779125.1 Verrucomicrobiia bacterium | reverse complement strand
AAATGCGCGCGCCTGTGCGGAACATGAGGCCGTTCCCACGCCAAGAAGAAATCCCGACGTTCCCACCATGCACAAAGCGGACTCCAAAACGAATCAGCCCAGGCTTCTGGTGATCGAGGACGACCGCGTCGCGCGGGACACGATCGAGAAGACGGTCGCTCGGGACAATTACATCCTGGCCACGGCAACAACGCTCGCGGAAGCCCGAGCGAAACTGAAGGCGGCGACCTTCGACGTGATCCTGCTGGATCTCAACCTCGACGACAGTCGCGGAGTCGAGACCTTCGACGCCGTCCGGGCCAAGGCCAACGGGGCGCCGATCATCGTCCTCTCCGGCATCGAGGACGAGCACTTCGCCCGCGACCTGACCCGGCGCGGCGCGGAAGACTACCTCTTCAAGGACAAGTCGCACCCGTACCTGATCGACCGCGTCATACAGCACGCGTTGGAGCGACGCCGCACACGCGCCGCCCTCACCAACGAGCAGGTGCTGCTGAACGCCGTCATGGCCAAGCTGCAGGACAAGATCTATTTCAAGGATCTGGACAGCCGCTTCATCCGCGTGAACCAGGGCATGGCCGACCATTTCAAGGTCGAATCCCCGCATGAGCTCGTCGGTCGGTCCGACTTCGACTACTTCACGGCCGAGCACGCCCAACCCGCCTTTGACGACGAGCAGGAAATCATCCGCACGGGCGAACCCAAGATCGGGATCATCGAAAAGGAGACGCACTCGGACGGACGCGTCACCTGGGTCTCCACCTCCAAGATGGCCCTCGAGGACGGCTCGGGAAAAATCATCGGCACCTTCGGCATGTCTCGCGACGTGACCGAACTGATCCAGACCGAGAACAATCTGCTCCAGGCCAACGCGGCGCTTCGCGAGGCGAACGAGAAGGTGGAGGCCGCCAACAAGGCCAAAAGCGAATTCCTCGCCAACATGAGCCACGAGATCCGCACCCCCATGAACGGCATCATCGGCGTCACGGAACTCCTTCTCAAATCCCGGCTCGACCCCCAACAGCTGGACTACATGAACATGATCAACCGCTCGGCCGAGACGCTGATGCGGCTGCTCAACGACATCCTCGACTTCTCCAAGATCGAGGCCGGCAAGCTGGATCTGGAGATCATCCCCTTCGATCTCCGCGACAGCCTCGCCGACACGCTCAAGATCATGGCCGGCCGCGCGGCCGAAAAGGATCTGGAACTCGCATTCCACATTCCGCCCGAAATCCCCGACCACCTCATGGGAGATCCCGGACGTCTGCGCCAAATCATCGTCAACCTGGTCGGCAACGCCATCAAGTTCACCCCCTCCGGCGAGGTCCTCGTCGATGTGCGGCTCAAGAAGCGCGTCGAGGACGAGGTGACCCTTCACATCCAGGTCATTGACACCGGCATCGGCATTCCGGCGGACAAATGCGACGCCATTTTCGAGGAATTCAACCAGGCCGACGCGTCCACCACGCGACAGTTCGGCGGCACCGGCCTCGGCCTCGCCATCTCCGCCAGGCTGGTCGGCCTCATGGATGGCCAGATCTGGGTCGAGAGCGAGCCGGGCAAAGGCAGCAACTTTCAGTTCACCGCCGTGTTCGGTCTTCGCAAGGATGCCGCTTCCCTCGCCTTCACAAGCCCGCCCGCGCTCCGCGACCTGCCCGTCCTTGTCGTCGACGACAACGAGACCAACCGCGCCATATTCGACGAGATGCTCAAGAGCTGGGAGATGAAGCCGACCTGCGTGGACGGCGGCACGCCCGCATTGGAGGCTCTGGACGCGAGCCTGAAATCCGGCCGCCCTTTCCGTCTCGCCATTCTCGACGCCATGATGCCCGGCATGGACGGCTTTGAACTCGCCCGCCGGATTCGCGCCCGCCCGGAATGGCAGCAGCTCATCCTGATCCTCCTCTCCTCCGCCACGTTTCCGGACCATCACAAACGCGCCCGCGAAAGCGGCTTCGCCCGCGCGCTGAACAAACCGATCAAACAGTCCGACCTGTTCAACGCCATCACCCGCCTCACCGGCACGGTCACCCTGGACGCCGCAGCCGCCATGCCGCCCCCACCCGACGAGAAGGAGGTGATCCCGCTCAACATCCTCCTCGCCGAGGACGGTCTGGTAAACCAGCGCGTGGCCAAGGACCTCCTCACCCAGCGCGGCCACACGGTCACCATCGCGGAGAACGGACGTCTCGCCGTCGATGCCATGGAGGCGGGCCACTTCGACCTGATCCTGATGGACGTCCACATGCCGATCATGGACGGCTTCGAAGCCACCGGAGAAATCCGCCGGCTCGAACAACCGAAAGGCACCCACATTCCGATCATTGCGCTCACCGCCAACGCCATGAAGGGCGACCGCGAACGCTGCCTCGAAGCGGGCATGGACGGCTACCTCTCAAAACCCATCCGCGCGCGCGACCTCTACCGCGTCGTGGAAGAATCCGCAGACTCCTCCCATCTGGACCGCGAAAGCCGCCGCCGCCACGTCGAGAAAACCACCGCGTCCGTCGAGGCACCGCACGAAGACCACGCAGCCACCCCGGCCGCCCCCGACGATGAGCCGATCATTGATCCCGACGTCGCCCTCCAACACGTCGAGGGCAGCGAGGAGCTGTTGGGGGAAATGGTCGCCATCTTCTTCGAGGAAAGCGCCGAAATGATCCGCCGCATCGAGAAAGCCATTGCGGAAAAGGATGCCGAACTGCTCGAACGCTCCGCGCACACGCTCAAGTCCTCCTCCGCGATGTTCGGCGCCCGACGCGCGCGGCACGCCGCGCTGGATCTCGAAATCCTTGGCAAATCCGGCACCACCGACAATTCGACACCCCTTTTCGAAAAACTGCGCAGGGAAGTCACCATATTGCACGAAGCGGTCGATTCCAGATGGGGAAGCGGCCGCGACCAGAACCAACAAACCAAGCAATGAGCCCCACACCAAATCGAATTCTCGTCGTGGACGACGGCAAGATGGCCCGCGTCCTTCTTACCCGGCAATTGATCGCCGACGGCTACGAGGTCACCGACACCGTGAGCGGAGAGGAGGCTCTCGAAGCCCTGGAATCCGGCCGATTCGACCTCGTCATTCTCGACGTCCTGATGCCCGGACTTGGCGGCATGGCGACACTGGAGAAAATCCGGGAGCGCCACCCCTACCAAAAACTCCCGGTCATCATGGCCACGGCACAGGATCAGGTCGACGGCATGCTCAAGGCCTTTGAGCTGGGAGCCAACGACTACGTCATCAAGCCGGTCCTCTTCCCCATTCTCCGAGCCCGCCTCCGCACACAGCTCGAACTCCTCCAGGCCCTACGGGCACTCGAAGCCGCCGAAGCCCAGATCAAAGATTTGGAAACACGACTCGCCTAAAGCGCATACCCGCACGCGACGGGGCTGCCCAAGTCCGAGCGCCGCCAATCAAGACTTTCTGAAACCTTGCCAGCCCGCCCCGCGTCCTTACTGTCACGCGAATTCCAATGGCCGACGGTGGGAACCAATTCATCATCGAAGCGAAGAATCTGTGCAAACGCTTCGGCCGCCAGCTCGCATTGAATGATGTCACCCTCGACGTCCCTCCGGGCGCCATCGGCCTGCTCGGTCCGAACGGCGCCGGCAAGAGCACCTTCATCAAATGCCTGCTCCAGCTCCAGCCGATCACCACGGGCGGCGCGCGCCTGCTGGGTCGGGAGGTCGGACGGGAGGGCCGCGAGATCCGCAAGCTCGTCGGCTACACGCCGGAGCAGGATTGTCACATCCCCGGCATGGTCGGCTGCGAATACGTCACCTACTGCGCCCGCCTCTGCGGTCTGCCCTTTCAGGCCGCCCGACAACGCGCCCACGAGATGCTCGACTTCGTTGGCATGGGCCAGGAACGCTACCGCAAGGTGGACACCTATTCGACCGGCATGCGCCAGCGCCTCAAACTCGCGCAGGCCATTGTGCACGGTCCCAAGATCGTCTTTCTCGATGAACCCACCAACGGCCTCGACCCCAAAGGCCGCGCGCAGATCCTGGAGCTGATCGGCCGGCTGTGGACGGAACACGGCATCTCGATCGTGCTGTCGTCGCATCTGCTGCCGGACGTGGACCGCGTCTGCGATCGCATCGTGGTGATCGGCAAGGGCCGCGTGCTCGTGCACGACACGCTTGCGAATCTCAAAGCCCGCCGCGTCGGGGCCGCCGAGGTCATCGTGCCGGAACGCCAACACGAACTCGTCGAAAACTGCCGTCAACGCGGTTGGGAGGCCGAACTCATGACGAACGGCCACGTGAAGATCGATCACCAGTCCGACCGCCTGAATCCCCTGCTCCAGGTGCTGGACGAAATGAAGCTGCCGCCCCTCGAAATCATCCCGGCCGCCAACGCGCTCGAGGAGATGTTCGTGCAGGCACTAAGGACCGCCGATGCCGCTGATTGACACAGGCTATCACCACTACGAGGGCCGCTATCGTGGCGTCTGGTACCGCCGCGCGACCATCACCTCGGTCGGGCTCCGCGCCTGCCTCGTGAATCCGTGGATGAAGCGCATCCTCTCCGCCGCCTGGCTGGGTGCGCTGGCGCTCGTGACCCTGCTGTTCTTCGTCGGCCAACTGCTGGTCAAAGACAGCATCGCCTTCACGCTCATTGAGAACCTCAACCCCGGCCTGCGCGCCCTTTTCAACGGCATCATGGGCTGGCTGGTCGGGAATCCTGAAGTCTCCGTTCACACGGTCTACAATTTCGCCTTCTACCAGTTCGCCACCGGCGCATCATTTCTCGGTCTCATTGCCATCGCGATCGCCATACCGCATCTGATCACCACCGACCTCGCCAGCCGGGCCGTGCTCGTCTACTCGTCGAAAGCCGTCAATCGCTTCGACTACTTTCTCGGCAAGTTCGGCGTCGTCTTCAGCCTGCTGTTCCTCACCTGGCTCGGCCCGATTCTCGCCGCCTGGGCACTCAGCAACCTGCTCGCACCGAACTGGAGTTTCTTCATCCATTCCCGCCACGCCCTGCTGAATTCCATCTGCTACGTCGGCGCCTCCATGGTCGTCCTCTCCGTGCTCGCCCTCGGCATCTCGGCCACCTCCACCAAGGAGAAGACGACGGGCTCGACTTGGATCGGACTCTGGCTGCTCGGCAACGCCTTCATCCCCCTCGGCCAGAACACCAAGCCCTGGTTGAAACACCTCAGCTTCAGCTTCGATCTGAACCAGCTCGCCCTGCACTTTTTCCAACTGCGTCGCGACGTTGATGCCGCCGCCGAACAAATCCCCATCATCGGCAGCATGCTGGAGCGTGCCAGCCGCCGGGGTGCCCCGGGCTTCATGAACGATGCCGAACTCCCCGGCGCGTTGATCGCCCTCGCCGTCATGCTGCTCCTTGCCATCGTCATTCTCGTCAAAAGGGTGAAACCGGAATGAACACCGTCATCGAGGCCACCGAACTCAGCCGCTGGTACGGCATCGTGATGGGACTGAACAATGTCAGCTTCCGGGTCGGCCCGGGCCTGACCGGATTGGTCGGTCCGAACGGTGCCGGCAAGAGCACGCTCATCCAGATCATTACCGGGCAATTGCAGCCCAGCTCCGGCGAACTCCTTGTCTTCGGCGAAACGCCGTGGAACAACCCCCGTCTCCTGCGCCGCGTCGGCTACTGTCCGGAGCGCGAATCATTGCCCGTCGAGCTGCGCCCCGCCGACTGGCTGCGCGGGCTCGCGCTGATCTCGGGCATGTCCCTCCCCGAGGCACGCCGACGGGGCGAGGCCATGCTGGACCGCGTCGGCCTGGCCCGCGAGCACTGGCGCAAGCGCATGGGACAATATTCGAAAGGCATGCGCCAGCGCGTGAAACTCGCCCAGGCCCTCATGCACGATCCCGACCTCCTCGTGCTCGACGAACCCATGAACGGCCTCGACCCCATGGGCCGTCAGGAGGTCGCGAACATCCTCAAGGAACTGGCCCGCAAGGGAACCGGCATTCTCATCTCCAGCCACATCCTGGCGGAACTGGAAACCCTCTGCGGCAGCAACCTCATCCTGAACTGGGGTCGCATCATCGCCTCCGGCGCCCAGGGCGACATCCGCACCGCCGTGAAGGACTGGTCCGAACAGCTCGCCATCCTCTGCGATCAGCCCGAGACCCTGGCCCGCGCCCTGTTCAACGCCGGCGTGCTCAACGGTTTCGACCTCAAACCGAATTCCGAACTGCTCGTCATCCGGATCAAAGACGCCGAGACATTCTACCCGCAGTGGACCCGGATCCTGCTTGCCAGCGGCGTCACCGTCTACGAGGTCCGCGGCCAGAGTCGATCCCTGCAGGACATCTTCGAGAAGGTCACCGCATGAACGAGCCCGCAAACCGCGAACCTGTGAAACCCGGCGCGATACGCGCGCTGCTCGGCTTGGGCATCTTTGAACTGCGCAGCCGGACCACCCTCGCGAAACTCGCCCAATCAGCCGCCCTCATCCTCGGCATTCCCGCCATGATGCTGCTGGTGTTGCCCACCGGCGACGCGAAGCCCTTTCTGAACTGGATCGTGAATTTTCACCTCCTGCTCGTCGTGCCCCTCACCTGCCTGACCACCTTCGGCCCGCTCATCCGCGACGAACTCCAGTCAGACACCCTCGGCTTCATCGTCACGCGACCGATCCGACGGCACACCCTCTACCTCCTCAAATACCTCTGCACCATGGTCTGGACCCAATGCATGATGATCCTGGCCGGACTCGCCTTCCTGGGCGTCGCCTTCCTCAAAGATCTCAGCATCAGCGGCAGCGCCGTGCCGCTCTTTTTCCTCAGCCAGTCCATCGCCGTTCTCGCCTTTGGTGCCGTCGGTGGTCTGCTTGGGCTCCTCAGCAAGAAATATATGATCATCGGCGTCCTCTACGGATTCGTCGTCGAAGTCGGTTTCGCCGGCATCCCGACCAACATTCACACCCTCGCCATCTCGCATCACCTCACCGCGATCCTCGGCAACAGCGCCGCCCTGGCCGGACACTTCAACTGGACCGCTGGCAGCATCCCCGAATCCATCGGCATCACCGCCGCCATCTCCGCCGTCTATCTCACCCTCGCGGGCCTCCTCTTCACCACCCGCGAATACCACCACAGCGACGAGATGGGGAAGTAGACGGGCGGCGAACGGAGCGGCTCCCGTTTCAAGATTCAACCCGTCGGCGAGTCGCGCGTGAAAACCCAGTCGTCGCCTTTTGAAAGCGATGGGTTGAAGCGGTATCCCATCCCCGTGAAATCCTTGAGCCCCTCGGGATCTGAAATCCGGTTGCGAATCATAAAGTCAGACATCGCGCCGCGCGCCTGTTTCGCAAAGAAACTGAGAATCTTGTAGCTGCCGTTCTTCAGGTCCTTGAAGGCCGGAGACACGACACGCGCATCCAGCGCCTTCCTGTTCACCGCTCCAAAATACTCGTTCGAGGCCAGATTGATCAGCACGCCGCCACCGGACGCCTCAATTGCCTCGTTGAGCGCGGGCGTCATGATGCCATCCCAAAACTTGTAAAGATCCTTCCCGCGTCGGGTCGCCAGCTTCGTCCCCATTTCCAGGCGATACGGCTGGATCAAATCCAAGGGCCGCAGCAGGCCGTAAAGCCCCGACAGAATCCGCAAATGCCGCTGCGCGTATTCGAAATCCGCCTGCCTGAAACGATCCAATTCGATACCTCGGTAGACATCCCCTTTGAACGCCATCAACGCCGGCTTCGCGTTGGCCGGCGTGAAGGGTCGATGCCACTCCGCATACCGCCGCGCGTTCAGCTCCGCCAGGTCGGCACTGATCGACATCAATGCCCCGAGCTTCTTCTTCGACACGCGACGCAGGGCCGAGATCAGCAGATCGGAATGATCCAGAAAATCCGGCAGCGTGAACGTGTCCGTGAGCGGAGGCGTTTCGAAATCAAGCGTCTTGGCCGGTGAAATGACAGCAAGCATCGGCGGGACTCTCCAGATTCAATCGGGAAGATTCAACCCGCAAGCGACCATTGCACATCGCCAAGGTTTGCCCGGTTTCGGACAAAATCCACGAAGCCAAGCCGGGCTCCGGCATTAGTGTGTTGGCGGGCACCATGAATCCCCCCGACTACACGACCGCCGACTTCGACCGCAACCCGCTGATGTTCTATTACGAAGTCACACGGGCTTGCGATCTCGTCTGCCAACACTGCCGCGCTTCAGCTCAGCCGTGCGCCCAGCCCGATCAACTGACAACGGATCAATCCAAGGCCCTGATCGATCAGGCGGCCGGTTTCGACCGCAAACCGATCATCGTCATGACCGGCGGGGATCCACTGAAACGGCCCGACATCTTCCAATTGATCCGCCATGCCACCGGTCAGGGCTTCGAGGTGGCGCTCACCCCGTCCGCCACGCCGCTGGCGACACCAAACGCGCTGCGCCGGGCCAGGGATGCCGGTGTCAAGCGGCTCGGCATCAGCCTCGACGGGCCGGACGCGGAGACGCACGACGCCTTCCGCGGTTGGCGCGGCAGCTTCAAGCGCACCTTGGAGATGCTCGACGACGCAAGAGACATCGGCCTTTCCGTGCAGATCAACACCTCCATCACCCGGCGCAACTTCCCAAAGCTGGACGCCATGGCGGAATTGCTCGCCCGTCGGGAGATTGTCATGTGGTCCGTCTTCTTCCTCGTGCCGGTCGGACGCGGCACGGCGCTGGAACGGATTTCACCAGAAGAATACGAGATCGCATTCGCGAAGCTCTGGCACCACGCCCGATCGCAACCTTACGCGGTGAAGACCACGGAGGCACCGCATTATCGCCGCTACGTCCTGCAACAGTCGGGTGATCCGCTCGCTGGTCCGGCCGGGCGCCCCAGTTCACGCCGCGACGTGGGCCATCGCGCGCCGCTGGGCGTACGGGATGGCAAAGGCATCCTGTTCGTCGGCTACAACGGCGAGATCCTTCCGGCGGGTTTTCTGCCGGTGCACTGCGGACGTTTTCCCAAGGATTCCGTGGTGGAGGCCTATCTCCATCATCCCTCCTTCCGCGCATTGCGGAATCCGGACGAATTCTCGGGCAAATGCGGTTACTGCGAGTTTCGACAGATCTGCGGCGGCAGTCGCTCGCGCGCCTTCGCCGTGACCGGGGACATGCTCGCCTCCGAGCCGGACTGCGTCTACCAGCCCACGCGGGCGGCGGCCTGAAAATCATCCGCGACTCTCCGTGACATCCATCGGACGAACGGCTATCCGTTCGCGCCGTGTTTTT
>JADHOF010000171.1 GCA_016779125.1 Verrucomicrobiia bacterium | reverse complement strand
GCAGCCAACAAAGAGTAGCGTTCGCCCGTGTCGAAGGAGCCGCTGCGCAAGAGCGCCACTCCGTGCCCGGGGCTGATCCGCCTCGCCACGGTCTCGGGAGGCTCCCTCCACGGCATTTCGACAACCAGCGGTTTCATTTTGCGATGGATCCCCGCTTCATAGCCTTAGATAGCGTTCAAGGTCGCGATCCCCCTTGCGCGGCGTCACCAGAGCCATCGTCATCCGCTCCGAACGCAGAAAGTCTCGGGCGACCGCGTTCACCTGCTCGACGGTAACCCGGCGAATACGCTGCTTCAATGCCGTCGGGGACGCCGTCGTACCCGTGCTCATCAGGCCTTCGCCCAACCAGGTCATGTAGTTTTCAGTGCCTTCCAGATGCAGATCGAACTGCCCGACAACATAATCCCGCGCCTGTCGCAGCTCGCCCTCGTCGATTCCTCGATCCGACAAACGACGCAGCTCGCTCCGCAGAAGTTCCAGCGCCTTCGGCAGCCGTTCGGAATCCACGCCGGCCGTGATCGTGACATCTCCCGTGTCGGAGAATGTGTTGACGCAACTCGAGACCGAATACGCGAGGCCGTGACGCTCGCGCAACACCTGGTAGAGCCGAGAGCTCATGTTCTCCGCCAACACCGCGTTCAGCAGTCGCAACGCAAAACGCCTCGGATCATCCCGCCCCGCCGTGCGAATCCCCAAGGCAACCTGCGTTTGATCCACATCTTTGTGTTCCACAGCGACGACCGGCCCGGTCTGGCGGTGAACTGCGGCCTCGCAAAAGGCGGGCTCGCCAATGGCCATTCCGTTGGTCGCAAGACGCGTGGCGGATACCAGGGCCGAATGGGAGAGATTGCCCGCCGCCACGACACAGGTGTTCGCCGCCGTGTAGTGCTTTTTCCAAAACCGCGTCAACGCCGCGCGTCGCAATCCGTCGAGGCTCGTGTCCGTCCCCTCAATCGGGCGCCCCAAAGGGTGATCCGGCCACATCGCACAGCCGAGCACCTCCAACCCGACATGGTGAGGATCGTCGAGGTACATGGCGCGCTCTTCCTTGATCACCTCGCGCTCACGGCGAACCTCGACCGCAGGGATCGATGCGCCGCAATACATGTCCAGCAGCACATCCAGCAAGACACGCCATCGATCCGCCCTCGCCCGCGCGTAGTAGCAGGTGTGATCCTCGCTGGTATAGGCGTTCAGGTAGCCGCCAATCCCCTCGACGTCGGCCACGATGGCCTTCGCATCACGCTTGCCGGTTCCCTTGAACAGAAGGTGCTCGATGAAATGCGCGGTACCATTCTCGGCGGATTGCTCATGTCGCGATCCCACCCCGCACCAAACCCCCAGGCAGACACTCGCCGCGTGGGGCATCCGGACGGACACCACCTGCAAACCATTTTTCAGCCGCGTCGTTTGTTGATTCATCGGGAAACTCGGAGAACGGCACCGGCTCAACGCGGCTGGGCCAGCAACAGCCCGATCATTCCGGCCAAAGTGGCGAGACAAAGGCCCCAGAAAACAAGCTCACCGGTCCGGTGGGAACGGGCGTGAACGGGTGCCAACCAGAAACGGAGAACGAGACCGCCAAGATCCAGTCGATCCCCGTTTCGAATGCGGGCCGTCGTCACGGATTCCCCGTTCAAGATCACGCTGCCCTGCCCCGTGGCCGCGACATGGAAGCCGGAGCTCGGGTCCAATTTGATCTCGGCGTGACGCCCCCATACCCCCGCAGCTTCGATCCTCAAATCGCACGAGTCGTCGCGCCCGACCACGCAGGGAAACCGCGCGACACTGTGGGAGGTCGCCAACTCGCGCGGCTCGCAAACCTCCATGCGGATCATCAGATGATCCGCCGTTCCACGAAGATGATGTCCCCGGGATAAACCGGCAGGTCATACCGGGCGTCATTCTTCGCCTTGTCGCAATCGACCCGGATTGTCTTGCCGTTGAGACGCGTCACCAGGACGGCCCACGTCTTTGCGAAGGGATCAAAGCCTCGCGCAGTGGCGATGGCCTTCAGCACCGTCATTCCTGGCGAGTAGGGATAGCGCCCATCATTTTCCACCCGGCCTCGGACGTAAAAGTATTGTTCCTCGGCCCGGACCATGACGGTCATACGCGGATAATATTCCGGCACGTATCGGGAATGAATCTCGCTTTGCAAATCGGCGGGCCCCTTCCCCAGCACGGAGAAGGTCTGGTTCAAATGCAGGACGATCTGGCCGTCATCGGAAACCTTTTGGCTGAACTTGCTCGGGCCGGAAGGGAAGTCGCTCAAGATGACGCCGATCTCGTCACCCGCTCGAAACTCGCTTCTTCCCGGCGCGGTTCGCATGGTTTCATCGTCGGGCCGATAAGCCTCGCCGCCTTCGGGAGCCTGACAACCGGAAAAGGCCATCGCCATCGACAGACACGCGAGCCAAACCGTGATATTCGTTTTCAATTTCAACATAACAACTGGGCAACAAATTGCCCGATTTCGTCCCGAATTCAATACTGGGACTTCAGATCCGCCTCGGTTCCGCCCTTGGATTCGCCGGAACGCTTGACCTTGCCGGGAGGATTCTCGTCCGCGACATCGGAGGTGTTCTCCGAATTATAGTCGACCCCGCTGTAATAGTAGTAGGACGCGTCGTTGGACACGTTGATGTTGTTGAGCACGACACCGAGCAGGCGTCCTCCGACCTTCTCCACCATCTGGCGTGAACGCAGCGCGAGCGATTGCGGGTATTTGCGGTACTGGATCACCAACAAGGTCATATCCACGCCACTTGCCAGCACCGTTGCGTCGCTGACACCTATCAGCGGGGGGGAGTCGAAAAGCACGTAGTCGTATTTGGTGCGGATCATCTTGATGAAGTCGCGCATCTGTTGCGAATTCAGGATCCCCATCGCGCTGCTCGGCAGTTTGCCGCTCGGCAGGAAATCGAGGTTCGCCTGCTGCGTGGGTTGAACCACCTCCTCGAAACCCTTTTTCCCAAGCAGGTAATCGGTCAGGCCGGGCGAATTCTCCTTGTCGATACGCTTGTGCAGGCTGGGTCGACGCAGATCGGAATCCACGAGCAACACCTTGCTGCCGTTTTGCGCAAAAATCGTCGCGAGGTTGATGATCGTCGTGGATTTGCCCTCGCCGGCACCACCGCTGACCACCGTGATCGTCTTCAGATCCGGATTCTTGCAGGTGAAGAGAATATTGGTGCGCAACACCCGATAGGGCTCGGCGTGGGGCGTATCCAAGCCTTCCTCCAACAGCGTTCCCACGTTCTGCGGAATCACCGCCAACACGGGCGCATCCAGCGCCTTCTCAACATCGTCGATCGTCTTGACGCTGGTATCGAGGTACTCAATGAAGAACGCGATTCCAACCCCGACCAGGAGGCCCAGAATAATTCCTGCGGCGATATTCAGCGACGGCTTTGGCCAGGCCGCCTTGATCGCGGGCTCTGCGGGATCGATGACCTGAACGGCTGACTCACGGGGAATGCTCCGATTGACATCCTCCTGCTCAATCTTGAGCTCGATCGTGTCGTAAACCCGCTGCTCGCGTTCCAGGGTCTTCTGCGCCTCAAGGAACATCGACGCCTTTTCAGCAGCCTCACGGTTCGTCTGTTTCGCCGCGACCAGCTGCTTCTGCCGTTCCTCGTTACCGCGCCGCAGAGCCTCCAGTTCGGATTCCAACCCGAGCATGATGCCTCGAATTCTGTTCTCAATCTGGAGGCTGATTTCCGCGATCACACCCTCCATTCGGAGGATATCCGGATGACTCGGCCCGAGTTCTCGTCCCTTCGAAACCATTTCCTGTTTGGCTGTGGTGTACTGCTCCAAGAGTCGTCCAAGCAGAATTTCCTGAGGCTTCACTGTCAGGATCGCGTTCCGAAGCTCCTCGGGCAGAAGCTTCTTCAACTCGTCCAGCTGTGTCTTTTTCTGAGCGTAATCGGCCCCGAACTCGATGCTCATCATCTCAAGCGCCTTCAGCCGCTCCGTATCGAGCGTGCTTGCGATTCGGCCCGCACTCTCGAACACGAGATCAATTCCGGTCTCTTGGCGAATCTTGTTAACCCGACTGTCCGCCTGCGCGACGGTGTTGCTCTGTTCAAGCAGCTTTTGGCGGAGCTTGACGATACTGCTTTCAGACATGCCAATGCGCTGAAGATCGCGGTTCCGCTTGTAAACAGCCGCGATCTTGTTGGCTATCGCCGCCGCTTCAGCCCGGTCTCGACTGTAGACCTCCAGCTCGATGATGCTCGTGTTGCGCACCTGATTGGGGCGGATGGCCCGGGTCAGAAACTCCTTCGCCTGCTGGCGCGTGAAGGAACCACCCATCCGCGCGCTCCACACCTGATCAAGCTTCATGTCCTCAATCACCGGATAGAGCACGTCGGCCGACTGCAGACGCTCAAATTGGGTCAGAATAAAGTAGGGATCATAGTCGCTGACCGGTGTCACCTGCCCGATCTCGGCGATATCGCCGACATCCTTGTGCACCTCCATTCGGACGACGCTCTTGTATTGCTTGGGGAGCAGGTAGGTCAGGAAGGTCGCCGCCAGAACGATGACGATGAAGTTGAGAAAAATGATCCCCTTCCGAAGTCGGATGATCCGCCAGTAATCAAGAAAGTGCAGGCGGTTGTCTTCGGCCTGCCCGGATTGTGAAATCTGCATAGTCCAATAAAAATGGAGGCCTGGGGCGGCCCGGCCTCCATCGCTCTCAATTAACGATCAGAGCTCAGTAACTGTAGCTCAGACCGACAAAACCACGATGCCGCACAAAGGACCGACCCTGCAGGTCCGAATCAAGGCGATCCAGCAGATAGCCGGCTTCCGCCACCATTCCTTCGATGATGTCATACTTGAAGGTCAACCCGCCCGTGTAGAGCTGGTCCCGCTTGCCATTGGCAGATCCTCCTTCAAACAGGGAATTCTGCCCTTGAAAGACCAGGCTTCCACTCAACGGACCATACAAACGGCTGTCTACAGATCCAAACACCGTGGTAGTCTGAACGTTTTGCGTGGGATTCGTCCCGACAACACCAACGGCAACGTCGGTCGCGTTGCGCTGGTGACGAACACCGAACTGAAGCTTGCCGTCAGCGCTGAAGTCATAAAGCACCTTGCTGTCCAACCATGGGTTCACCGTACTTGCCCGACTCCCCGGCAAGACATTGGGATACTCCGCGTACTCGACACCCACGTTTACCAAGGCCTGAAGAACGTCGGTGAACTTGTGCTGCACCCCGACGTAGGGACGATGAAAGTCAGCATCACGGGTTTCAGGGAGCACACCGGGCGCGATCAGATCCTTGCTGCTGTAGCGAAGCACCATCGCCTGATAGCCAAGGGAAATCTCGGTGACATCCGACATATTCCAGAAAACGCGCGGATCGAAGGTGTGTCTCACAGCGTCCAACAGGGCGGATCGACTTCCGTTGGCACCCAGTGCGCTGTTGTCCAGCTGGTTGTCGTCGATGCGGTTGACGTATCCCAGATTTAGCCCGATCGTGTCGGTAACCAAGCCCTTGACCCCCAACTCCAAGACATTTCGATAATAGCTGGCTTGCGCCCGGGTCAATCTGGTGGGGGCGGTGATCACACCCTCGAAAACACCCGGTTCCTGCGCGATCGCAAAGCGATCTGACGCCGTCAGCGTCCAGTTGTCATGAAATTGATTTTCCAGCTGCAGTGAAACCTTGTGCTGATTGTCCACCTGATTGACGGAGCGCCCCTCAAAGAAGCGCATGCGATAGTCATACTCGACTCCCCAAACGGTTGGACCGGTTTCCTGCTGGAACGAGCCGACCGGATTTACCTCAATCCCGAAACTGTCGTCATGTCCGGGTTGAGATTTGGCCAACGTTCCGTAGTTGCTGTCGTAAAATCCGCGGAGCTTGGCTTGAAGATTCCAGATCTTCGGTTCTTGGGCATCGGCCGTAGTCAGGCCAAGCACACCGATCGCAAGGACCCCGGTGGAGGTAAAAACACGTTTCATAAAGGGAGTTCCGCCAAATTCAGGTTGAATCAATCGGCGGTTTTCTAGGCGTATCCGTCGCGGGTGTCAACGCGATAGTCGGGTTGACATGGGCTTGTAACACAGGAGAAACGCGCTCATTTATCGCCCGTTTTACGCGAATTTAATTCCACATCCGGCACCTCTCGCTGCCGCCATCTGGGACGATCGCTCAGAAACAACTGGAACGGAAACCCCTCCGCAAACGCGTGCTCCAACGGAAATCCCGGAGGAACTTCCCGATTCACGATCGCCTCGGCGGCAAATCTTCCCAACGCCGGGTCTTGTCCGCGCAACATTTCCGACACCAACGCCCCGTCAAGCGTGCGCGCGGTCAGGTAAACGGCGGACACCCGTTTTTCCCGATCAATTTGCAAAAAGCCGGGACCAAATTCCGAAGGCGTCCAGATCGAGGCCCTGTCTCCATACCAAGCCATCGCCCATGGCACATCCGTCATGACCAACTCGTCTTCCCCCATCCAACTCCCCCTCTCCTGAATGATCGGTGGATAGTACGGCGGATAGGCAAAACGCCCCGACTCTCCACCATACAGGCGGAAGACCAAAGGCAGGCACAAGACGCCAACAAAAAGTGGCGCAACAATCCTCCGGGTCATCATCGGCGACGAATCACCCCGACCGAGCAACACCGAAAACGTGCCTCCTCCGAATACGAAAACCAAGGGCGCTAGCAGCACCAGAAGATCGTCGGAATTGACCACCGGCGACTCCACCCCCCAACGCGTCCGCCCCAAAGCCTGCACCAGCAGCAGAAATACCGCGCTCGCAGCAGTGAACCACCTCAACCGAGTGAGACCGAGCCGACGGAAAGGAATCAAAAGTCCCGTAAAAAAACATGCCGTGATCCAGTTCCCACCCAATGCGGGAAGCGATACCCGCAGCTCATCGGGCAGTTTGGCCTGCAGTTTCGCCCAGTATTCTCCGGGCCCGACCTGCCGGATGTCCCGCTGAGTTTTGCCGTCCTCGGGATTCATCAGGCGCTCGACCAGGTTGCCGGGAAACCGCGTCGTTTCCTGATGCACGGCAAGCCCGGCGGTCCCGAAGGCCAAACCGGTCAGACCGTAGTTCCGCGCGCACCAGGGAGCCATCACGAGCAGAAATCCCGCCAAGACAGCCAACCCGGCGGCGAAGCCTCGGCTCCCCAGCCAAACCGTCACACACAACACCACCGGCAAGATCAGCCAGGCCGCCGCATAGCGCGTCAAACCAAGCGCGCCAACCGTCAATCCCAATCCCGCGGCCGCCATCAAAGGTTTCCATCCGGCCCCCACCTCCTCTTCGGAACTGCGTTCCACGCTGACCAGCAAATGCGCCAACAAGACGACCAACAACATCGCAAGGCAGGTCGACAGTCCGGAAATGCTGTACCGCCACAGCAAATCCGTGCCCGTCAGCAACGCGGCGGCCACGGAGGCCACAAAAGGATCGAACAAGCGACGCGCCAACCACCACGTTCCCAGAATCACCCCGACAAACAGGAACTGGTTGAAGCACGCAATTCGCCGCTCGGGATCGTAGTCCTCGCCCGCCTCCACGAGGTCGGCGCCGATCCGAAAATCGAAACCGCCGACCCGCATCCAACCGGCAAGCAACCACGGGTACAGAGGCGCGTTTGCCACGTCCGGCTGAGCCTCGGTCAAAAACGTCTTCCCTCGCGCCTGTTTCAAGAAATGGAGATCAACCGGCCGGATGAAATCCGTCGTGAAACCGCGACCCTCGGAAATATTCCGCGCCAGTTGAGCGGCATCCATCGCCTCGGGATTGGAAAAGTGGCGAAAGCAGCGGTGGTTGTACAGCGTCGCGAGCCCGACCAGAAACACCACAAAAAGACGCGACCGGATCCAGCGGGAACCGGCCCCTTCCTCAATCAAATGAATCCATTCCTGAAGCGGGCGCATGTCAGCAGGTTGAAGTGAATGAACACCGGAGGCCCGGGAATGCCTCAGAAGCCTTCAAGGTGGTATTTGTGAAGTTTGCGGTGCAGCGTGCGCCGGCTCACCCCCAGACGCTGCGCCGCCAGGGTCCGGTTTCCGCCCGTGTCCTTCAACGCCTGCGCAATCAATTCCTTCTCCGCGTCCCGCACCGTCATCTCGCTGCTGATGGCCGGCACCGTTGATGGCACCGCCAAGGCGCTGACGCCGCTCCGCACACCGGCAGGGAGGTCACGAATCGCCACGGAATCACCGCGGCTGAATACCACCGCGTGCTCCATCGCGGCGCGCAATTCCCTCACATTGCCGGGCCACGAGTAGGTCATCATCACCTCCAGAGCCTCGGCCGTCAGCCCGGACACCGGCTTTCGGTTGATCTCCGCGAATTCCCGCACAAACACCCGCGCCAGCAATGGCACGTCGCTCAACCGGGCACGCAAAGGCGGCATCTCGATCGGCACGACGTTCAGCCGGTAATAGAGGTCTTCGCGGAACACGCCCTCCTTCACCTTCTCCGCCAGATTCTTGTTGGTCGCCGAAATCAGGCGCACATCCGAGGAGATCGTCTTGCTGGAACCCAGCCGCTCAAACGTCCGCTCGCCCAGCATCCGCAGGAGCTTGATTTGGACCGACGCGTCGATCTCTCCAATTTCGTCAAGGAAGAGGGTGCCGCCGTTCGCCTGTTCAAACCGTCCGATTCGTCGCTCGTTCGCGCCCGTGAAAGCACCCTTCTCATGCCCGAACAATTCGCTCTCCAACAACGTGGGGGCCAAGGCCGCGCAATGCACCGTGACCATGGCTTTGCGCGCCCGCGCGCTGAGCTGATGAATCGCCTTCGCCGCCATTTCCTTGCCCGTTCCGGTTTCCCCCAAGAGCAGAATCGTCGCCTGGGTCGGCGCGACCTGTTGAATCGTCTCCGCGACTTCCCGCATCGCAGCCGATTCGCCAATCAGGTTTTCCAGCCCGAACTTGACGCTCAGTTCCTTCTTCAGCTCGACGTTCTCGACTTCCAGATCCCTGCCCTTCAACGCCTTCGCGATTCGGACCTCCAACTCGTCGAGCTGCATGCGCCCCTTCGCGATGTAGTCGTCCGCCCCTTCCCGCATCGCCTGCACGGCAACGTCTTCGGAGCCGTACGCCGTCATGAGGATGCAGACCGGCGGCCGACTCAACGACTTGGCTTTGCGGATCAGATCCATCCCGTCGGCACCCGGCATCCGCAGATCCGTCAGCACGACTTCAAACCGCTCGCGTTCCAGCAGACCCAAGGCAGTCGGCACGTCCTCGGCGACGTACACGTCGTAGCGATCCTCCAACGCGGACCGCAAACCGTCCCTTGTCGGCTTTTCGTCATCTACGATCAACAACTGCGGCGTGTCCATGAAGACGCGAAGATTTAGGCCTCAG
>JADHOF010000170.1 GCA_016779125.1 Verrucomicrobiia bacterium | reverse complement strand
CCCGATACCAGAGCAACAGCATCACCGGATCCCCTTCGACCGCCCGCAACAGGGTGGTTCGCCGCACCCGGTCAATGGCCGCCTGTTCCAAGAGCCAGCCTCGCCAGCCGGCCCAGCCCCCCGACCTCACCGCGCCGAACCGCAGACAAAGGATCAACGCCGCCCGGTCCTCCTCGGCCTCCGTCAGGGCCAGGTCCGTCAACCCGTCCGCAAAGCGCGGGACCGGCAGGCTGAACAGCAGATCCAACACCCGCGTCCGCTCCGCGCCAGGCTTCAGCTCACCCCCGCGACGCAGAAGCGCCTCCGTCACGAACGCGGTGTCCAACTCCGCCGGAAAAGCCCCACCCGAAGAAATTGCTGCTTCGATGATTTCGAAAGCCGTTTGCCGTCTTCGATCCGCCAGCTCACGAAGTTCATCAGCGATCTCAACCTCGGTATCGCCTGCTTCCAAGCGCTCGATCCAGCGCTCCATCAGGTCTCCCCCGCAATAGGCAAGACCGGCCATCGAGCGATCCCGGACCACTGCAAATTCCCCCTCGAGCCGTTCCCGGATCACCGGAGCTTCGGACGCCGAATCGTTCAGAAACTCATGATACGGAAACAATTCCCGAACCCGCTCCAACGCCCGCACCGCGTCCCATCCATTATCCCACGCCGTCGTCGCCCAAAGGGGAAGATCCCCGATCGTTCCCTCAAACGCGTCCGAGCAGTCATCCCCGACACCCCGCGTTGCCCGGTACCGGAGCGCCTCCGCGCGCCGAGTCTTCCGCACATGCTCCAAAAATAACACCCGCGTCGGACTCTCGATTGCCTCCAGGTCATCCATCAGTCGCGGCAATGAATCCGAGGAATCTCCGCCCCCCGCCAACTCGGACAGGACCGGCAACACCGCGCCGATCTCCAGGTGCCCAGCCGAAACCAGACGGATCAACCGACGAAGCAATCGCTCCACGTTTTCGTCATCCATGGCCGCAGCATAGGCCCCCCTCCTCCCCACGCGACAATCGAAAGACCCGTTACCCGCATCGCACTCAACGATGCCGGCCCTTCCCTCGCCGGGTCAGAAAGCCGCCAAATTCAGACGTTACAATCCGGTTCGGCTTGCCCATTCTCCAGATGTCCGGCCCGCGAGTCCCACTCATCCCCAATGAAGCTCACGCCGAAAATCACGCTCGCGCTGCTGCTGGTTTCACTCGTGCCGCTCGGCCTTTTCGGCGCGCTCGCGCTCAAGCTGGCGCGGGAAAACCTGCTCAATCAAGCCGACGCCAGACTGGGCTTCGCGGCGGCGCGCAAACGGCAGCAGTTGGAATACCTGCTTGAGAATTATCATGAGCGCGTGCGCCTCGTCGCCAGCCGCACACAACTCCGTCTGAGCCTGAAAAACTACGTCACGAAGGGCGACCCCGCGGATCTGGCCCACATCACCCGCATCCTGTCGGACGTCCTTCCCGCAATCCAGGGCTTCGATTCAATCGCCGTCACCTGTCCGCTCGGCGTCGTAAAGACATCAACCGACCCGGCCGAGATCGGAACGGATCGGAGCGACGAGGTTTTCTTCAGCCACGGAAAAACGAACACCGTCGCCGGGTTCTTCTTCCTGCAGGACGACAAGCTCCGACTCCGTTTGGCCGGCCCGCTCATTCTCGATGACGAACTCGTCGGCGTCATCGTCATCCGGGCCCTCGCCGGCGATCTGGAATCCGTTCTGCATCTCCGATCCGGCCTCGGCGAGACCGGCGAGGCTCTGCTGGCAATGCGGGATCCAAACGGCGACGCCCGCTATATCAACGCGCCGCGATACGGCGACCATCCGCCCATGACGCTCACGATCCCCAAGCGCGACGCGTCCGCCCCGATGTCCCAGGCCATGCTGAAAATCAGCGCCCCGTTGCGGGAGGCCACCGACTACCGGGGAGTCAAGGTGATGGCGGCCACCGAATACCTTCCACGTGCGGACTGGGGCTTGGTCGTGAAAATGGATCACAAGGAGGCGATGGCTCCTGTCCACAGTCTCACCGTGACCTTGGCCGCGGCCATCGGCGGTACCGCCGCACTCGTTCTGGTGCTTTCAATCCTCATTTCACGCGCCCTGACCCGCCCACTGCTTGACCTCGCCGAAACGGCCGGCCGCATCCATGCCGGCGATTTCACACGGCGCGCGCCCGAAAACCGAAACGACGAACTGGGCACGCTGGCGAAATCCTTCAACGCCATGTCCGGCGAACTCATCCAGCTCAATTCCGACCTTGAGGCCCGTGTCGTCTCACGGACAACCGAACTGGAAGAATCAAATCGGTTGCTTCGCGAAACAGACGATCGACTCCGCAAATTCAATCGCGAACTGGAGGCCGAGGTCTCCCGCCGCACAGGCGAACTCGCCACGAGCGAGGAACGCTACCAGCTCATCGTCCAAGGCGCGGTCGATGGCATCTGGGACTGGGACGTCTCGACCGGCAAATGCACCTACAGCGACCATTGGCTGGAACACCTCGGCTTCGCGCCCGGTGAATTTCCCGACACCTGGCAGGGCTGGATCGATCGCGTTCATCCCGACGAGGCGGATGCCGTCGCCCGCGCGCTGGCGGATCATTTCAATGATCGCGGCCGCTTCGACATCGTCTGCCGCGTGCGGACAAAGGTGGGCGCCTACCGTTGGTTTCGCGCCTGCGGCCAGGCGCAATGGGGTGCCGACGGACGCCCCGCCCGCATGGCCGGCTCCCATACGGACGTCACCGAACAGCGGAACGCCCAGACCGCGATGCAGCAAAGCCAGAAGCTGGAGAGCCTCGGCGTGCTCGCCGGAGGCATCGCCCACGATTTCAACAACATCCTCACCGCCATCGTCGGCAACATCAGCCTGGCCCGAATCGAGATTTCACCCCACTCGGAAGTCAACAACCTCCTCGCCGAAGTCGAGAAATCCGCCCTGCGCGCGGCGGACCTGTGCAAACAGATGCTCGCCTATTCGGGACAGGGGAGATTTCAGGTCTTGCCACAGGACCTCACCGCCGTGGTGGAGGACATGGAAAATCTGCTGCGCGTCTCGACGGCAAAAAACGTGATCCTGAACCTGCAGCTGGCCGACAATCTTCCCGCCGTGACCGCCGATGTGTCACAGCTTCGCCAGGTGATCATGAATCTCGTCGTGAACGCTTCCGAAGCCATCGGCGACAAAAGTGGCGTGATCAAACTCTCCACGGGACTCAGCCGCGCCACTGCGGAATATCTTGCCTCGACCCATCTCCCCGAGGAGGTCCAACCCGGCGACTACGTCTTTCTCGAAGTCAGCGACACGGGCTCGGGTATGGATCGCGAAACGCTCGCGCGCATTTTCGATCCCTTCTTCACCACGAAGTTCACCGGTCGGGGACTCGGCCTGGCCGCCCTGCTCGGCATCGTTCGCAGCCATCACGGCACCTTCAAGGTCAGCAGCGAAGCGGGCACCGGCACCACTTTCAAGATTCTCCTGCCCTGCACCGAAGAGAAGGCGATCGAGATCGGCAGACAAGCGGCCAAAACCGAGTTTCACGACAGCGGCACCATCCTGATCATCGATGACGAGGAAACCGTCCGTGCCACCGCGGCCCGCATTCTTGAACGCTGCGGCTTCACCCCCCTTGTCGCCGTGGACGGCCGGGACGGCGTCGCACGCTTCACCGATCAATCGAATGAAATACGCCTCGTGCTGCTGGACCTGACCATGCCCCACATGAACGGCGTCGAGGCCTTCAGTCAGATCAAGCAACTGAAGCCAGGCCAGCCGGTCGTGCTGATGAGCGGATACAATCAGGAAGCCGCCGTCGAACGCTTCGCCGGACGCGGCCTCACCGGTTTCGTCCAGAAGCCGTTCAAATTCGACGCACTCGTCACAGCCGTCCGCGACGCCTTGTCAAAAGACGCCGACACCACCTGACGCCCCCGGGCTTGCACCTCCCCGATTGGCTGCATCAGGCTCCGCTCATGCGAACCTTATTGCTGGCAACCGTGCTCCTTCTCGCACTCACGCTTCCCGCCGCGCGACGGCCGAACGTCGTGCTGATCTTTTCGGATGATCAGGGCGTCCACGACGTCGGGTGCTACGGCAGCGAAATCCCGACCCCGAACATCGACCGCATCGCGCGGGAGGGAATGAAATTCGATCGCTGGTACTCCGCCTCCTCCATCTGCACCCCGTCCCGCTTCGGGCTGCTGACCGGGCGCAATCCAAGCCGCTCCCAACATCAGCTGCTCAGCGCGCTCATGTTCATGGCTGACGAACATCGCGCCACCGGCATCCAGCCGCGTGAAACAACCGTTGCGGAAAAGCTTCGGGCCGCCGGATACGACACGGCGCTGATCGGCAAATGGCACCTCGGTCACGGCACACCGAACCTGCTTCCCACACGGCACGGCTTCGACACATTCATCGGACACACCGGCGGCTGCATCGACTACTTCACCATGACCTACGGCCGCATCCCCGATTGGTATCATCAGGAAAAACACGTCGCGGAATGGGGATACTCCACCGAACTGATCTCGGACGAGGCGGTGAAATTCCTCAACAAAAGGCGGAAAACCGACAAGCCTTTCTTCCTTTACCTGCCCTACAACGCGCCGCATTTCGGCAAAGGGTGGAGCCCCAAGGACAACGCTCCGGTGAACATCATGCAGGCCCGCTCGGCCGACCTGAAACGCGCCTCCGGCATCGACGACAAGGTCCGCCGGGAATTCGCCGCCATGGTCATCGCCCTCGACGACGGCGTCGGCCTTGTGATGGACACCCTCGCCAAACGCGGACTGGATCGCGACACGCTCCTCATCTTCCTCACCGATCACGGCGGCGACCCCGTCTACGGCGGCTCGAACCATCCACTTCGCGGCAACAAGGCGACCCTCTTCGACGGCGGCCTGAAAGTCCCCTGCGTCATGCGCTGGCCCGGACAAATCCAGCCCGGCTCCGTCAGCGACTCGCTCGTCTGGTCCATCGACCTTTTCCCCACGCTTTGCGCGCTCGCGGGCGTTTCCACGGAGGGCCTCCCGCTCGACGGCCGCGATCTCGGCCCCGTCCTGTTCGATCAGGCGCGATGGACGGACCGAACCTTCTTCTGGGAAACCGGAACGCATTCGGAACTTCAACGCGGCTCCTGGGCGGCGCTTCGGCAGGGCGATTGGAAATACGTCCGCAGCCCGACCGAGGGGGAATTCCTGTTCAACATGGCGACCGACCCGAACGAACACGACAACCTTGCCGCGCGGGAATCTGAAAAATTTGCAAGCATGAAGACTGAGAGCGCCCGCATGGCCAAGCACCTGCGCAACTGATCGATGAACAAACGAGCCGCATTCAAAACCGTCCTGGAAAAATTCCGACAGGAGCTGAAACAACAGGAGCGCGCCGCCGGTGCCGCGCGCGAGGGCGCGTCGGGCGACGAGGTTTCGTCGGAAAGCAAATACGACACCCGCGCCACCGAGTCGTCCTATCTCGCCCGAGGTCACGCCATGCAGTATGAGGCCTTGATCGACGACCTTCGCACACTGGAAGCCTACCGCGTTCCCGACTACGAAAACGACGAATCCATCGGCACCGGCGCCATGGTCGAGGTCTCCGTCGGCCGGGAACGCCAGCACTACTTCATCCTGCCGCGCGGAGGCGGCATCTTCGTCGAGTTCGACGGCATCGAAATCGCCGTTCTTAACCCCCGCTCCCCCTTGGCAAAATGCCTCGTCGGCAACAAGACCGGCCACAGCTTCGAAGCGCCCAACGGAGGCAAGGCCGGCAAAATCCGCACAGTCTGCTGATCCCCTGATCCTTTCCATGAACCATGGCTGTCAGGCAGCAGCCGGTTGAAGGGTGAGGTTGTGCTTGCGGGGCGATCCGGAACCGGAACCAAACGGGCTCCGAAGCACGTCAAGCCGGCGCCTTTTCCGAACCCCGCCCCCGCGCCCCCAAGGCCCGCCGCCCGTTCCGTTTTGCCGTTGCGCCCGACATGGGCCTCGCGTTTACTCCGCCCCACGACTCACCGGACCATGTTGAACAAACACCTTGCCCTTCTGTTGTCCTCGTACATCGCGACGAGTTTTCCGATCACCGCTGCGGACACCAACAAAGCCCCTGCGAAACCCGCACCGGCGGCCAGCACTCCGGCGGCAAAACCCGCCCCTAAGACTGCGGCCAAAAAGGGCAGCCCCGCTCCCGCGAAAAAAACCACCGCAGCCCGACGCAAGTCCACTCCCCCCCTCGAATCCGCAAACAACAACCACGTCTCCGTCCCACGCGCCGCGCTCGGCCGCGAGTATTTGATGTCCGCGTCGCTCATCCCCCAGGCCCAAGCCGCCACCAGCCGGGGATTGGCCGGCAAAATCGTCCGCTTCGAGCTATTTCACAACGGCGTCGATCTCTACGAATCCACCCAGGGCCTCGTTGTCACGGATGACCTTCCCGCACGCCGTCTGATCACGACCTTTCCGATCGTCGCCAGTGACAACGACAGCGTGACGATCGATTTCAATCAAGGCATGAGCCGCGTGTTCATGGAGATCTGGTACGGCGATTCCCCGAACTTCGACTCGGGCCTCCGCGATCAGGTCGCCGAGATCCCGCTCAGCCGCGTCTTTTCCGTCAAACGCGACAAGTCCGCCCTCGTCATTCGCCAAAGCGCCCAGGTGCGGGACCGCCGCTACAGCCAGAACGAGGAAGGCCGCTACGAAATCCGCTACTTCTTCAGTCCCTACTCGAAAAAGAAGTTCACCCCCAAGGAAAACACCGTCGAGGTCGAGCGCCACGCCCGCTTCTTCGAAACCCAGCCCCAGCTGGAAAAAACCACCGGCCGCACCACCGTCAAGATCGCCCGCTTCGACCTCTCCAAACCCGTCCAGTTCTACTACAGCGCCAACACCCCCAAGGACTACGAGCAGGCCGTGATGGACGGCGTGCTCTACTGGAATCGCGCCTTCGGCAAGGAGATCGTCAAGGCCGCCAAGGCCCCCCGCGGCGTCACCGCCCCCGCCTCCGGGCACAACGTCGTGCAATGGGTGCCGTGGGATTCCGCCGGCTTCGCCTACGCGGACGTCCTGATTGATCCGCGCACCGGCGAGTCCCGCCACGGACAGGCTTACATGACCAGCGTCTTCGCCTTCTCCGGCAAAGCCCGCGCCCGCGCCCTCCTGCGCGCCATGCAGAAGGCCTCCGAGGAGAAAAAGGACGCCGACACGAAGGATGAAAACGCCCACAAGGGAATCCGATTCCCCGGTTCCACCGTCTGCCAGGTGGACCGCCGGGAATTCGCCCGCCGCTTCGCCGCCGATCTGGAAAATCTCCTCGCCACCGACGAACTCACCGACGAGGCCGCCCTTCGCGCCTCCCAGGACTACGTCCGCGAAGTCGTCGCCCACGAGGTCGGCCACGTGCTCGGACTCCGCCACAACTTCGCCGGCAGCCTCGCCGCCACCCTCAGCCACAAGGAACTCGACGACTGGTTCAAAGCCTACGTGAAAGGCGACGACCTCTCCCCCTGGAAGGACAAACTCTCCTCCTCCTCGATGATGGAATACACCGTCTTCAAAGGCTCCGTCTTCACCGGCTGGCTCATGCGCGCCGGCGACCGGGTCCTGCCCCACGACAAAGCCGCCATCCAATGGGGCTACTTCGATGACAAAGAGGTCATCAAGGACAAGATGCTCTTCGGTACCGACGACCACGTCGGCACCTACGGCGACATTCAACGCTTCGACTACGGCACGGAACCCGTCGTCGGCTCCTATGCCGAAATCGCCACCTACATCGACGGATTGCCCGAAAAGCTCATCGAGCAGTTCATCCGATCACGCGCACCTCAGGATCCCCGCGACCGCATTCCGCTGGAAGCCGTCAACCTGTCCGTCCGCAGCTACGCCTATCCCGTTGCCAGCTACTTTGGCGGCATGCTTTCCTGGATGAAGTCCGGCACCCGCTCACTAAAACTGGAAAGCCAGTTCCCCTACATCGGAGACCTCAACAAACCCGACCGGCTCAAGGCCCATCTGAAAAGCCTCAACGACCAGGTTGAAAAGCTCGGCGGGGTCGACCGCGCCTTCTTCTCCTACCTGCCCATCGGCCTGAAACTCTCGCTCAAAGACCCCGCCAAAGGCATCAACCCCGCCGCCAAAATCGAACCCGCCAAGCTGACCGCCGAACTTGAAAAGCTTCTCATCAGCCCCGCCTATGCCGAATTCGTCGGGCTCGACGAAAAGAAATACAGGTTCACCGAAGACGAGCGGAAGATCATCGTCGCCCGCGGCAAAAAGCTCTTCACCGAACTCGAAACCGAGGTCATCAGCCAGATTCTCGGCGTGCTCGAAAAAGCCACCCGCGACCTCGGCACCGCCGCCAACGAAAAGATCGAGGACAACGACGTGATCGCCCAGTTCGAGAAACGCGTCCACGCCCTCGCCGAAACGATCCTGACCGAAAAGGACCCGTCGAAAAAAATCAGCGGCCTCGTCTCCAAGTCGCAGGTCTCCGTCAGCGACTACAAATACGACTACGACACCCGCACCGCCGCCGCCAAAGCACTCACCGACACCATCGGTTCCTATCGCAACTGGGCCACGGAGGCCAAAGCCGGCATCCATGCCAAGATCAAGACCGACTACGAGGCCCAGCTCAACATCGCCAACATGAAGACCTTCAGTGACTCCATGCTCTCCCGCCCCCTCCGCGACTGGTACCTGAAACAATTCCTCCTCCTCCGCCTCCTCCCCCCAGCCCAACCCCCCGCCCCCCCGAAAAAGTGACCCGCGCAGAACCACCCCGCCAACGCCCATTAGAAGACCCTTACCATGGCCACCGTTTTTACAACCCTGACAACGGCAGATAGCTAAACTGAGATCCGATTACAGAAAGCGGCGGCGAGAGCATCTACAGGGGACCTCTACAAACCCTTGGGTTCAAAGGCGCTGTAAGCAGAGAATTTCTATTACCGAGTGGCTCGTGGCGCTGTCCCGATCAACTCAGGGACGGCTTTGAAGTTCTTCACTCCCGCCGTTCTCATTCGCCCTTGGTAGCAGGTTGCTAAAGACTTTGTTCGGATCTTGGCTGTCGGAAACAGGAGGAAAAGGGGGCGACCCTCGAAACCAAGAATCGCGAGGCACGCAGACCGGGGCTGGCACCGGGACATGAAAAGTTTTGCATCGCCCCCCTCCTCTTCCATCACTGTTTCGACCACCGCGAAATGGAATCATCAGGCTACAAACGCCTCAAAATCGAATTCGAGGAAGTCTTTCAGGACATCCATGCCCCTAGCTACACACCCTTCTGGCGCGGCCAACGCCAATCGGGCTTGGGTCCGGACTCCATCGCGACTCTTTCCCCGGGTGAAGACAATGTGTAGAGGGAATAGCTGAACGGGGCCTGGCGATAGGAACCGGATA
>JADHOF010000169.1 GCA_016779125.1 Verrucomicrobiia bacterium | reverse complement strand
GAGCCGCAAGTCGGTGTCCGGCAAATGCTCGAGCGAATTTGCGACTGGATCGCCAATGGAGGCGGTGACCATGGCAAGCCGACACATTTCGAGGTTCGCGACGGGAAATTTTGACGGGGGCACCCCTGCTTGGCCGTTTAGGGCCGCAGGCAACCAGCGGCACATTTACGATGGAGGAAGCGGCGTGAGGTGATTTTAAGATGCACGTCATGGTGGTGGAGATTTTACCGACGGATGTCTCGCGAAAATGGGGTTCAGAGGGTGGACGCGCCGTCTGGAGTTGCTATCGTGTCGTTGCCGGCGCAGACGCGTTTGCGGACTATCGATGACACTTCCCACCTTACTTGCCGAAGATTTTGAAAAAGTGGCCGGCCGCCGTCCCAACGACGTGGCCCGCGCGTTGTACAGTCTCGATGGCAGCCTCGGGGTCACGTGGATGTCCACCGACGGTTATTATCTGGTGTTCCATTTCAAACCGGCCGGAGGGAATTTTTGCCGGAAGGCCTTCACCTTCGCCGACGCGTTGCGGGTGGAGACCAAGACGGAGGATTGCTTCGCGGTGTTTCGGGTTCGTTTTCCGGAGGCGACCTACGAGCTGAAGTTTTCGCTGTGGGACATCGCCGTGCTGGACCGAATCGCGCGGTATTGGAATCCCGAGCGCACGGAGTTTCTGGCGGCGGCACCGAAGACATTGACTCCGCTGTCCGCGTTCTGCGCGGGGATTCACGCGATCATTGAGGGCGACGGAGACGCGGACGAGTTGGAGCTGGAATGGCTGGGGCAACGGATGCCGGATCGTCAGGCCATTCAGGAAGGCGGGGCCTGGATCGCGGCCAACGGAACGGAACGGCTCCTGGCGATCATCTCGGATGTGCTGACACCGCAGCAGCGGGAATGCCTGTTTGCGAACCAGATTTCTGCGGCGATGTCGGATGACCTGTTGCGAAGCTCCGAACAGGAATTGATCGAAAAATTTCGGGAAGCCATGGGGATCAAGGCGGATCGATGCGAGGCCATGCTGGGGACGATGCTGGTGAAGAACCAGATCGGGGCGGTGATTGCCGAAACGGAGGGCGGATTGATCGATGTCAGCTCTACGTCACCGGTGGTCATCTTCGCGGCCTGCCTGATAGCCATGAGCGAGTGCGACGAGGAACAGCATGCGACGGAGGAAGCTTATCTGCGCAGGCTGGTCGAACGTGAGGAGGTCGTGATCGAAAGCGGGCGATTGCTTGAATTCAAGGGTTTGGATGGATTGATCGCGGCGCTGCCCGGTCCGTTGGACGAGATTCAGTGCCGTTGCCTGATGGTGAATCTGCTGGGCCTGGCGATGGTTGACGGTCAGCTGAAGGGACCGGAACAGGAACTGATCGGGCGTTTTCAGGAGGCATTGAGGGTGAATGACGCCGAGTTCCATTGGGATCTCGAAGTCTTGCTTGCGAAGAACAATCTGGCCGTGCTCGCCGGTGCCGCCTAGCAAGCAGCGGAGGCGATCGCGGGCACGATCATGCCGCGAGGTTTGGGTATAAAGGTCTTCGCTTAGCGGTTGCCGGAGAACCGCCAGTCTTCGCCGAAGAACCCCGCTTCGGCGACGCGTCCGGGGCTTACCGCGTTTGGCGGGGTGTTGAGATCGACGATGGCCCAGTCGGGCAACATGGGAATCTGGCGGGCGTTGTTCAGGTAGGCGTATTCCCGATAGGTGAAGCCGCTGTTCAGCACGACGTAGCGGTCCGGGTTCAGGGGGTTGGGGCAGATCAAGGTCAGCACGTGATCGGATGAGGCCTTGCGTGTCTTGCCGGCGACGACGGCGTCGCGGGTCCACTCCAAGGGCAGCTTGTCCGCGAGGCGCGCGATCAGGGCGTTGCTGAAGCGATCGCCCCATAACACGAGATTGTGCGAGGCGATGTCTTCGTCCGTGACGTCTTTGTCCGCCTTCACCCGGGCATCGCCCCGGAACTGCAACTGCCAGTGCTTCCGGGCGCGGGGCAGTTCGGCATTGACCCACTTTTGCACTTTTGGATGAGGCGAATCGCCGGAGGGGGAAACGAAGAGGAAGCCGGACATGAAGGCGTCATCGATCGGGCCTTGCAGGCCGTGGCGTTTGCCGGTCGTGGCGGGTTGATCGACGATGGTCCACCGGCCGTCGACCTTGCCCAGATGACAGGTCCAGGACAGGTCGGACTCCACGCGTGGTCCGGTGAGCTTTTGGTTGTCGATGTTGATCGTCGGCTGCCGGGTGAGATCGAATCGGCTGAAGCCGGACGGAATTGCGAAGGTCACCGCGTTGATATTGGTGGTGCTCGCGCGGAGTTCGTTCTTCGCGGTGACGATGGCAGCATCGATGACGGCGCGTTCCCAATGCTCGCCGAGCGCATCGAGTTGAACCCAATGGGAGCGATTGTAGCGGAGCGTATAGGTGGCAAATTTCACCGTCTGGGGCGCGGGATTGCGGCCGCGTTGGGCAATGGAGGCGAGACGTCGTTCGATCTCGACCACGGCGTCGGGATGATACTTGTGACCCATGCCCGGCCCGATGAGGTGGGTCAGCTTGATGCCCTCCTTTGCGAGATGGGATTCCATGATGTCCGCCGCCTGCTTCTGGCGATCCTCCGAGCCGCTGTAGGCAACCGTCGGGAGATTATGGAGATTCACCGCATAGTCCACGCAGTCGTAGAGATGCCAGAGCTTGCGCTCGTACCAGGTCGGCTTCAGTTCCTCGCCCTGAAAGACGCGGAGGAATTCAGGCGTCTCGGAGAAACCTGCGCCCGGGGCGGCCGCGAACCATTCACCCGGATAATGCACGGCGAACTGCCAGCAGGCCGCGCCGCCCATGGAGAAACCACGCACGGCAATCCGGCGTTCGTCGATCGGGTAGTATTTTCGGGCATGGGCCAAGGCCTCGAACAGGTCGATCTCACCGGCGAACTTGTTCGCGCAGCTGTAGCGGCCGTAAGGGTGGAGGACGAAGGTGTCCGACGGGGCGAATTGACCGACGCTCTTGCGCCGCCCTTCGATGAAGGAAAGTTCGGACAGCTTTTCTCCACGACCGTGGAACCAGAAGTCGAGGCGTTTCGGGGTGCCTCCGGGGACGAATCCGGGCGGCACGACGAGACCGTAGGGTTGGACGGAACCGTCAATTGCGGAGCGGTAGCCGCGCACGACGAGTCCGGTCTGAGCGAGCCATGAAGCGGTTCCACTCCGGAGCTCGTCCGCGCGTTGTCCGCCTTCGGCGAGCAGCTCCGACGCGGTCTTGAAGTCGCGCGCGCCGTAGAACTGGTTGTATCGCAGGGCCCAATCCACCGCCTTGTGATAGATCTCCACGTCTGGCAACAGGTCGAGCAGAGCGGTCTTTTTGGCGAGCGAGAGGCGTAGATCCTCAATTTTCCTGCCGAGTTGATCCGCGCCCGCGCGGAGTTCCGTTCGAGTTTTCTCAGGCACTTCGATACCCGGAGGCGGAACGGGGCGGACATTTTCGGGGCGATTGTCGGCGGGCCCGTCCGCGAGAAGAGCGGCCGAGCACAGGAACGGAGCCAAAGCTGCTGACAAGCGGGATTGCATGACACGAGAATACGTTTCGAAAATCCTTGGAATCGAGACCGGAATTGCGTCTTTCAACGACTGAATGAGTGAATTCACCGAAGGAGTCGGACACGCCGTGTTTGTGCGCACGGACGTGCCCGGTTATGAGGAGGTGAAGGTGGCGTTCGGCAGTTTGGAGGAAATGGTGTCCGTCTGCACCAGCCCCAAGCCGGCACTGATGCTCGAAAAGGTGGTGGTGCGGGCCACGGAAGGGGAAAGCGTCGTGTCGCTGATGCTGGGGTATATCGCGTCCAGCCGGGGGCGTCGGGTTCCGGTGGAGACGAAGGACGCCGGGCCGGGGCTTGGGACGTGATCCTGAAAGCCGGCCTTGCCCGGTGGATGTCCGGGCGCTTGAGGAATCTTTGCGGGATGATCGAATATCGCGTCACCCGCCTGGCGGGACTCTGGCAGATCCA
The DNA here is from genome assembly GCA_016779125.1 of Verrucomicrobiia bacterium. Lineage (GTDB taxonomy): Bacteria > Verrucomicrobiota > Verrucomicrobiia > Limisphaerales > JAYPXF01. The sequence goes on along the minus strand of JADHOF010000169.1, from coordinate 5,407 downwards.
AGCGTCCCGACACATTCACCCCGCCAAATATCCGAGGCTGGATCACGCGCTCGCCTATCTGACCTGTCGCCTGCCAAGCGGAGCGACTGCGGGCGTGGTGATCACGGACGACGCTGGCGTCACGGAGCGCCGGGTGCTGCGGCGTGAGGAGGAATGAAGCATGAAGCCGTCGTCAGCCGGGCACCGGCTGATCTCAGGCGAATTCATGCTCCTGATCACGGACGACCATGACGGGACAGGGCGCGTGACGGAGAATCCGCTCGGCGGTGCTCCCCAGCAGGAAGTGCTGCAGGCCCGTTCGTCCATGGGTGGTGATCAGGAGCAAATCGGTTTGGTGATTCTTGGCGAAATTGACAATTTCGTCCGACGGGTGTCCCAGCAAGACGTGGGTTTCGCAGGCGCCGCCGTGTTCGCGTACTTCGGCGGCGGTTTTTTCCAGCTCCGTTCGTGCGTGCTCCTCGGAGACGCGGTCGAGGTTTTCCATCGCGGCGGGCAGCACCATGCCCTCGGCATAGATCACAGGCGCGACCACGTTGACGAGTGTGATGGTCGATCCGAACTGTTCGGCGAGCTTCACGGCGTAATGCAGCGCCTTGCGCGAGTGCGCGGAGAAGTCGAGCGGGACGAGGATTTTTTTCAGGTTCACCGATCCCGGGAGGACCGTGGAGGAGGGGGTTGCAGAGGTGGTTGTCATTGTTCGGCCTTTCTTGATGTCTGAATCAAGCTACACCCGGCCTGCCGGCCGGCCCAACTCGGATTGCCGGATGCGTGGCAAAAATTGTCCGGGAAACCCCCTAAGCTCCGGTCGTGTTTTCTTCGACGAAAGCCTTGTGAACGGCTGCCAGCCCCTTCTCGGCCACATCGAGCGCGATGATGACCGAGATCTTGATCTCGCTGGTCGAGATCATCTCGATGTTGATGCCGGCTTCGGCCAGCGTTTCGAACATGCGCGCGGCGACGCCGGAATGCCCGCGCATGCCGACGCCGACGATGGAGAGCTTGGCGACGTCCTCGTCCGTGACGAGTTCCTGAAAACCGATCTCCGACTTCAACCCGTCGAAGAGTTTTCGGGCTTTGGCGAGGTCGACCTTTTCAACGGTGAACGACAGGTCCGTGGAAGGTGAATCGCTTCCGTGGCTGATGTTCTGGACGATCATGTCGATGTTCAGCGCCGCGTCCGCGAGGAAGCGGAAGATGCGGGCGGCGACACCGGGATGATCGGGGACTTTGACGAGGGTGACTTTGGCCTGATTCTTGTCGAGAGAGGCTCCGCGGACGACAACTCCTTCCATGGCAGTGGTTTCTTCTTTGACGATGGTTCCTGGGTTTGCGTTGAGACTTGACCGGACTTCGAAAACGACGCCGAATTTTTTGGCGTATTCCACCGAGCGCGACTGCATCACCTTCGCTCCGAGGCTGGCGAGTTCCAGCATCTCGTCGTAGGCAATTTCCTCCAGCTTTCGGGCATTGGGCACGACGCGCGGATCGGTTGTGTAAACGCCATCGACATCGGTGTAAATCTGGCAGAGGTCAGCCTTCACGGCGGCGGCGATGGCGATGGCCGAAAGGTCCGAGCCGCCGCGTCCAAGTGTGGTGATGTTTCCGTCGGGCGTGCGGCCCTGGAATCCGGCGACAATGACTACATTGCCGGCGTCCAAGAGGTCGTGGATCTGCGTCGGTGTGATGTTCTGGATTTTGGCCTTGGTGTGGACCCCGTCGGTCTGGATGCCCGCCTGGGCTCCGGTCAGGGAGACAGCCGGTAGGTTCAGCGAATGGAGCGCCATTGCGGTGAGGGCGATGGTGGTCTGCTCGCCGGTGGAGAGGAGCACGTCCATCTCCCGCTCGGTGGGAATCGGCATCAACTGATTGGCCAGGCCGATCAGGTGGTCTGTCACTCCGCGCATGGCGGACACGACCACGACGATCTGGTCGCCGCGATCGTGATATTCCCGAATGCGGTTTGCGACATTCTTGATTCGTTCAATGTCGCCGACGGAGGAGCCGCCGTATTTCTGTACGATGAGAGCCATTCTTGAGCGGTGGTTGGATCAGAGTCCGATGACGTCCATGACTGCGTGAGTGGTGGGATCGACGACGGTCGCCTCGAATCCGGCGTTGCGGATCGCGATGTCCGGGTCCTTCAGTCCGTGGCCGGTCATGGTGGCCGTGACGACACTGCCGGCCGGGATGAGTCCGGCTGCGTGGCATTTGATGATGCCGGCGAGGCTCGCGGCGCTGGCCGGCTCGACAAACACGCCGTCGCTGTGGGCGATCGCCCGGTAGGCGGCCAGTATTTCCTCGTCCGTCACCTTGTCGATGTGGCCTTTTGATTCGGAAATCGCCTTCTTGGCACCGTCCCAGCTCGCAGGATTGCCGATGCGGATCGCGGTGGCGACGGTGTTGGGTTCCGGCACGATTGCGCCGTCGACAATGGGGGCGGCGCCGGCGGCCTGAAAGCCGAACATCCGAGGCAGCCGGTCGGCTTTTTTGACGGAGTAGTATTCCTTGTAGCCCTTCCAGTAGGCGGTGATGTTGCCGGCGTTTCCGACCGGCAGGAAATGGAAGTCCGGCGCGCGGCCGAGCTGGTCGCAGATCTCGAACGAAGCCGTCTTCTGACCCTCGATGCGAAAAGGGTTGATGCTGTTCACGACCTCGACCTTGCCGGTCTCCCCCAGCTCGCGAACGATGCGGAGCGCGTCGTCGAAGTTGCCTCGGATGGCGACGGTTGTGGCTCCGTAGAGGAGGGCCTGGGCGAGTTTGCCCAGGGCGATGTTGCCGTCCGGCAGAAGGACGACGCACTTGAGCTTCGCGCGGGCGGCGTAGGCGGCGGCGGCGGCCGAGGTGTTGCCGGTGCTGGCGCAGATGACGACCTCCGCGCCCCGTTCCTTGGCTTTCGACATGGCCATGGTCATGCCGCGGTCCTTGAACGAGCAGGTCGGGTTCAAACCCTCGTATTTGAGATAAAGTTCGAACTGACCGCCGAGGCTTTCGACGAAGTTGGGCACCGGGACGAGCGGTGTGGCTCCTTCGCCGAGAGAGACGACCGGCGTGGCGTCGGTTACCGGCAGGTATTGGCGATATTCCTCGATGATGCCTCGCCAGCGGCTCAGTCGTGTGGGGCTTTCACTCATTGGGGTCAAATTGTTCCACGCGAATCATTACCGGTTTGCCTTTGACGGCGTCCAGCTTCGCGATTGTTTTCAGTGCGTCTCCCATCCGTTTGTTTGCCGCGTCGTAGATCATCAGGATGACCGGGACCACCCGGCCGCCGTGGCCTTCGGGTTGGATGATGGAGGAAATGCCGATGCCGGCGTCCGCGAGTATGGCGGAGATCCGCGCAAAGACGCCGGGCTTGTCCATGACGTTCAGCCGAACGTAGTAGCGCGACACGACTTCATCCATGGGACGGACGGCTCCGCTTCGCTCATGCGGAACGAAGGGGGGGATGCGGTTTGAAGTCTCCCATTTGAGATCCAGCGCGGCGTCGCCGATGTCGCTCAGCACCGCGCTGGCCGTGGCGTCCTGACCCGCGCCATGCCCGCAGTAGAGCGTGTCGCCGACAATGTCGCCGCGCACGAACACCGCGTTGAAGACGCCGTTGATATTCGCGAGCACGTGGCTCTTCGGGATCAGAGCCGGGTAGACGGAGGCCTGGATCGGTTGGAAGCCCTGCCCGGATCGTCTGGGTTTTTCGGGGTCCTGCTTGATGACTCCGAGCAACTTGATGACGTAGCCGAGCTGATCGGCGAAACCGATGTCCAGACGGGAGAGCCCGCGGATGCCCTCGACGTGCACGTCGTGTTGGTCCACCCAAAAACCGTAGGCCAGCGAGGCGAGAATGCCGGTCTTGTGGGCTGCGTCGAAGCCGTCCACATCGAGCGAGGGTTCCGCCTCGGCGTAGCCGAGTTCCTGAGCCTGTTTCAGCACCGCATTGAACTCGATCGGCTCCCTGGACATCCGGGTCAGGATGTAGTTGCAGGTGCCGTTGAGAATGCCGTAGATGCTGGAGATGCGGTTTCCGATGAGCGCCTCGCGAAGCACCTTGATGATGGGGATGCCGCCCGCGACGCTGGCCTCGTAGTAGAGGTTGACGCCGTATTTGCCGGCGATTTGAAAGAGTTCCTCGCCGTGAGCCGCGAGCAGAGCCTTGTTCGCGGTGACGACGGATTTCCCGTTTTCAAGCGCGGCACGAACCACCTCGCGTGCCAGTTTGACGCCGCCCATCAGCTCCACGACCACCTCGATCGCGGGGTCATCCACGACGTCCCGCCAGTTGGAGGTCAGAATAGACGCAGGCATCTTCACGGCCCGCGCTTTCTTAAGCTTGCGCACCGCGATTTTTGCAATTGTGAGCTGCACGCCCAGCCGGGAGCCCATCAGAGCGCCGTTCTTCTTGATGGCCTGATAAACCCCGCCGCCGACCGTGCCGCCGCCGACCAAACCTAACGTCACCTTCCGCATCGGAGCGCGGAGAGTGCCGACAAAGGAGTTGGGGCTCAAATGAAAATTGGGAGAGTTCCCCGGAGGAGGCGAAATTGTTTGGTCGGGAGCCAAAACGGGAGTCGGATCGCGGTTCCGGGGAGCCAGTTAGAGCCGAAGCAATCCGATTTGTTTGTTGCCCTGACGGGACGGAATCGAAATTCTGAATTTACATGGTTTGCCTGTTGGTCGTTTTCACCCTGTTCTCGCTCGCCTGTTCCGGCGCGGATCTCCCGCCGCCGCCGCCGGACATCGCGCCTCCGACGATTCGCGAGCTGGCTCCGGGTGTCTGGCAGGTTGGCGACATGCGCGTGGAAAAGGCGGAGGAGAGCGTTCGTTTCCCAGCCCGAATGAACATGACCGAAGGTTTGCTGGAGTACGTGCTTGTGCGGGAGCAGGGCAAGGATCATGAAAGCCTGCTGACGACCTCCGTTCAACCGTATCACCTACAGGTGGCGATGTTGCTGCTGGGCGCGAAGGGGGCCGATCCGAAGCTGCTCACGAACGCGCCGCCCAGCGGGCCGATTCGCGCGACCGAATCCGTTTCCGCTTCGCCCCCGATTCCCGGCGACACCGTTGCGGTCGAGGTGGAATGGGTCGCTGACGGCCGAACCAATCGGCGACCGGCGGCAGCGTTGCTGTTGAACAAGAAAACCGGCGAACCCATGTCATCTGGATCGTGGACATTCAGCGGCTCCATGGTTTGGGAAGGGGTCTTCATCGCGCAGATCGAAGGCTCGATCATCGCGGTGATTTCGGACATCGGAGCCCAGTTCAACAATCCGCGCCCCGACCGGGATGAAGACAGTCTTTGGGAGGCCAACACAAAGATTCTCCCGCCGGAAAGGCATCCCGTTTCCGTGATCGTTCGCCGAATCAATTCCCGGACCGGCACGTCCAAAAACACCCTTCCATGAGAATTCCAGCC
>JADHOF010000168.1 GCA_016779125.1 Verrucomicrobiia bacterium | reverse complement strand
GACGATAGTTGATGCTGGCAACCGCGAATCCCTCGGCTGCGAGCCAGGCGGCCGGGCAGTTGTCTTTGCTTCCGTTCAACCAGCCTCCGCCGTGCACCCAGATGACCACAGGAAGGTTGCGATCGAATTTGGCCGGACGATACAGATCCAATTCGAGGGGGCGGATGAAAGGCTCCTTGTAGACAAGGTTCCTCAAGACTTCGACGCCGGGAGGTGGATCGGCCACGGGCTTCTGCCTCTTGGGCGTCGCCGCGTCCGCCATGAAGACGGAGCCGGCGAGAATAATCGCGGAGAAGAAGTGCCGATTTTTCATGTCGATTTGAGGAAGCGCTTGGCTAGCGGGCGTTGGACGCCTTGTTCATCTCACTGTTCTTTCGGTTCGTGACGGCGTTCTTGCTTGATCCGCGGGTGTGCCCGACCGGCTTGATCATGAACAGTCCTCCCGCCTTGCTGATCGCCTGACCGGCCATCGAATTCTCGAACACCGAAGCGCGTAGCCTGCCGGTGAAGGTGGTCGGGTTGCCTCCAAACTGACGTCCGTGCAGCAAGGCCAGCGGCACCATGAGGATGAGCATCCACTTGACGAGACCGAGGCCGCCGCCGACATGGGTTTCCCCTTTGCCGAAAAACTCGGGACCGAGAATCGTGTTCACGTTGAAGCCCTCGAACATGGCGAAAACGATGAACGCCACGCCGCCGCCGATGACGTATCCAAAGACCGCGCCGGCGTAGGGACTGCGGCCGACCCATTTCGACATGAAATGTCCCAGCGGCCCGCTGAGTCCGGCGGCTGCGATGGCGATGAAGAACCATTTGACCACGTGGAAATTCTCGTTGGAGGCGCCGCTGTGCATGCCGCGCCAGTAGCCGAAGCCGAGGATCAAAAGGAAGACGGGATCAAACCAGCCGATCGACAACGCGAACATCGGAAACGCGTCGTGCACTGAGGAGCCCGGGGACATCTTTTGAAACTAGCGATTGCCGGCCGGAGCGGTCGAGTTCGGTTTCAACCAAACTCCTTGTGCATCGCGGATACCGGGAAGTTTTTTCCCGGACAGGCGGTTTGTTCCAGATCCTTGTGGACGTAGAATTTCGGCTTTCCGCCCAGGAGGTCGTGCTTCAGGAAGGTCACGAGCTCGCGGAAGGCGACCAGTTGATTCGCAGTTGGCTTGAATTTTTGAAAATCTCCGATCACGCAGACGCCGATGGAAGTCAGGTTGTAGGCCCGACTCTTGACGTGTCCGCCCTCGATCTGCCCGGTCCAGCGCGGTCCAATCTCGATCTCGCCGTCCCCGCTGTCGATTCCGTTGCCGATGACGAAATGGTAGGCCAGTCCGTTGATCATTCCGCGGCGCTTGTGGGCGCGACCGTAAATGGCGGCGTTGCCTTCCCGAATCGCGCTGTGATGGGCGATGATATTCCTCCACAGCTTCGGGTTTAGATTGGAGATCCGCACCAGTTCGGGTTTGAGGAATCGATTGCCGGCACCGCTAATCTTGAGTTTTTGACCAATACGGATGTTGTCGCTGTGCAGGCCGTTGAGACGCATGATTCGCGTCACGGAAGTTCCGTAAACCTCGGCCAAACCGGACAGCGTATCGCCGCGTCCGACCGTGTGATAGCGGTAGGCGCTGGATTCGGTCTCGCGCTTGTTTTCGCCGATCTTGAGACGTTGACCGACCAGGATCTGGTCGCCGCGCATGCCGTTCATCCTTTGGAGATCCGATACGCTGGTCGAGTATTGGCCTGCCAACTCGGATAGCGTTTCGCCTCGCCGGACCGTGTGATAGCGGAAGTCCGAACTCCCCGCGAAAACGGAGGGCGGCGGGCAAATCGTCGCGAGCCCGGTCGCTTGGAGGAAGCGCCGAAGTCGCAGCCCGTTTGGCTGAATATTGTCCGTTCGGTAAAACAAAGCGACCGATTGTCTATCATCCCCTTCACTTTGCCGAACAGCAAAAATGGACGATAGACGAGCATTGAAACCCGGAAAGAGCCATGGAAGGTGCGTCGGAGGCGGTGAAGAATTTTCGTGGCCAAGAATTGGCTTTGAATGGGCAATTGCCGCACATTGGCGGCGCACAGAAAACGTCAGATTCACGGTATGCGCAGCCAATTTCAGTCATCGAAACTCGTGACCGCCCTCCTGCTCGGACTGACGGTCGTGGCGGGGTGGGCGCAATCGGATTTTCAAGGCGCGATGCATCCGGTCCCTTTCAACGAGGCACCGATCGAGTATGAGAAACAAAAATCGAGCGGACCGATCTCCCGTCTGGAAGCGCGGATCGCGTCCGGTGAGACGAAGTTGAAGTACGATCCGGTTCTTGGTTGGTTGCCGGCCCTGTTGGAGGAGCTAGGGGTGTCCCACAAATCGCAGATGTTGGTGTTTTCGAAGACGTCTTTGCAGAGAAGCTATATCTCTCCCCGGAATCCGCGGGCTCTCTATTTCAATGACGAGATGTACATCGGCTGGATTCCCGGAGCGCCGGTGATGGAAATTTCAGAGGTCGATCCTCTTCTCGGGACGGTTTTCTATGACCTGGACAACCTCGATCGCGATCGGCCCCGTTTCAAGCAGAACACGCAGTGTCTGAATTGCCATTCCTCCGCGCGCTCCATGGGGGTGCCGGGGCACGTGCTGCGCTCGATCGGCACCGACGAGGCCGGGGAACCGGATCAGATGACCGCGGCCTCCGAGGTCAATCATCGAACGCCGCTCGCCGATCGCTGGGCGGGTTGGTACGTGACGGGTTCGGCCGGCGAACAGACTCACCGGGGAAACTGCGCCGGGCCGGATGCTGTTGCTGCGAAAGAAAGGAACCGAACCAGCCTCGACGACTTGGTGAATCTCGAAGGCTATCTTCGGAAGGACAGCGACATGGTGGCGATGCTGGTGCACGACCACCAAACGCATATGCACAACTTTATCACGCGACTGAATTTCGAGACCCGGATCATGATGCACCGTTACGGACACATCCGGTATTTGCGGCATCAGGTGGACGCATTTCTTCGGTACCTGACCTTTGCCGAAGAAACGGAACTGGCCGGGCCGGTGGTCGGTACTTCCGGGTTTGCCGAGGAATTCGCCGATCGAGGGCCGAAGGATTCAACAGGGCGAAGCCTGCGGGATCTGGACCTCAAGTCCCGGTTGTTTCAATACCCTTGCAGCTACGTCATCTACACGCCGTCCTTCGATGCGATTCCTGAGGTGATGCGCGAACATGTCCTGGAGCGTCTTCACGCGATACTCTCCGGCGAGGATGACACGGAGGCCTATCAGCGGATTTCGCCGCGCGCGAAGGAGGCCGCTTTGGAGATCCTCCGTGAGACCAAGAAGAATCTGCCCGACTATTGGCGTGTCACCTCGAATTAGACTGCAGGTTCCGAGATGCCGGAGGCATAGTTTGTTCCAGATGAAGCTGATTGCATTCCTATTCGCCACGGCCTGCGCGCTGGGGTGTTCGAGCGCTGCGCCCCGGTCCTGGCAACAGCCAAACTTTGTGATTCTCGTGGCGGAAGACCTCGGGCGGGAATGGCTGGGTTGCTACGGCGGGCAGGAATTGAAGACGACGGAAATCGACCGGCTGGCCGCGAATGGCGCGAGATTTGAAACCTGCTACGCCGCTCCGATGCCTTCGATCTCGAAGGTCGAATTGTTGACGGGGCGTTATCCGTTTCGCAGCGGATGGATGTGGGAGAACGACGTTCCGAAGAGCGGTCCTCCGGAATTGGATCCGGGCAGGGAGATCGTCTTTGCCCGCTTGTTGAAGGATGTCGGCTACACCACCGGGTTTGCGGGTGTGTGGAATCTGAACAGGCCGGATGAAGAGGGAGGCCTGTTTCGACGGCATGGATTTGATCGCGCTTTGCCGAGCGGCAATCTGGGGGCGATCAGCGATTTTGTTTCCGGGTTCTTGGAGGAGAGCAGGGAAGCTCCCTTCGCGGTGTGCGCCTTTCTTCCTTCGGCCGCGTCCGGAGCCGGTTTCAAAGACCATGTGCTCGGTCTGAACGAGCTGGTGGGTCGTTTGATGCAAAGGATTCACCGTTTGAAACTGGATTCGCGGACGATTGTGATTCTGACGAGCGCTTGCGGGACGGATGGCCTGGTGGCCAAGGCGTGGAACAACCTGCATGTGAAAGGCGGCAAGGGAACACTGCGGGAAGTCGGCATCAACGTGCCACTCATCGTATCCGGTTCTTATTGGGTGAAGCGGGGGGAAGTAATCAGACATCTCGCGGATTTCACGGATCTGCTGCCAACCCTGCTGGACCTTGCGGGTGCACGACCGCCCAAGGATCGCGTGATTGACGGACGATCTTTTGCCGAGGCTTTGAGCGGTCGTGAATTGCTTAATCCCCGGGAATGGATTTTGTCCCAACAGGGCGGGGATCGGGTTGTTCGGAATCCCCGCTACAAGCTGTATTCCAGCGGCCGCTATTACGACGTGCTGGCAGACCCGTTGGAAAGTGCGAATCTTGCCCGTACGAGCAATTCGGAAATGATCGCCGAGCGGGAACGCCTCGCGGCGATATTACGTGCTCTTCCCCGCGACGAGCCTCTCGCTTTCCCCTACGCCCGGCGAATCATCGTCCGCCGGCCTCAGTGAACTTCGCCACCAGATCAGCGCTGTGAAAATTGCGCCGAGCAGACTGAAGGCGATTCCAAGACGGAAAGCGTTGTCTTCGTAGCGAAGAACGACCTCCGATGCGCCCGACGGAAGCAGGATGGCCTGAAATTGCAGGTCCGCCTTCATGATCGGAACCGGGCCGTTGTTCACCCGGGCTTTCCATGCCGGATACCAAGTCTGAGCGATGACGGCGATCGAGGGACTTTTGCAATCGGCCGTGAAACGGATTTCGTGGGAGTTGAAACTCGTAAGCTGAAGATTCGCCTGGCCCAAGCCTCTATCGACGAGCTCGGTTGTGGCGGTTTCAAGGCAGACGACAGAGAAGGGATCAAAATCGTCTTCCCGCATGCGTTCCAACTGTTCGTCCGCGGTGCCGAAAAACGGTTGCTGACCGGAGCTGATGAGTGATTTGGCGCTGGAACGGTTTTCCCAAACGACTCGGTCAGCCCATCGCCCAAGTTTGGCGACTCCGAGGAAATCCGCCATTGTCTCGTTTACCGACCGCCAATCGTCCCGGTCGGTGATTCTGGCCACGTCTCGCGCAGCCGGTGGCGTGAGAGATAGAAAACCGCCGAGTTTGGCTTCTTTGCGAAGCAGGTTCATGGAGGCGGTTCGTCCTTCCAGATTGATCTCCATCGTACGGACGGGATCTGCGGAGTCGAGGGCATGGAGGGCTGACCACGCCTTGAGTGTCACGTGGATCCGGCTTGAGGGGGGGGGCAAGCTGGAGTCCTCGATGTGATAGGCCGTGGATTCGACGGTTGCGGTCAGGCCCGGCATGTGGGTGATCAGGTCGGCGAAAAGCAGAAATGGAACGAGGCGTTTTGCGTAGGTCACCCACCGTGCCGGGCGGTTTGCAATGAACAGCACCAGTGCAGAAAAAAACAGAAAACCTCCACGGATGACGGCTTCGATCCCTTTTCCGGAGCGTTCGGGCCGGGCGGCGGTGCTGGTTTGATCGAGATAGACCGCGATGGCGAAAAAGGCGCTGGCGATGACGATGGAGGTAAGGACGGCGCGAGGCGGGAAAGAACCGGCCCGCGCGCGGGTCCATCCGATGCCGGCGAGAAGCGGAAGCGCGACGACGGGGAACAGGACGAATTTCACCGGGAAGCGCATGAGTTCCAGAGGTAAGAGTTTGGCCACGCAAGGATAGGCGGTTCCGTAGTGGCCGGAGGCAAGCGCCAGACCGGCAAAGGCGATCGCTCCAAGAATCAGAGGCAGTTTGTTTCGGCGTGAAAAAGCCAGGCCGGCACACAACAGGATGAGCATTCCCGGATAGAAGGAGAGCGTCCATTTTTGAAAATGGTTCACGATGAACCCTTGGTCGGTCCGAAGCCCTTGGTAGCCCGGGATCAGGAAGTTGACCCAGCAGGAGCCCGACGCGCTCCAACTGGAGCCCGAACCGGCATCCGCGCGCTTGGCGAAATTGAGCAGTTCGAAAAATGGCAATAGCTGTGCGGCGGACAACAGGGCGATCAGGAGAACCGCCAGCAGCAGGCGACCCGTGGGCCGCAATCTTGTCGTCCACGTCGAATTGTTCGGTGACTCGGAATCGAAATCGGCCAGGTGGATGCCGAGGATAAAAATCCAGGTGGTCAGAATGATCTCCGGCGCGCCGCTGAGCATCTGCGCGGTGCCGATCAACGCGACAGTTGGAATCGCCTTTCCGCCGTTTAGAATGCAAGAGCGAGCCGAGGAAATGACCCAAGGAAGCAGGCCCAGGGCGGCGATGTTGTTCGGCCACATCAGGCAGGTCAGCGTCAGTCCTCCGAATGAGTAGGCGAGTCCGGCCAAGGTGCCTCCCGCGTGGTCGGATCCGAGAGCGCGACTCAGGCGATACATGCCGAGACCGGCGAGAAACTGATGCACGAGGCAAAACAGACTGAGCGCCCACGGGAGCGGCAGCAGGAGGTAAAACAGGCTGCCGGGGTAGAGCAGCATCGTGTTCCATTGGGCGAAATGGGGAATGCCGCAGAAGTTGAAGGGATTCCAGAGGGGAAACTCCCCGTTCAGGAATGAGGCCTTGTGAAAGAACGCCAGAGGATATCCGAAAACCGCGAAGTCCCGGATGTAGAATGAGGTGAACCCCGTGACGACAAGGGGAAACGAGACGACAATCAGGGCGCCAAGGAGCAGCGCGAATCGTCGGAATTCCGCTCTCCACGTGGCGTTGGACATATTCAGGCGATACGCAGCTACGGGAAAGGCGGGCCGCCCGGCCCGCCTTGTCAACCGGGGTTTGGCACAGCCTAGGAACCGGCCACTTTTCGCGCTGCGTCAGCGGCGATTTGGAGGCATTCCTCGATTTCGGCAATCGGGTCTTTTGGATTTTCCTCGTATTCCAACGAAAGAGCGCCGTCTGCGGGGAATTTTACCCGCTTCAACGCTTTGAAGACGCCGACAACATCAAGATGCCCCTTGCCTAAAATGACGCTTTTTCCCTTCTTCTGTCCGATGTTGACGTCGTCCTTGAGATGGACGCCGTAGAGTCGATCGCCAAGGAGATTGATCACCTCGACCGGATCGTCTCCGGAACGCAGAAAGTGCCCGAGGTCGGCGCAGAAGCCGATTCGCTTGTCCCATTTCTGCACGGCCTTGTGCACGTCCTTGGCCTTGTCATAAGCGTGCGTCGGGCCGTGATTGTGAATCGCGATTCGCATGTCGTACTGCTTCACGAGACGATCGAGGCTTTCGAAAGAATCGGGGGCGGGATTCGCGCTGATGTTTCGGACACCGGCCAACTTGGCGAATTTGAAGAACAGCTCGTTGCTGTCGTGATCCTTTGTGAAGGACTGAACGCCGTGGGCACTGATGGAGATGTCGTGCTTCGCCAGCTTGGCGTTCATCTCCTCGATCTTTTTGCGGTCGCCGGTTGGAGGGTAGTGGCCGCGGAAAAACTCGATCCAATGAAGGCCCAGGTGCGCGGCCTTTTCAATCGCGCCATCGACACCGTAACCGCGCAGGGAAAAGCTTTGAATCCCGAGATGAAAACCACCGAAGCGGGCCACGGACGCCTTGCGGGCCGGAGAAAGATCAGCGAGCAGGCGGGGGGCGTCGAACCACGTGGCTCCCGCAGCGGCTGCGGCCCCCAAAGTGCGATTGATAAACGTGCGGCGGGAAAGAGCTGTGGCGGAGTTCATGATGCGATTTAGCCGTGAAATGTTCGTGATCGCAAACAATCATGGTGAGAAAAGGATGATTTTTTAATGGGGCAAATATTTCTCACAGTGGGAATAATTGCTTGCGTATTCATGTTTAGATGGCTAGAATTAAACCGTAAGTATTGAAAATGAAGGTAAATAGTAGAAAAATCACCGCGTTTACACTAATCGAGCTCTTGGTTGTGATCGCCATTATCGCGATCTTGGCCAGCATGTTGCTGCCTGCTCTGGCCAAGGCCAAAGACAAGGCGAACAAGATCAAGTGCGTCAACAATCTGAAGCAGATCGGCACGGCGATGCGCACATGGGCCGCCGGCAAGGATGACAACCTCCCTTGGATGATGTTTCGTCGCTACAATATTCAGGTGCGGGACCCCAACAATAACGCCCACTTCTACAATTTTCAGAACGAAGGTGCGGGAACAGCCACGCCTCGTGCTTGGTGCGCGTTCTATGTGTTCTCCAATGAACTGCAGACGCCGAAAGTTCTGATGTGTCCCGGAAACAAGGAGAAGAAGAACGCCGTCGCCAGCGACTGGTCGCGGGGAACGGTCGGTTTCTTCAATTCAACCCTCCAGAACAGCAGTGGAAATGTGGATGGACGCGATCCGGTGCATCGCTCGGAGACAACGCGGTACGGACGTTCTCCGGGTTACGACGGTTCACTCGCCTACATGGCCATTGGCTTGGAGCAGTCGCACGCAAACCAAGGTGTGAATCCGTTAGGGAGCTCGGATTACTGGCTTGCCATGGATTTCAATGTGAACACGGCGGAGCGTTCCAGCAGCACGGGATTCCCGAACGTCAATCCGTTTGCCGGATATCGTTATCGCCGAGACGGCCAGACCTATCGGGACTGGAATAGGTTTGAAATGGTTCGCGGCGGCACGGGGACAGGGCACAATATTCAAGCCGAGAGTCACGACATCGGGTTTGTCAAGGGAGCCGGACCGGGTGAAAAATATGCTCATCACGGTGAAGAGGGAAATATCACGATGGGCGACGGATCCGTGGTGACTCCGGTGGTTAGGACGGAATTTCAGGCGCTCGGCGTGGCATTCGCAACGGCTGTTCACGGCGCTCGTGGCGGAGGCACGGCTTATACCGACAACAACTCCAATGGCACGGACTGGAACTGCTACCAGCCCTATTGATCAAGGTCGAAACTGTCAAAAAAGGCACCCCTCAGGGGTGCCTTTTTTTTGGGCTCGATTTTCAGGTCTATGTAATTGGTAGTTGAAGTGATCATGCAAGCGGCGGTTGCGCGGGCATAGTTCAGTTTCTTCGGCCTTTCACAGGAAGGACGATTAGACAACGGACCAGAAGGAAGAGGTTTACGTCCCCCATGTGGCTTTACTCGAGATGACGGGATAAATCCCTTCCCCTCCTGCCTGCCCTGCAAAGCGGTCCGCGAGACCGAAGTCCGGGACGCCAGCCAGTTCGTTAGCAAGCCCCGCAGGGCGAACTACGAAAGTCGCGGAATTCGGTCTCAGTGAGCCATCGCCCACTCCCTGATGGCCTTGAAATCGAGCGCACCCCAATAGAGTCGGATGTCGGTGGCTGTTCCATTAAATGGAAAACTCTCCGGGTGGTCGGCGACGGTGGAGCTGGCATCCTGACCGAGGGAC